>JAJFHF010000231.1 GCA_021775775.1 Hyphomicrobiaceae bacterium
GTTGAGACCGCAATGGCGATGCCAAACAAACCAGCAAGAGAATAAGAAATGATGATGCCTGCAATGATGACAAGAGCTGGTAGCGCTGTTGCCTCTAGTGACACAGCCAGACCTTGGATCACATTGGTGCCATGACCTGTCACTGATGCAGACGCAATCGAGCGTACAGGGCGATAATTGGTACCTGTGTAATATTCTGTGATCACAATGATAAGAGACGTTGCAATCAAGCCAACGATGCCACAATAGAATAAATCCATGCCAGTAAAGCTAAGACCACTACTGGTGGTAAGAGTTGTATCGAGACCAATGACATAGTCGGTTAATGGGTAAAGGGCGATTAGAGATAAGATCCCTGTTGCGAAAAAGCCCTTATAGAGAGCCCCCATAATAGAGCCGTTTGCTCCTAAACGAACAAAGAAGGTGCCGATGATTGACGTGATGATGCAAGCACCGCCAATGGCGAGTGGATAAATCATCAATTTTTCAACTATCGGTTGGCCTGCAAAATAAATCGCTGCCAACACCATCGTTGCTACGATTGTAACGACATATGTTTCAAACAAGTCAGCGGCCATGCCGGCGCAGTCACCAACATTATCACCAACATTGTCAGCAATGGTTGCGGGGTTGCGCGGATCATCTTCTGGGATGCCTGCTTCAATTTTACCAACAAGGTCACCACCAACATCGGCGCCTTTGGTAAAAATACCGCCGCCCAAACGGGCAAAGATTGAAATGAGAGATGCGCCAAAGCCTAGAGCCACGAGGCTGTCGATTACAACACGATCTGTAATGTCATACCCCATGCCACTTGTAAGGATGATATAATAAATGATCACACCTAATAGAGCGAGACCGGCAACCAACAGGCCTGTTACAGCGCCTGATTTAAAGGCTATTGAGAGACCAGATGCAAGGCTAAAGCTAGCCGCTTGGGTCGTGCGCACATTGGCTCTCACAGAGACCAACATACCAATGAAACCAGCCAGGCCAGACATAATTGCACCAATGGCAAAACCAACAGCCACTTGCCAGGACAATAAAAATGTTAGCAAAAGAAAAATAACCACACCAACAATCGAGATTGTCCAATATTGACGCGAAAGATAAGCCATAGCACCTTCTTGAATGGCGCCAGCTATTTCTTGCATTCGTTCATTCCCTGGATCTTGGGCTAACACTGAGCGAATTGCCCAAGCCCCATAAAGCAGCGCTAATAAGCCGCAGCCAATTACCCCCCATACAATCACGTCCATAAATTTCTCTCCCAATTTTTGTGGATATTTTTGAAAACTGGCGCCATTGAGCCATTAAGTTGATGAAATGACAAGCACCTCATTGGTTTAATCTTTGGATTCTATGCATCAAACAGGGGAAAATTGGTCTTTTTGACTATATGAGCCAGCATATTTTTAAAAATGATCAAAGGTTTTTGCTTTTATGGTGATTTTTTGACCATCTTCATCACAGTAAATAGGCAGGGCCAAACCTGTGGTTATCTGCCCAATATGGGTGACTTTACAGCCTTGGTTTTGGGCAGCGCTGAGAAAATCTTTGGCCTTTATTTGGGGGACAGCCGTTAAGATCTCATAATCATCGCCCCATGATAGGGCCAGATCCCTTATGGATTCATCTTGTTTCACTACAGTTAATAGCGGGTCAGACAATGGCAGTTTGGACAGATTAACCTGCGCGCTGCATTTTGAGGCCTGGCATAATTTTTCCAGATCTTTTAACAACCCGTCAGAGAGATCCATGGCGGCGCTGGCATAGGTGGTTAAAAGATCCACTAAATCTAAGCGCGGTGTCGGGTTTGTGTAGCGATCAATCAGAAAAGTTGTTGCGGTGCTATCTAGTTGCCATTGGGCAGCCAAGGCTGGTTGCTTGCGCAGCTTGAGCCCTAGCGCGGCATCTCCGATGGTGCCAGAGAGGAACAGGTGATCACCTGGTTTGGCAGTGCTTCGTTTGATCATAGCCCCTTGCGCTAGGCTTCCTAAAATGGTGATGGATATGACCAACCCAGATTTTGATCCGGTGGTGTCGCCGCCCAACAAAGGACAATCATAAGTTTGGCTGATCTTTTGTAGGCCTTTTGCAAAGTTTGTCGCCCACTCTTTTGTGGGGGCCTTTGGCAGACCTATCCCTAACAAAAACCCATAAGGGCGGGCGCCTTTGGCGGCGATGTCAGATAAATTAACAGCGAGGGCTTTGTAGGCAATGTCTTCGGGGGGATCTGATTTTAAAAAATGAATGTCTTCTAGCAGTAAATCTTTTGAGATCACCAGTTCGTTGCCCGGTTCTTGTTTGAGCAAAGCGGCATCATCTTCAAGATTTAGGGCCGCTGTTGCCCCTTGTGCTAGGGGTTTGAGAAAGGTTTTTATCAGATCGACTTCATCGATCATTAAACGCCCCCTTCTCCCTCATCTAGAGAAATGGCTTCAGGGACACTCTCAGACTCTTCTTTGGAAACATCCTCAGAGGCTTGCTCGATTTTTGGGCTTTTCCAAATATTTTGCAGCACAGCGTTGACGACTTTGGGTTCTTCTGTTTCAAAAAAAGAGTGCGCGACATCAACATATTCACTAATGACAACAAGGGGAGGCACATTTGGGCAATGTATGAGCTCATAAGCTCCCGAGCGCAAAATAGCACGCAAGGTGCTATCAATTCGGTTCAGGCGCCAGCTTGAGGCTAAGTGTTGATCGATGAGTGGATCAAGGGTGCGTTGCTCGCTGACAATGCCGGTAAGTAGGTTTTTGAAAAAACTTGTATCAGCTTTGTTAAATTGTTCACCCTCAACTTCTTTGCCAAGACGGAATGATACGAACTCTTCCATCACTTCGCTTAAGCTGATTTGAGCGACATCCATTTGGTAGAGCGCTTGTACGGCCGCAAGGCGTGCACTAGAGCGACGGTTTTTCTCGCTTCCCTTAGATTTTCCATTTTTAGATTTTGAGTTTTTTGCGTTAGACATTGATTGCTGCCTCTTCGTCAGCAATCTGGGTAAACTGATTGTTGATGTCTATCAGCTTTAAACAAGCATTTGCTGCATCATGGCCTTTGTTCTTTTGAGTGACGCTGGCGCGTACAAGGGCTTGCTCTTGGTTTTCAACGGTTAGAATACCATTCCCCAGCGGAATGCACTCATTGACGCATAACCTCATCACCGCGCTGGCTGATTGCTCGGCCACGATGTCGTAGTGGGATGTTTCTCCTCTGATGACACAGCCAAGTACAATGACCCCATGGAAATAACAATCAGGTTCGCCATCGAACAGCCCTTTGTCTATGGCGCCGCTCAAGGCTTGAGGCAGTTCAAGGGCACCGGGAACTTCAAATTCCTCAAAGGTTGCCCCGCGCTGGCTCAACGTGGCTTTGGTGCCATCTAGCAGCTCTTTGGCCACAGCCTCATAATAAGGTGAGACAAGAATTAATATATGTTTGGTCGATGATTTATCTAGCATAGCTCTCAATCAATTGGTTGGTGACCGACGATTTCAAGGCCGTATTTATCCAGCCCTACGATCTTTGGTACCTTAGAATTACTTAATAATATTATTTGTTTTATACCGATGTCTGATAATATTTGTGCCCCGATGCCATATTCTAGCAGTCGGTTGTTTTGGCTGGCGTCTGTTTTGTCATTGGTTTTTGATAGCATTGAAGATATGGCGCTTGCCTCCCCATGCCTGATTAGAACAACAACACCTGCGCCTTGTTTGTCTATAATATCCATAGATTTTTGGATGGTTTGCGCGCCCGATGGGGTGGCGCCTACGCCGATAATATCTTTAATTAAATTGCAGCCATGCATGCGCACCAACGTTGGGGTTTGGCCATTTATCTCCCCTTTGATCAGAGCAATATGTTCGACCTCGTCTAGTTTTGAGCGATAGATACGGCAAGTGAAGTCCCCGCCATATTGGCTCTCTAACTGATGCTGGGATGATTGATAAATTAAACTATCATGAGCGCGGCGATAGGCAATAAGATCTTCTATGGTGCCAATTTTTAAATCATGAAGTTTAGCAAAGTCTATCAGGTCTGGGAGCCGTGCCATTGAGCCATCATCGTTCATGATTTCGCAAATCACACCGGCGGGGCTTTGGCCAGCTAAGCGGGCGATATCAACGGCGGCTTCTGTGTGACCGGCACGCACCAAAACGCCGCCATCGCGGGCAACAAGAGGAAAGACATGGCCGGGCGAGACGATTTGATTGGCGCCTGCGTTTTCATCTATGGCAACCTTTATTGTGTGGGCTCTATCATGAGCTGAGATGCCAGTGGTGATGCCTTCGCGCGCTTCGATGGAAACTGTAAAGGCGGTTTGGTTGCGTGCCTGGTTGTGACGAACCATATAATCAAGATTTAGTCGATTGGCATGTTCACTGGCCAGGGCTAAGCAAACAAGCCCGCGACCATGTTTGGCCATGAAATTGACGCCATCTGCATCTGCAAAGCTTGCCGGAATGATTAAATCACCCTCATTTTCGCGATCTTGCGCATCAACGAGAATAAACATGCGCCCGCAAGCTGCATCTTTAATGATCTCTTCAATTGGGGAGATACCGGTTGCATCTCCTTTGTTTGCTAAGGCCGTTTGGCTCATAAAGGGCTTGCTCCACATTGACTGGCGCGCAAGGCATAGCGCGCTAACAGGTCAACCTCTAAATTTAACTTTGATCCTATGCCTGCAAATTGCCAGCAGGTTTGTGATAATGTATGCGGGATGATCATAACACTAAAATGATCATCCTTCACTTGGTTAACCGTTAGTGAGACACCGCCTAATGTAACAGACCCTTTTGGTGCAATGAACACCTTTAAATCTGTTGGGCATTTGAGCTCATAACGGGTTGAATTTTCAATGGGCTCTTTTTGGGTGATCGTAGCACATCCATCAACGTGACCCGATACGATGTGCCCGCCAAATTCATCGCCCATTTTGAGCGCCCGTTCAAGGTTTATTTTTTGCCCCGGTTGCCAAGTGGACAAGGTTGTCACATTCAAGGTTTCTTGGGAGACATCAACAGTAAACTCACACGCGCTTTGGCTGGTTTGTTTGGTCTCGATTACCGTTAAACAACAGCCATCGCACGCGATTGAAGCGCCAAGATCGATCGTTTGCGCTTCATAGTGACACCCTATCGTAAAGCGGCCCGCTTTGCACGCGGTTATCGTGCCGATATCTGTGATTATTCCTGTGAACATGGGCTGTTATGCCTTAACTTATCATTTCTTTGCAAGGATGATTTTAGCAAATGATTGCTTTTTATGATTGCTTGGGTGTTTCTGTCTCATTCTTGATAAACTGATGTTGGCTTGATGAACTGATATCGAAAATACATATTATCTTGCAGCTCTAATTGATAGGCAAGCTCAAAGGGGTGCTCGTTTAATGCCCAGCTTAAGGGCTTGTCGTCAAATGGGGGCATGCCTGCAGATCCAAGGGCGTTTGCGCCTTGGAACACTGCCAATTCATCTGCTAAGCCTTGTTTGATATAAGATTTGGCAAGTGTTGGCCCCCCTTCCACTAACAGGCGGGTGATGCCTCTGGTGGCTAAGAGATGATTTAGGGCGCTTAAATCTATTTGGTTATCTTTACCAAGCGGGCATTCACATAATTCAATAGACGGGGGTGCATAGTTTTCTATTTGGGCATTGCTTATATCAGGGCCGTGAATGATCAAGGGCGCGATCGGAGCGGTTGTTTGAAAAAGATTTAAGGAGAGAGGTAATTTGAGGTCTTTATCTAAGATGATGGGCTGGGGGCTGCGACTTTCTAGGCCTTTTAAGCGACAGGTCAAGCTTGGGTTATCGATTAAAGCGGTTTGGGTACCAATTAAAATGGCGTCAACTTGCGCCCGCAGCAACCATCCTCTCTGGCGGCTTAAGGGGGATGTGACCCAAACCGGGCCTTGCTCATTTTTATCTGAATGACCTGCCATAAGACCGGGCGCAATGAGATTATCACAGCTGATCGCGGTTTTAACAATTGTATAGGGGCGGTTTTGAGTTTGGCGCAAAAAATGCCCCCCATTCAGTGTATCGGCTTCTTGTTCCAGAACGCGCGTCGTGACACAGATACCGGCCGCTTTTAGCGCCGCCACACCTGCTCCGCTAACCCGGGCATCTTTATCGGTCGAGGCGATTACCACCCGTTTAATGCCTGCATTGATGATGGCCTTGGTGCAAGGCGGGGTGCGGCCTTGGTGATTGCAAGGCTCTAGGGTTACATAAAGAGTGGCGTCTTTGGCGTTGTTACCTGCTTGGCTGATCACTTGAGGTTCTGCGTGAGGTCTGCCGCCTGCCCCGGTAGAGGCACGCGCAATAATTTGATCGCCCTTATCATCATTAACGACAAGCACTGCGCCCACAGATGGGTTGGGCGCTGTTTGTCCCACGCCGCGGCGCGCCATGGCGAGGGCGCTTGCCATAAATTTTTCATCTTTTTCTTGGTCTAGCAGATCGCCCATACATCTCTAATTCTTTTCACTTTGAAATGGCCAGCTTTAGATTTTAACCGGCCACAAATGCTTGCTTAAACAAGTGTATGCTCTCATGGGTTTATGTGCAAATGGGGGGGGCTTATTCGGTCTCTATTTTTTCTGACAGTTCGTCTAGTACATTTTCAAAATCAGCCGCCTCGCGAAAGTTGCGATAAACGGAGGCAAAGCGTACATAGGCCACTTCATCTAAGACCTTTAAACCATCCATCACAAGGGCCCCAATTTTTTCAGATGCGACCACATTTTCACCCGCTGCTTCTAATTGCCGCACGATTCCGGTGATCAATTGATCAACACGTTCGTCATCAACCTTGCGTTTGCGCAGTGCTATGCGAATGGAGCGGTAGAGCTTGTCTCTATCAAAGGGCACGGTGCGCCCGTTGCTTTTGGCTACCGAGAGCTCTCTTAATTGTACACGTTCAAAGGTGGTAAATCGCCCGCCGCACCCCGCGCAGGAGCGCCGCCGGCGGATCGATTGGTTGTCTTCAGCTGAGCGGCTGTCTTTAACTTGGGTTTCGGTATTGCTGCAATAGGGACAGCGCATGGGTTTATAAACCTTAAAACTATGTTGTTCTCTTGGGTTGCTTGCATTATATGAGGCCCCCGGCATGGAGGCCTCATCGGCGTCTTTTCACCTTTAAAGAGGGGCGCTATAGAGCGGGAATTTTTTGGTTAAAGCGATTACCTTTGCTTTCACATCTTGTTCGGTGGCTCCGTTCCCCTCTTCGCCATTTTTTTGCAGACCATCAAGTACTTGTGAAATTAGATTGCCAATTTCTTTAAATTCAGCCTCGCCAAAGCCGCGTGTTGTGCCCGCTGGGCTCCCCAAACGTATGCCTGAAGTCACGGTTGGTTTTTCAGGGTCAAAGGGAATCCCATTTTTGTTGCACGTAATGTTGGCGCGTTCTAGCGCTTCTTCTGCGGCATTGCCCTTTAGGCCTTTGGGGCGCAGATCAACCAAAATGAGATGGGTATCTGTACCGTCTGAGACCAGGTCAAAGCCAGCTTCTTTCAAAGTTTCGCCTAGAACCTTGGCATTGGTTTTTATGTTTTGCGCATAGGTTTTAAACTCAGGGGCCAGCGCTTCGCCAAACGCTACAGCTTTGGCTGCGATGATGTGCATTAACGGCCCACCTTGAAGCCCTGGGAAAATGGCTGAATTTAGTTTTTTGCCGATGGCCGCATCATTGGTCAAGATCATGCCGCCTCGTGGGCCGCGCATGGTTTTATGGGTTGTGGTCGTGACAACGTGCGCATGAGGAAAGGGAGAGGGGTGGATTTTGGCCGCAACAAGCCCGGCAAAATGGGCCATATCAACCAGCAAATAAGCACCGACCTCATCAGCGATGGCGCGAAAACGGGCGAAATCAATCTCTCTTGGGTAAGCTGAACCGCCGGTGATGATTAATTTTGGCTGGTGTTCTTTGGCCATAGCTTCGACTTGATCATAATCGATGAGGTGAGTTTTTTCATCGACACCGTATGAGATCGCGTTGAACCATTTGCCAGAGATATTGGGCCGGGCCCCATGGGTTAGATGGCCACCGGCATCAAGGCTCAAGCCTAGAACCGTGTCGCCAGGCTTAATCAAAGATAGATAAACACCTTGGTTGGCCTGGCTACCAGAATGGGGTTGCACATTGGCGTAGCTACAGCCAAACAGTTGACAAGCGCGGTCGATGGCGATTGTTTCAGTCTCATCTACATATTGACAGCCGCCATAATAGCGTTTTCCTGGATAGCCTTCTGCATATTTGTTGGTTAGAACTGAACCGGCTGCGTCTAAGACGGCTTTGGAGACAATGTTTTCAGAAGCGATGAGCTCTATTTCTTCAGATTGGCGACGAAATTCTTTTTGAATCGTTGCAAACACTGCCTCATCGCTGGTTTCTAGCGGGGCGGAAAAGAATTGATCTTTTGTAGTCAAATCTGTCGATGACATTACCACTTGTCCTTTTGTGCTAAATAATATTTGTGCTAAAAATTTGTTGGAGTGCTGTCTATCTAACATGCCCCTTATTTGTCAACAAGAGGCTTTTAAAGAGTTAAGTGACAGATAACGAAGCCCTTGTTTTTTCTGATCACTGCAGGGCTCTATCTGGCTGATCATTTGAGGGGTAAGTGGATCAATTCGTCAGGAGATTGGTTTTGGGGATTAAGTTTGTTGTCTGGCCAATCTACGCTCAAGTTTTTGCACAGCAATTTTTGTGATTTGATCACGCGGCGCTGATTTGGGGCCTGTAACTGAGACCTCGATCCCTGTGGTCCCATCAATAGCTGACACTTTCTGACTGGTACCTAGGACTTGAAACTCTAGATAAATTTGTTTATTGGCTTGTCGTCTTTGTGTCATTTTATATAGGCTTTATTATTAAATCATCTTGAAAATATTCATTCATCGTATAGGGATTCTTTTCAAGAAAAAAGCCACCCCTTTAAAAGGTGTGGCTTTTTTCTTGAAATACGATTGTGCTCTTTACAGATTAATACGCCGAAGCTGTTTTCCCGACACCATCAAGGTTATATAGATCGCGGCGGAAATGAACCGCTCCGTCAGGGGTGGCCCATGATGTGACATAAACAAAATAAATTGGCACGGTTTTCTTTAAACGTACATCTTTACGTTCACCACTTTCTTTCACGGCATCAACACGAGATGCCGGCCAATCAGGGTTGGAAGCCAACATCCAATTTACCAACTTTTTAACGTTTTGAACCCGGATACAGCCCGAACTATCAGCACGCAAATTTCGGCCAAATAAACTTTGTGACGGTGTGTCATGCATAAAAACGGCATGTTGGTTGTGAAAATTGATCTTCACAAAGCCCATAGAATTGTCTTTCCAAGGGTCTTGTCTGAAGTGATAATTGTACACACTGTCAGAAAACCAATTGATTTTGGACGAATCCATTTTTCGTCCTCTGCCATCAATGGCATAAATGCGGTAGCTATCGAGCAAATCTTTACGCCCGCTTTTTATCGCTGAACGTACCTTTGGCACGAGATCTTTACGAACAATACTTCTGGGCACATTCCAATATGGATTAAAATTAATTTCATGCACTTTACTGCGCAGACGCGGTGATTGGCGATCAATCTTCCCAACGACAGCTGAATGGCGTGAAACAATGTGGCCATTTTCAACAGCTTCAACTTGTTGCCCTGGTATGTTCACCACAACATAGCGGTTTGCTGTTTTTTTTGTTAATCCATACATGCGAGCAATATTGGTGCGCAATTGTCTTAAACGTATTTTTGCAGATACATTTAACGCTGCAAGAGTGCGACGACCAACAGCACCGGTTGGGGTTAGACCATGCCTTACTTGAAAGCGTTTTACGGCACGCTCAACATAATTATTATAAAAACTTGAGTAACTAGACCCTTTTTCTAAATCACCGGTCAATTCTAAACGTTTGCGCAGCAGGGCCACACCTTGTCCACTTGTTCCTATCTTCAACGTGCCACTTGGCAAAGGACGCCAGCCACCAGCTGAGACGATCGCGGCATATCTTCTTACAGCCTGTTTCATCAGTGGGATGTTTTGTGCATTCAGTGTTGGAAAGCCCTTTGGGGGGTTGCGTTCCCATTCTCTTCCCGCTGACCGGTCAATATAATGGCCATTATTGTTCCCACCGATGCCATTGCTATAGGGATTATCAAAAGCTTGAGCCGGTGCGGATGCCCCTAATATTAAAAGGGTAATAAGACTAATAGCGTGTAAATTTTGTTCTCTCATCATTAGTGCTTTCAAGCTCATAACTTTGCTCTTAGTTGTTTAAAAATACTATACTTAGCAATTGGCTTTAAATTCTTAGATCAGCTACTCAATTTTATAGCTTACTGTTTTGGGATATATAGTGTCTGTATTACAGTTTTCATCAGTTTACCCAAAATAATTTGAAATAAAAAAAGCTATATAAACTCACATAGAAAACTTAATAAAAAACTGCAAATCCCGCTCTGGCTGCCCCATAGATTAGCTGTATCTATAAATAATCTAAGTTTTGGAAGAACTTAAGGTCTAAATTTGTACATTTATTTTTTTCGTGTCGTACTGTTGTGCCCGATAAATTTGACTGAATTATGCAATTTTACCTAGATTTCACGCCTTTTGCTCATAATCGTCCAGGTGAGATTTGATCTTTAAATGACCTATTGATTGGAACTTGACCAAATTTGCGTGAAAACTCAAGAGGGATATTTAACAAATTTATGTGAGGTGACATTTTTGTGAAGATTCTGCGCATTTAAATGAAAATAACGCACCCTTTTATGAGAAAAACTCAGATATTTATCAAAAATGTGGGCTGAAATGAAAATAACCCCGGGCTCGTCGAGCCCGGGGTTATTTTAGAATTTTTAAGACATCAAAACTTTACAGACGGAACCGAATTTGGTCTGTCCAATAACGTTCTAATTGCAAAAGGGATTTGTTGACATCAGATAGATTGTCTTGTGAAAGACCGCCTACTTTTTCCAATGCTTGGAGCTGACGCCCATATAAGCTATTGATAACATCACAAATTTCTTGTCCCTTTTGTGTCAACTTCACCCTTACCGACCGGCGATCTGTGTCTGATTGTTCGTGAGATATAAAACCCATGTTTACAAGTTTCTTTAAATTATAAGAAACATTGGAACCAAGGTAATATCCACGCGAACGCAGTTCACCAGCTGATAGTTCTGACTCGCCAATATTGTATAAAAGCAAAGCCTGGATGCTGTTAACCTCTGAACAACCGTGCCGTTCAAACTCATCCTTGACAACGTCAAGAAGGAGACGGTGCAATCGTTCAATCATTCTCAGAGAAGACATGTACTCATTCTTGAGTGACTTTTCTTCTTCTAAGGTCTCTAATTCCGGCTTGTTTTCGGCATGATACATAATTGCCTCTTTTTGTTAACGCCTACCCTTGAGATTAATGTGTTTCGAACAAGAGATTTCTCTCCTTAAATGCCAGAAACTCATCAATGACGTTATCAACTATAGAGACAGAACCCTAAAATCCGTTTAAACAACAACATTAATTCTTCGTAAATTTTTAGAGCATTTATCTAAAAATGTAACAAAATTTTATGAAACGTGGCGAATTTGCCTGTTTTATTAGGTGGATTATTTATCAACCCCTAATTCGCGTGGGGGGAGCGCTAATTTTTCACTCTCATTTTCATCAAAATAACCAGCAACCATAGACTCACTAACTTCTTCTAAAGTGGCGGGCATCCAAACTGGCGTGGTTTTTTCAAAAAGCCGTGCTTTGATTGAGCCAATAAAGTCATTTGCGCTCAAAAAGTGTTGCGCTAAAATATAGTCTTGTTCTAGAGCCTCTTCTAATTTGAGATTTTTGGCCCGTTTCATTGCCTCTAAAGTGACCTTCAGGCTTATAGGTGCGGCACTTTGCAAATCTGCAATCACTTCTTTTGCCCAACTTTCATGCTCATCGTCTTGAGCTTTAAGAGCTTCTAAGATTGTTTCAATTGTTGGGTGTGAAAATATTTGCTCTATCAAAGCTGCCTTTTGTGCCACCTCGCTTTTTTCTATCGACTGATTGGCGTTGGATGAGCGGTGAAGATTATCCAATAGCGGGTCAATAGGATCAGCTTGGGCCAATTGGCTTTGTATCTGTTCAAAATGTTGGCTATCAATGCAATGTTCTAAAAGGCCAAGATAGAGACCATCTTGGCGCGTTATTGATCGGCCGGTTAGCGCTAGGTAAAGCCCAATATTACTTGGCATTTTGGCCAAAAGATAAGTAATTCCGATGTCTGGGAACAGCCCCATTTTAACTTCTGGCATGCTCCAAGAGAAATTTTCGCCTGCTACAATATGTGTTCCAAATTGGATAAGACCAACACCGCCGCCCATAACGGCCCCATTGATCATAGTGATGAGTGGCTTTGTATAGCACTCGATTGACCACATGGTTTCATATTCTTGACGGAAAAGAGCAACAGCATCCGCCTTGCTTTGGAGGTAGGCTTCATGAATTTCAACTAAATCTGCACCAGATGAAAATATTGTTGGCTCTTGTGCCTCGATGGTTATGGCGTAGATTTCAGGTTCCGCGACCCATTTTTTATATGTGGAAATTAGATCTTCACGCATGCTTTTTGTTATCGCATTTTTACGATCTGAGTGATTAATAATTACCTTAGCTAGTCGTTGTTCTTGTCTAAATTCTATGCGTGAAATATCTGAATTTTGGATAGGCATCGCGTCTTTTTTCTGCATCATTTTTTTAACTTATTTAACCTATATTGCTTGCTAGCTAAAAGTTGGAAAAGCTATACAGGAAGAGGGCAGCTTTAGCAAAGCGTTGTTTTACCAAGTAAGAGCGTTTAGACCTGAAATCTACTATTTAATCAATCAGAGCGATTTTTATGAATATTTTTTTAAAAGCTACATGCTTGGTACTTTGCTGCCTGTTTTTTTCCGCGCCTTTGTTGGCTGCAGAGAAAAAATCAACATTTCAATCATTGAACCCTCTTTCTAATATTGATTTACCTTCATTGTGGAACAGTAAGCCCAAGGTTAAGAAAAAAAAGAGAGTGCGGCGCAAAAGGAGTTCTCAAAAAGGGGGAAGAATCGTTAAAATTCCACTGCCGCACAGACGCCCAACCGAGGGAGAAGACACCGCCACAGATCAACCTTTAAGCAAATCTATTCAATCCACCATCACGAAAAAAATGGTGAAGGAAAAATCTGTAAAAACTGGATCACTTAAACAAAGTGAAGAGACAAGTGGCCGCGTCATTAAAACCGCAATGCCACTGCCCCCTCCTTTGACCAAATGGAGCAAAAAAGATGTCGGTTTGGCTCAGCAATATTGCAAAGCTGTTTTGGCAAATGTTGATGTTAGCGTGAAACCAATAGCTCCCATTCGGTATAATGCATGCGGGGTCCCTGCGCCGTTGAAGGTTTCAGCTGTTGCAGAGGCGCAAGGCAAGCGGGTCGCGGTTAATCCGCCAGCCACCCTTAATTGTAAGATGACCGCCAAACTTGCAAAATGGGTTGAAAAAAAATTACAACCTTTGGCGCTTAAACATTTCTCCTCTCGGGTGAGAATGATCCATAATATTGCCTCTTATTCTTGTCGCAATCGTTACAATAACCCGTCTAAGAAAATCTCTGAACACGCAAAGGCTAATGCGCTTGATATTGCTGGTTTTACGCTTGAGAATGGGCAAAGCATTTCAGTGTTAAAACATTGGCCGCAAGAAGCTTTGGAGAAGAGTGAGTTTTTAAAGGATGTGCATAAAAGTGCTTGCTCTAGTTTTGTGGTGGTGTTGGGGCCTGAGGCAAATGAAGCGCATAAAAACCATTTTCACTTTGATTTGGGGCGATACCCTGTTTGTGAATAAGAGGCTTATTTAAATTGGTTTTATAACACCTTAAACTCATAAAAGAGTGCTTGCAAAAGTTTTTAGAAAAAGCAATCCTTTGCTTTTGCTAAATATACTCGATCTATTGAGAGCTGTTAATAAAATCAGATGAAACAAACACCGTCCCGTTCCTACCCACGCACAAGGCTGCGCCGCAACCGTAAAGCCCCATGGTCACGCAATTTGGTGCAAGAAAATGAACTTTGTGCTCAAGATTTAATCTGGCCTTTATTTATCATTGATGGCACAAATGAGCGCCAACCCGTGGCCTCAATGCCTGGGGTGGACCGGCTCTCCATCGATTTGGCAGTTGAGGCTGTGCGCGAGGCAGCTCAATTGGGCATACCGGCAGTTGCGCTGTTTCCGAATGCCACAGCTGATTTACGCACTGAGCTAGCAGATGAGGCGACCAACCCTGACAACCTGATTTGCCGGGCGGTTCGGGCCATCAAACAAGAGGTTCCACAGGTCGGGGTTATCTGTGATGTTGCTCTTGACCCTTATACCAGCCATGGTCATGACGGTATTTTGATTGATGGTGTTATCGATAATGATCGCAGTGTGGAAGTGTTGGTTCAACAAGCGCTTGTTCAAGCAAAAGCTGGAGCGGATGTGATTGCCCCTTCTGATATGATGGACGGACGGGTTGGACTGATCCGCGATGAGCTGGAGGCAGAAGGTTTTGTTGATGTGCAAATCATGGCGTATAGCGCTAAATATGCCTCAACTTTTTATGGTCCCTTTCGGGATGCTATTGGCTCTAACGTGAATTTTAAGGGTGATAAAAAAACCTATCAGATGAACCCGGCAAATAGCGATGAAGCTTTGCATGAAGTGTTACTGGACCTGCAAGAAGGTGCTGACATGGTGATGGTTAAACCTGGCATGGCCTATCTGGATATTCTCTCTCGCATTGCGACACAATTTCAATGTCCCACTTTTGCTTATCAAGTCTCTGGAGAATATGCCATGTTAATGGCAGCGGTTGAAAAGGGGTTGCTCGATAAGAACCAAGTGATGATGGAGTGTTTGATGAGCTTTAAACGGGCCGGTGCAAATGGTATATTGACCTATTTTGCGCAAGATGCCGCACGTTTGTTACGTGATAAGGGCTTATAGAAAACGATTGCCTTTGTTTTGTTGTGTCTTTTTTGGGGAGGTTATGTAAGACCATATGTCTTTACTAACGACACTTTTGGAAATTCCAAATTTTCATATGTGGGTGACCTTTGTGGTTATTCTGGGCGCTATCTGCTTGTTTGCAAATGATCGCATTCCGATTGAGCTGACCTCGATTGGCATTGTCACACTGCTCTTATTGTTCTTTCATCTATTTCCTGTTCTGGATAGCGACCAAAAAAATCTACTAGAGCCTTCTGAACTGCTGAAAGGCTTTGCCAACCCTGTTTTGTTTGCGATCATGGCTTTGTTGGTTATTGGGCAAGGGCTTTATAATACGGGCGCCCTTGAGGGACCGGCGAACTTAATTGCCAAGCTTGGACGTTTCGGGCCTTGGCTGGCTTTTGGCGTGGCCTTTCTCATTGCTGGCATCGTCTCAGCCTTTATGAACAATACGCCCGTTGTCGTGATCTTTATTCCTATCATCACTGCGGTGGCTGGTAATTTGGGGCTTAACCCCTCGCGCGCGCTGATGCCGCTTAGTTTTATTTGTATTTTGGGGGGGATGACAACACTCATTGGGTCCAGTGCGAATTTGATTGCGGCGACCATTGCAGAACAAAATGATGTTCCTAAAATTGGCTTTTTTGACTTTACGATCCCTGGTTTGTTCTTAGCTTCAATCGGGGCGCTTTATGTAATTTTTATTCTTCCCCATCTTATTAAAAACGATAAAGGGGCTGATAGCGATTCCAAAAATGATGAAGGGGGGCGGCATTTTATTGCGCAAATTTCAATTGTCGAGGGCCACCCTTGGATTGGATTTGAAAGTCAGGCTGGCTTTTTTCCTAAATTGCGCAACATGACCATACGGATGGTTCGGCGCGGGGATATAGAACATCTCCCGCCCTTTGATGAGGTTCGCTTAGAACAAGGGGATGTGGTGGTTCTGGCCGCCACTCGTAAAATTTTGGCCGATAGCTTGCAACTCATCCCGCCTCAAAACCAAGCTAAAGTTGAAGAAGAAGATGATGCTGAGCAAGCAGCGCGGTCCGCGCGCCGTCCAGCGCGTTCAATCGCGGAAACGGTCGTGGCGCCGGGCTCTCGATTGATTGGCGCCACTGTTGATCCTGAGATTATTCACGCAGAGACAGGCATGGACTTTCTTGGCATTCAACGTCGCAGCCGCATGGCGCGCGGCGCGATCGGTAATATTCGAATTGAATCTGGTGATGTAATTTTGTTGGTTGGCGAGCGTCAGGATATTAAAAAACTTCGCTCGAACCGAAACTTATTATTACTGGATTGGCGCACTGAGGAATTGCCTCAAACCCACCATGCACTCAATGCCTTGGTTATTTTTGGGATTACTATTTGGTTGGCCGCAGCTGGTATCTTACCGATTGCTATTGCCAGTTTGATGGGGGCCGTGGCGATGATTGCCACTGGATGTTTGAATGTGCGCCAGGCGGCACGCGCTATTGATGGGCGCGTGTTTTTACTTGTGGGAACAGCGTTTGCTTTGGCAACTCCTCTTCAAATTACGGGCGGGGCACAATTTGTTGCAGGAGGGGTGGTTGATACCTTCTCAGAACTGGGCCCTTGGGCATTGTTATCAGCCTTTTTCTTACTTACTGCGATCTTGACGAATTTTCTCTCCAACGCTGCCACAGCTGCCTTGATGGCACCGATTGTTGTTAGTGCGGCGCGCGAGATCGGCGCGGATCCTATGCCGTTTGTGTACGGATTGATCTTTGCGCTGAATTGCTGTTTTGCCACGCCCATTGCCTATCAAACTAATTTAATTGTTATGGGGCCCGGTAATTATAGTTTCAGAGATTTTTTACGCGGCGGCTTGCCTTTGATCGTCCTTATTTGGGTTGCATATTCACTCTTTGCCCCGTTTTATTTTGATCTTTAAATGAGATGGTTCTTTTGGAGCAACTTTTATGACAGAACAACGGAAGGATTTTCCTGAGTTTTATCTAACGCGGCCGCAGCCGTGTCCATACCTACCTGATCGACAAGAACGTAAATTGTTTACTCATTTAATCGCAGATAAATCTCAGGCACAATTTGATTTTTTACATAGTGATGGATTTCGTCGCTCCCAAACGATTGCGTACCGCCCCCATTGTGAGAATTGCGCTGCTTGTATTTCTGTACGCATTCGGGTTGAAGATTTTTCGCTTACAAAGTCTCAAAAACGGGTTTGGCGCAGCAATCAAGATTTAATCTCTACGCGCAGTGATACGAACTCAGGGGCTGAGCAATATGCTTTGTTTAAAGCTTATGTTGAAACCCGCCATGGTGATGGCGGTATGGCGGACATGTCTTTGTTTGATTATCAAGCGATGATTGAAGATAGTGTGGTTGATAGTTTTTTGACTGAGTACCGTTTGCCTTACCGCGAGCCCGCCACCTCTTCTCGCGCCTCTGTTGCCGACCGATCTGATCAACCCATGTTTCAAAATGTGAGACGCACGAACCTTATTGGTGTATCGCTTTGTGATCGGCTGAGTGATGGCATTTCTCTGGTTTATAGTTTTTTTGATCCTTTGCTGGAGCCGCGCAGCATGGGCACTTATATGATCTTAGAGACGATTGACTATGCGCGCGCCCTTGAGCTGCCTTATGTTTATCTAGGCTATTGGGTTAAGGGCTCACCTAAAATGGATTATAAGGTGCGTTTTTTGCCGCAAGACCATTTAATGCATGGCGAGTGGGTTAGAGTGGATAAAGGCGACATCTAATTCAATTTATGGCTTGGCGCTTTTTGTTTTCCTTAGCTCCCCTTTGCACAAGCCCTCATTTATATTTTTGCTATCAAATCAAAAAACAATTATTTTTATTATTAAAAAATTTTTTCTTCTCACATTAAAACATGCATTTAATTTGACTCTTTTAGCATATCCTTGCTATATCCAAGGATATTGATTTTTTAAAAACACATTTTGGGGGGAAACTTAGTATGCAAGATTTCGCTTTGACGACTAGTTTTATAGTCGTGGGGGTTCTGGCTCTTATATTTTTATTGTTTATTTTTCGTAGCTCACATGAAGGGGGCGATGCCCCTGGACTCAAAGCTGAAGGTACGCGCTGGCTCTTAATTTGTGCAATGATACTTTTTACGATTATCGCTACATACAGCACGTTAAAGCCATGGCCTCATCAAGCTGTCGCTGGCGTCACAGGCTCAGCCCTCACTGTTAAAGTAAATGGTGCACAATGGTATTGGGATGTTAGCCATGACACCTTGCCCATAAATACACCCATTTTATTTGAAGTTTCAGCTCAGGATGTAAATCATGGGTTTGCCCTCTATGACCCTGACGGGCGCATTGTAACGCAGACCCAAGCGATGCCTGGTTATGTGAACAAGCTGTTATATACATTCGAGAAAACAGGTACCTACAAGGTGCTTTGTCTTGAATTTTGCGGCCCTGCACATCATGAAATGGAACATGAGTTCACCCTTGTTGAAAAAGGTGACTTTACGAAGGAGAGTAACTGATATGACAAATACCAAACAACCTCTTTCTATGGATTTGCCTCATCTCACCGATAGTGGGTTTAAGACAATTAGTGTTATCATGGGGCTTTCTGCCTTGGTTATTTTATTGATGATGATCGCTGGACTTACGATGCGGTTGAATCAGGCACAGATTATTACTATTGATGCGGCCTTGTTTTATCAAGTTTTGACAGCGCACGGCGCCGGCATGGTGGGGGTTGCAGGCCTGTCTGGAGCTGGCATCATGTGGTTCTTTCTTAGCCGCTATGTCTCATTAAGTGTTGGGATTTTGCTTACGTTTCTGAGCCTATTTTTGCTGGGCGTTGTTCTTATTTTAGGCGCTATTTTTGTTGGTCAATTTGGAGCGGCTTGGACGTTTTTATACCCACTACCTGCTGTCTCAGGCGGGGCCTGGGGTGCCGGTGCTGCGGCTTGTTTTGTGCTTGGGCTAACCTCTATTGGCGTGGCGTTTTTATTGCTCTACTTAGATATTGGTGTCGCAATCATTCGTCGTTATGGCTCCTTAAGTAAAGCTTTGGCTTGGCCATTGATTTTTTCCGGTAGCCAAGAGGATGTCCCGCCGCCAACAGTGATCGCTTCAACGGCAGTTACCATTTTTAATACGATTGGTATTGTGGTGGGCGCGGCCGTTTTATTGGCGACTTTAGCCAATCTTTATATGCCTGAATTTAAAACAGATCCCTTGTTGGCTAAAAACATGATCTTTTTCTTTGGCCATGTATTCATCAATGCGTCGATTTATATGTCGGTGATTGCGGTTTATGAAATCATTCCGCTTTATACAGGTCGGCCCTGGAAATCATCGCGTGTGTTTGCCATCGCTTGGAGTGCTATTTTGCTTATGGTTATGGCGGTTTATCCTCATCACCTCTTGCAAGATACTGTGATGCCAGCTTGGGCTTTAACCATGGGACAGATCATTTCTTATTTAAGTGGCATTCCCATTATTGCTGTTACAGCCTTTTCATTATTGGCTTATATTTACCGTTCAAATATGAGATGGGATCTGGCCTCTGGTTTGTTGGTTCTATCGATCTTTGGTTGGGCTGGAGGCTCCGTACCGGCCATAATCGATGGTACAATTTCGGTTAATAAGGTTATGCACAACACTCTATGGGTGCCTGGGCATTTTCATTTTTACCTGATTGTTGGCATGGTGGCGATGGTGTTTGGTTTTATGGCCTGGTTACGCTTTGAGACCTCATCTAAGCAGCCCACAGGCATGGATAAGGTGGCTGTTTGGATCTATGCAATTGGTGGTCTTGGGGTGGTTATCACCTTTTTGATCTCGGGCGCTTTGAGTGTGCCCCGCCGGTTTGCGGTCTATACAGACGCTTGGACTTCGCAGACCGTTTATGCAAGTGGGTTTGCAACACTGCTTATCCTTATTGTGACGATGTTTTTGTTAAAATTCTTGATAGCTGCCCCTGGATGGCGGCGTCAGGAGTAGCCAAGAAATGCGAACCTTTGGTTTAACTCTGACTGTGATTGTTTTTGGGCTTTTGGTTATTTGGATCAACACTAATGGCCTGCAAACTTTCACAGCAGAATCTCAACGGCGGTTGTCCCTTAGCCTCAGCCCGAGAGTCCTTTCTCCCCTTCCATTAACTGATGTTAATGGAAACCTCCTGACCTTGTCGCACCCTCGCGGCAAGGTCACTTTGGTGGACTTCATTTACACCCGCTGTCTTACCCTGTGCCGTCAGCAAAGCATTTTATTTGAAGAATTAAGTGAAACCATAGTGAGACAAAAATTTGGTGATCGCGTTCAATTGCTCAGCATTAGCTTTGATCCCCATTATGATAATTTGGCTGCTTTAAAAGATTTTGCCACCCAATTTAATGCGCGCCCGCCTTTATGGCGGTTTGCGCGGCTAAAGCAGCCCAGTGACTTAGATGAATTACTGAAACTGTTTGGTGTCACTGTCATTCCAGATGAGTATGGCGGGTTTGAACATAATGGCGGTGTTCATGTTATCAATGCAGATGGAGCTTTTGAGGCCGTTTATGATCTTGATGATAAGGATATCCTTAAAAAGGCGTTACACTCATCAAAAAGCTTGGTTTTTCAAAAAGAATTTGCTCCGCAAAAGGAGCCGCTATGAAGCAGTTTGGTGTCCATTTATTTTCTCTTTGGCGTTACCCTGGGTATTTGGCTTTACTGCTTTATTGTCTTTTGCTTAGCCCGCAAGCACTGCACTTTTTGGAAAGCCGTATGGTTTTGCATATGCTGGTCCAAATCCCCTTGCTTGTTTTGGTGGGGTGGTTGTTTGGTATGGCAGCCCGGCCGTTGACTTTAAAATGGTGTGATCAATGGAACCGCTTTGGCTTGCCTGGTATTTTGTTAGCACTGTTCACTTTGGGGTTTTGGATGCTCCCCCAAAATTTAGATGCCTCACTTTCAACTTGGACTTTTGAGCTTGGAAAATTACTCGCCCTGCCTTTCCTTTGTGGGCTGCCTTTGGCGCTTTCCTGGAAACAAACAGTGCCAATGGTGCGCGGGTTTTTGCAAACCAACCTTATTTCTATGTTGTTGTTTCTATCTTGGCTTTATGCCTACGCCCCGGTTCGCATTTGCAATAATTATTTGATCAATGACCAACAACAATTAGCTGTCTGGTTGCTCTATGGCGCTGGTCTTTTAAGCCTTTATTGGAGTGTGGGTTTGTTTTTTGGGCGCTCATTATGGTTGACGTCCCCCTATCATCCTCCACCTGTTTTAAAACACACATTTAAAGAGGATGCGCGCTCATGACGCTTTTTGATACCGTTCAACATTTTGCAAAATTAGGACAAAAGAAATATCAAAGCTTGATTAATCACCCTTTGGGATTTCTCGTATCTGGTTTGATGGCGGGCGCTTATATTGGCATTGGAATTTTGTTGATTTTTAGTCTTGGCTCTATCGCGGAACCATCGATCAGGCCATTGGTGATGGGGATGAGTTTTGGCATTGCGCTTACTTTGGTTGTCTTTGCGGGCGCTGAATTGTTCACTGGCCATACCATGTATATGAGCCTGGCAGTTTTGGAAGGGTTGGCACGCGGGCGCGCGTTATTGCTGGTTTGGGTGGCAAGCTGGAGCAGCAATTTGGTTGGGTCTTTTTTGGTGGCCTTACTGTTTGTGATCGGTGGGGCTGGCTTAATTGGTAAAACCGACGGCGAGTTATTGAACTCAATTGCGAGCTATAAAATGAACAGCTCTCCTGTTGCCTTAATTGCCCGGGCGATGTTGTGTAATTGGCTGGTTTGCTTGGCTTTATGGATGAGCGCGCGCACTGAGAATGACACGGCCAAATGCATATTGATCTTTTGGTGTTTGTTTGCCTTTATTGCCTGTGGGTTTGAGCATAGTGTCGCCAATATGACAATCTTTAGCTTGGCGCTGTTATTGCCTCATCCTGAGACCATTACAGTTGGCGGGATGTTTCATAATCTATTTTGGGTGACGCTGGGCAATATCATTGCTGGCGCTGGTGTGATGGGGCTGGGCTATTGGGTGGCAGCTGGCGGCGAGCGCTCACAAAAACCCTCTTATGTGCCCGAAAACATATGATGTTTTCAAAAGCGGTTTTTTACTCTCCAAAGCGCAACATAACCGCGATATTGTGATTTAGAGAGATAAGCCCTGCGTCTTTTTCATGTTCAAAATACCAATTGCCCTCCTTTGATAACTCGTCTTGCATGAGGGTTTTCAAATGACCTGGTAACTGGTGCAAACAACGAAAAGGTTTGTGCCAGGTTTTTTTGTCTTTGGGATGATTTAGACGGCGCGGTGTTTGATGCCAGCGACCGTTTGCGTACCATGAAAAATAAACTTGGCGCTCGGCGGTATTTTTGTTCGCTCTCTGAAATGGCCCGTTTTGTTGTAAAGCTTGAACCGTTTTTTGAGTGAATTTGACCGCTGCATAGGTACAGCCCATAGCTCCAAAATGATCACCTTGGGAGCTTAATATTTTTTCTATTTCCACTTTCTCTTTAAAAAAACTTTGAGCGAACTGATCTTTGCCAAAGACGATGAAATAGCCCGTAATCATAACCATTACTATTAGGCTCCCTGCCCCTAATAGTAATTTATATTTTTGCATTGAAATGCCTCTTTTATTTTGGCGCAAACTTATTGGATTTTGGAAAGCCCTTTGGTGGCAAACGACCAGCAGAGGCACGTGCGCCTTTCCAATCGAGCAGTTTTTCCACGCCGCAATTGCGCCCAGCGCTATCAATCCAACTTAGGCCTTGTTTTTTCGCAAAGGTTTTGACATCTGATAGGCCGCCATCTTTGTATTTTTGCAACCGCACGCCTTTGCCCCGGCTCATTTCATTGACATCTGCAAGAGGGAACACCAATAGTTTTCTATTATCGCCAATCACTGCGACCATATCGCCTTCGATGATGCAGCAAGCAACGGCCTCATCAGGTTCTTTTACATTGAGAATTTGTTTGCCTTTGCGCGTCGTGGCGATCACATCATCTTCGCTCACAATAAACCCATTGCCTTCATGGGAGGCCACAAGGCGCTTGCGGCCTTCTTGGTAGATAAAGCCGGTGATCACGTCACTTGTAGGTTCTAAATCAATCATGATGCGTACGGGCTCACCATGGCCGCGCCCGCCTGGTAGCTTATCAACCCCTAGGGTGAAAAATCTACCATTGGTGGCAAACAAGACCAGCTTGTCTGTCGTCATGGCTTTGACGGCGAATTTAAGTTCGTCGCCGGCTTTATAGCTCACCTTTGATAGATCATCCTGGTGGCCTTTGAGCGCGCGCACCCAGCCCTTTTGTGACAAGACAATGGTAAC
>JAJFHF010000232.1 GCA_021775775.1 Hyphomicrobiaceae bacterium
TTTACCGGTCATGGCCTGAACGTCTTGAAAGACGTCCCTAGCCTGAACATCAATATCTCCAACAGTGGATGATATATCTTCAACTTCTTGTTGAGCTTTTTTCGTATTTGTTGAAGAGACCTGCGCGCTTTCTGAAATCTCTCTTGTTGTTTTCACCTGCTCTTCAATGACAAGTGAGATAGAGGAAATGGACTCAAAAAGTTCAGATAAACAATCTTTTAGGGCATTAAAGTCAGCTTGGACATTTTCAGATGATACATGTATCATTGAAATTTGTTGCGTTATTCCATCTGTTGCGGCCACCGTATCCACCGCCAGCTTTTTAACCTCGGATGCAACGACATTAAATCCTTTGCCAAAGTCACCAGCCCGCGCAGCCTCAATTGTTGCATTAAGGGCAAGCAGTTTTGTTTGATCAGCGATGGCACGAGTAACTTCAACAATATTCCCAATCTGATGAGCACTCGATCTTAAAGTTTCAACTTTTTCCTTTGACTTGCCGATGCGTTGAACGACTTCTTTGGTTGTGTTCTGTGACGCAAGAATTGAATCTTCGATTGAATTAATGCTTGCAGAGAGTTGTTCTGTCGCCGCTGCAACTAAGGACACGCTATTTGAAGCGCTTTCAGCAACCAAGGAAACATCGCCGGAAAGACTTTTGGCCCCTTGTGCCATAGATCTAGTTGTTTCCATTGTGGATTCAATCGACTTACATGTTTCAGAAATATCAGCCACTGTGGTGGCCACGTCTCTATCCAGCAGCTTGGCGAGTTCAATCATTTCAGATTTACGATTAGCGCGTTCAAAAACAGGCCCTGCCATATAACTTAAATATTTAAAGATCTCTATATCAGTTTGGAGAGGGTTGGCGTTGGATTTTGAATAAAACTCAACCACACAAACAACTTTATTATTCACAATCACAGGAAAGGCATATCCACCGATTAAACCAGCTTTTTTTGCCGATTCTGCCCGGGGAAAATTTTCATCAATTGTTACATTTTCAATCCAATTGGTCACAGCCGATTTATAGACACGCCCTGGTAGACCAATTCCGGGTTTAAATTCCATTTTTATTGTTGCATCTAAGAATGCCTGACAAGGTACATTTGAGTTGACATGCCAAAGTTTTTGGCTACGCAAAACAACTTCAGGCCCCTCCTCAACAATATAAGAATGTGCAAAAGACCAATCAAAATGCTTACAAATTGAGGTCATAAAGACTTTAATCCATTCCTCCATATCATCAGTTGTAAAAGAGGTCACAGTGATAGTGTTGAGCAATTCAAAAACATCTAAGATATCATCAGTCGAAAAAGTGATCTCATTAGGTTTTAAATTAGTCATACCCATATTGTTTTCCCATTAAATAAAAGCATTTAAGATGCATGCTGAATATATCAAATATATTAAATGCATAAATTGGTTTAAAAAACCATTTATTTTTCACTAAAAAATGAGTGTAAATGATGCAATGGTTGCGTTTGTTTTTAAGATTGGGAAAAGCAGATAGTCTGTAACTCCTAAAAATTAAGGAACTTCAAGTGATTGGAATTTCTTTAAATCAAAGTAAAATATATTACTCACAATTCACTTTGAATTTACGCACCATAATATTATCTGTTTCATCCAATTCTTTGATTTTATTATAAGGATCAACGACAGCATAGACGGTAACGGGGTTGTCTCTGACTTCAGTTTTAAAGATACCTTCCTCAATCAAACCATCAGAGGCCCGGCGCACGAGAATATATGTCTCTTCTTTGCTAAGCGACCCAGTTTGTTTGTTGCCAAGATCTTTTTGAAATTTTTTAATGGCACCGCGCGTAACCGGGCCTTTAACGCCATCAAAATCGCGTGGTCCATAACCTAAGACAAACAACGCCTTTTGTTGGAATTTAACCGAAGCGGCATTAAAATTGGTGATTCTGGTAATTTGAGGCGTAAAATTACGACCAGCCTTCACGGTGTTTTTGCCAGCGGCAAAATCTTTGGTTTGGATCTCGCCAGGAGCAAAAGAATTTAGCCAGCGCACTTCATGTTTGATGTCGAGCGCAGTTGGTACATAGACGGCTAGAAAAGGTGTGACGACCAATCGTTTCGCGCGTCCCCCGCCATCATTTTTGACGGCGATAATGCCTTTAAACATTGGCTCCCTAGCATTGCAGCCGACGAACTCTATCGAAGATTCTTCTTCAATAATAAAAAGGTTTGGAAGATCTTTGGCAAGTGCAGCTCCAGTCGTAAGTGTGACAGCGCTAACAGCTATCATCGCCAAACCAAACGTTTTAATTTTTATAAATTGTTTCATTTGAAACTCCCTGATGTAAATGATTTCAAGAACTTTATGATCTTAAGTCTGAACGGGACATGACCGACTCTGTTAGAAACCATTAATTTATTGAAAACCGTTCAATTTTAACCGGCAGTCTGTATTTTGAATAAAACTATGCGCAAACAATGATGGCTATTGAGGGAAAAATAAGCCGGTGGAAAACTCCAAATAAAACAACCCAAACTCACCCCCCGAAGAAGGGAGTGCTTCTTTTCGAAGCACGCACATGACGCCACAGGCGTCCGGCGCAAGCGCCGCCCCTCGGAAGGCTCAAGCGCTTTTCGCTCTTGAAATAGCCGTGAGAGAAACAAAAGCTAACTTCCCGAAGAAGGGAGCGAGCTTTTGCGAGCGCACATGGCGTAGCCCGGCGCAAGCGCCGCCCCTCGGAGGGCTTTTCGCCATAGGCGAAAAAACGCCCGTGAGAGAGAGTCAAGCATTCCCGATTAAAATACCAGCGGCAAACACAATCAAACCCCCGACAACAACTTCAAACGCAGCGCGTAAAAATTTTGTGTCCATATATTTAGCGCGAATCCAGGCAATCACCCAAAGCTCAATGAGCACAACTATGATAGCTGTAACCGTCGCCCAATAAAAATCACCAATTAGATAGGGGATGGTGTGACCAAGCCCGCCAATAGCGGTCATAATTCCTGTGACCCAGCCACGAAGCACTGGGCTTCCTCGCCCTGAAATAATGCCATCATCAGACATGGCCTCGGTAAATCCCATAGAGATGCCTGCACCAACAGAAGCGGCGGTGCCAACCAAAAAGGTCTCCCAGGTATTGTGGGTTGCAAAAGCGGCTGCAAACAAAGGCGCAAGGGTTGAAATTGATCCATCCATCAAGCCAGCTAAACCAGGCTGTACATATTGTAAAACAAACAGTCGTTTGCGGGTTTGTTCCTCGCTATCAATGGTCTCAGCATCAAGATGTTCTTCTTGCAAGCGGCTGGCAAGGTTTTCATGGTCTCGTTCCGCAATTGCCAAATCACCCAGTAATTTGCGAATAGCTGTATCAGAGGTTTGGCTCATGGCGCTTTCATAGAAGCGGCGCGTTTGAAATTCAATAACTTCAGCTTGCTCACGGATTTGGTCAAGCTGCATTGGTGTGTTTAACCAAAGGGGTTTGTGTTGAATAAACCCTTCGACATTGTGCGCACGTATCAAAGGGATGGTCGTGCCAAATTTTTCCTCAAAAAGATCAATCAGAAGTTTGCGGTGCTCATCTTCTTCGGCTCCCAGCTCCTCAAAAACTTTGGCAGAGTTAGGGAAATCCACGCGCAAACCATCAGCATAATTCAGGTAAATACGCCCATGTTCTTCTTCCAAAGAAATAGCCAGCGCTAGAATTTCTTTTTCAGACAGTTCAGAAAAACGTTTCTTATGCGAAAAACGGAACATCAAACGGGGCTCCTTTATCATTTAGCGGTCAGGTTCAAGTCTATCTAATTTAGAGTAATTCTAAATTTAGAGAAATGTTCAAAAAAGTCAATAACGATAGCTTCAATCAGGGCGATATCCTTAAAAAGATATTACCGCAATAGAAAGTGATTGAAACGTGAACAAAATAAAGAAAAAAGTTATCCGCCAACAAGCGAGTTGTTTATATAATTAATGCTATAACAACCACGAATTAAAACAACAGGAGACATGAAGATGGCATTCGTTGATACAGCTCTCGACCGCCTTGGTAATTGGATCGCCAAGCGGTTAGAAACTGAATCAAGCGGTTATGAACCCTTCACACCGTCAGATCCTGAGACCTTGCGCCGGATTTTACAACCAGGAGACGTCTTGCTCATCGAAGGCAATCAAAAAGTCTCAGCCGCTATCAAATATCTCACCCAATCCACGTGGTCACATGCCGCTTTATATGTAGGCGATGCACTGGCCGAAACAAATGAGGAAAATGGAGGAAAATGCCTCGTCGAGGTTGATTTGGGGATCGGGTGTGCGGCATCCCCTCTTTCAAAATATGAATCTTACAACACCCGCATATGCCGTCCCTACAACCTCACACCAGAAGATCGCCAAGCCGTTGTAAAATTTATGGTTGACCATATCGGCATCAAATATGACACGCGCAATATTTTAGATATGGCAAGATATCTCTTTCCCACCCCGCCAATCCCGGTAAGATGGCGCCGCCGTATGATCCAAATGGGAGCAGGAGAGCCCACACGTGCCATTTGCTCGTCTCTAATAGCCCAAGCCTTCCAAAAAGTTCGTTATCCCATTTTGCCCCGCATCGAGCGTAAAACAGGCCATCGTGCAGCGACCAGCCCGTATAGTCGGCGCGAGATATTACACATTCGCCATCATAGTCTTTTCACTCCGCGCGATTTTGATCTCTCTCCTTATTTCGCTGTTATCAAACCCACCATAGAATATGGTTTTGATTATAAGCGCGTAAAATGGGCCCCTGCGCAAGCCCCCCCCACAAAAGCGGTGTAATAATTTTAATTTCACATCATCAAACCCCTTGGCGCTCAGGCCAATCAGTGCTAAACGCTTCTCATGAGTGAAACACCCTTAAATAACATCCGAAATTTTTCCATCGTGGCCCATATTGATCACGGGAAATCGACCCTAGCAGACCGCTTAATTCAAATTTGCGGTGGCTTAGCTGAACGTGAAATGGAAGCCCAAGTTCTTGATAATATGGAAATTGAGAAAGAGCGCGGGATCACCATCAAGGCTCAAACGGTATGCCTAGATTATAAAGCCAAGGATGGGGAAACCTATCAACTGAATCTCATCGACACACCAGGCCATGTTGATTTTGCCTATGAGGTCTCTCGCTCACTGTCAGCTGTTGAAGGCTCGCTTTTGGTAGTAGATGCCTCACAAGGGGTAGAAGCTCAAACCCTAGCCAATGTTTATAAAGCCATGGAAAATGATCATGAGATCATCACAGTGCTCAATAAGATCGATTTACCAGCTGCCGAACCCGATCGTGTGAAAACCCAAATTGAAGATGTCATTGGCCTTGATGCCTCAGATGCCGTCGAGATATCGGCGAAATCAGGCTTAGGGATCGAAGATGTACTAGAGGCCATCGTACAAAGATTGCCAGCCCCCAAAGGAGATCACGATGCCCCGTTAAAAGCCATGTTGGTTGATAGCTGGTATGATGCCTATTTGGGTGTTGTCGTTTTGGTGCGGGTGATCGATGGAACCTTAAAAAAGGGACAAAAGATCAAGCTCATTTCAACAGATGCAAATTATCTGGTTGATCGTGTCGGTGTGTTTCGTCCCAAGCAAGATTTAACAGATCAGCTGGACCCTGGCGAAATTGGGTTCTTCACCGCAGCCATTAAACAGGTGGCAGACACCCGCGTTGGTGACACCGTAACGGAAGAAAAAAAGCCATGCCTGGAAGCATTGGCAGGCTTTCAACCCGCCCAACCTGTGGTGTTTTGTGGCCTGTTCCCAGTTGATAGTTCTGAATTTGAAAACCTGCGCGATGCAATGGGTAAATTGCGGCTCAATGATGCCAGTTTTGAATTTGAGATGGAAACGTCGGCCGCGCTGGGCTTTGGGTTTCGTTGTGGCTTTTTGGGGCTACTACACCTAGAGATCATCCGCGAGCGCATTGAGCGCGAATTTGATATAGACCTTATCACGACAGCACCTTCGGTGATTTATAACGTCTACTTAACTGACGGTTCTATGATTGCAATGCACAACCCCGCAGACATGCCAGATATTGTAAAGGTGGACCATATTGAAGAGCCTTGGATTACGGCCACCATTTTGGTGCCCGATGATTATTTAGGCGCAGTTTTGAAATTATGCGAAGACAGACGCGGACGTCAAACAGATCTCACATATGCGGGCAGCCGCGCCATGGTGGTTTATGAGTTGCCAATGTCTGAGGTTGTATTTGATTTTTATGACCGCTTAAAATCAGTGTCAAAGGGCTATGCCTCATTTGACTATCAATTGCTCGGTTATGAAGAGGGCAATCTTGTTAAAATGTCTGTTCTAGTCAATGCCGAACCAGTTGATGCGCTCTCGATCATGGTTCACCGCGATCGCGCAGAGGCAAGGGGGCGCGGCATGTGCGAAAAGCTAAAAGAGTTGATCCCACGTCATCTATTTAAGGTGCCAATCCAAGCGGCCATTGGCGGCAAGGTCATCGCAAGGGAAACCATAGCGGCCCTGCGCAAAGATGTGACCGCGAAATGTTATGGCGGCGATATTTCAAGAAAGCGCAAATTATTGGACAAACAAAAAGCGGGTAAGAAAAAGATGCGCCAATTTGGCCGCGTTGAAATCCCGCAAGATGCGTTTATTCAAGCGCTTAAAATGGATGACAATTAGGGCTAAAAACAGTGTAGGGACCCCCATTGGAACCTTTGTATCTGCCGATCAATATCTTAAAGCCTGTCGATGATGACATATGGATCGTGGATGGTGAAGTTATTGATTTCTATGGGACCCCCTTTACGACAAGAATGACACTTGTAAGATTAGAGAACGGCGATTTGTTTTGCCATTCTCCCATTCGACTAACGGATCAATTAAAACAGCAACTTGCAGCGTTAGGCGTAGTGAAGCATTTGGTATCACC
>JAJFHF010000233.1 GCA_021775775.1 Hyphomicrobiaceae bacterium
AAAAAATAATGCGGTTTATATTGAATTGTTTAAAAAAATAGAAGATGTCAAAATTATCAAACCACTGGCCAATAAGGGGGTTGGCTTGGGCGAAGAGCGTTAAGAAGCACAAGGTTAATAGAATGGGCAAAAAGATGATACTTATGATTTTGGTATAAGTCCCCTTTATGCCAGTTGTGCGCTTGAATAACTGTTTGATTAGCGGAATATCTTGGATCAACCGCAGCGGCGCCGTGATGATGAAATTCTTTAAAATCAACAGTCCCTGAAAGAGTGTTTTGCGTAGATTATTATTGACCTTGAGTGTGAAAATAATGACGCCCAAGATACCTATACTGGCCGTTAGCAAATTAAACGTTTCGACACCTGGCAGCATTGCCAAGACAAGAATTACAAAATCCGCATTCCTTACCTTGTTTAGACTGTGATGTCTGCGAACGGTGAAAGCGCTTATGGCAAGACATGTGAGGAATATGGGCAGTGAGAGGCCTATTTCTCGCTCAAAGAACAACCAATCAGCCAAGATACTCAAGAGACCTAATAAATATAATTGGATAGTGATTTTATGATTGAGAAACCCTTGTCGTGCTGCCTGGGGTGGCGCTGCTTGTGTCATTGTCGGTACTCTTTTCTATCAACTCGTTGTTGGATTTATGGTTGAGAGCTTACTGATGCTTGAGCAACGAGCGCGCGTTTTGGTTCTGGCAATCCACCAAAGCGACGGTTTCTTGCTTGATATTCTTTTAAAGCTTCTTTTAAGTTCTCCACGCCAAAATCAGGCCAAAGACATTTGGCAAAATATAATTCAGCGTAAGCGCACTCCCATAACAAGAAATCGGATAATCTTTGTTCAGCGCCTGTGCGGATCAATAGATCAACATCACAAATCTGGCCTGTACCGCTTAAATATTTTGAGATTGCGCTGCGGGTTGGGTTTTGTAATTCGTGTGCGGCATTGATAAGCTGATCTCTGGCTGAATAATCAAGTGCCACACGCACAGTTAAGCGCTTGGCATGTGCTGTTACATTTTGTGCATGTTCTATTTCTTGGGCAAATTTACCTGGTAACCGATCGCGCCTGCCGATAACAACCAAGCGCACATCATTTTTTACAAAACTTGCAACACTTGATCGGATATAGCGCTGCATCAGGCTCATAAGGGCTGATACCTCTTTGGGTGGCCGCTTCCAATTGTCTGACGAGAAAGCGTATAGAGTTAGCATATCTATGCCCAGATCGGGCGCTCCCTTGATAATTTTTTGAACCGTCTCAACCCCTCTTTTATGACCGTGATGGCGCGGGTGACCACGGGTGCTAGCCCAGCGGCCATTGCCATCCATAATGAGGGCTACGTGAAGTTGGTTCGTTGTCATTTTATTCTGGTTGATGCTTGATGATTTGACGCAATCTAGTTTGGGGTAACAATTACTTTGCATTACAAAGTTTCCTTTTAAATAAAAACACTCTAAGTGCGTTGCAAGGGTTTCTATAGTGGCTTTGGTTTTAGGTTAAGGGGAGGCTTGTTGGTTTTGAGTTTTGTTTTTTTGCTTGTTGGTTTTATAGCTTGCTCTGCATCGCGCACGACCTGTTCGAGAACATTGATATAATCAAGAAAACGTGTGCGCCCTTGGGGTGTCAGGCGGCAGGTGGTGAGGGGGCGATTGCGCTCATAGCCCTTTTTTATCTCGACAATTCTGGCTTCTTCTAACACCTTTAGGTGCCGGCTAAGATTGCCATCTGTTAGGCCGCATAATTGCTTTAGATCGCCAAAGGCCAAGCCTTTTGGATGTGCGGCCAGAGACGTCAGCATACCAAGGCGTGCCTTTTCGTGTAGAACGCGGTCAAGTCCTTCATAGGAAAAAAGGCCGTCTTTATCAGTTTGAGTTTTATCTTGCATCGTCATCACTCTCTTGTGCCACATAAAGCAAAAGGGCTATCAAAAACTGCCCAATGGTAAAGGGTATACCCATCATTAAGGGACTGATAGATTGCGCATTGGCTGCCAAGATCAAGACGCAGATGCCTGAAAGAAAATACCAGGCGGCGACATATATGGACGGCTGAGGCAATGAACGAAGGGCTGTGAAAATACCAAGGGCGACCAACACTTGCCAAAGGCCAGGCAATAACCAAAGGTTATCTGGGCTGTAATAATAAAGAACCGCACCGATAGCCACACCGGCAAAACCGGCGGGCAGAAATTGCTCTATGGCATTCATCACCATTTGATCGGCCATACCGCCATGATGGCGCTTTGAGCGTGCAATTGCTTCAACACCGATTAACGCCACAGCAATGGCGGCGACAACGATCCAGACAAACAGCAGTGCTGAATCTGTGTTGGCAAAGGTTGTTGGCCATATTGTTTGACACAGGGTTGTTAGCACTGCCAACATTCCTGTGATGGCCATAACAGCGGGGCCAAACCCTTGGAACACAGTGCCTTGCGCCAATTGTGCGCGAATGTTTTCGATGTTGATAAGGGCTTGATCTAAATCTCGCATGGGTTCTCTTAATCTTGCTTTTTTGGTGTTGCTATTCAAATGAGATTTTTGCTCTATTTGAATA
>JAJFHF010000234.1 GCA_021775775.1 Hyphomicrobiaceae bacterium
CTCGCTAAGCTCGCTTCCTTCTTCGTATCGTTAGCTTTTGTTTCTCTCACGGCTGTTTCAAGCGCGAAAAGCGCTTGAGCCTGCGAGGGCGCGGCGCTAAGCGCCGGACGCCTCTGGCATCATGTCCGCTCGCTAAGCTCGCTTCCTTCTTCGTATCGTTAGCTTTTGTTTCTCTCACGGCTGTTTCAAGCGCGAAAAGCGCTTGAGCCTGCGAGGGCGCGGTGCTAAGCGCCGGACGCCTCTGGCGTCATGTCCGCTCGCTAAGCTCGCTTCCTTCTTCGTATCGTTAGCTTTTGTTTCTCTCACGGCTGTTTCAAGCGCGAAAAGCGCTTGAGCCTGCGAGGGCGCGGCGCTAAGCGCCGGACGCCTCTGGCGTCATGTCCGCTCGCTAAGCTCGCTTCCTTCTCCGTAATGGGAAGTTTCTAAAGCAAACTATATGAATTCAATAAAATGCAGTGCGCACAAAAAGGCTAAAAAATACGGTACTATATTAACGCGTTACTAACTAGTAACGTATTGCGGTTTTATGAATAAGATCTTTAAAGCCCCCAGCGATCCTCATCGCTTACAATTGCTTGATGACCTTAAAACCACGATGGCCAAACTGTTGCGTTTGGGGGTCATGAAACATCTTAACGTCTTAGAAAAGGTTGGGTTGATAGAGGCCTCACTTTTAAAGCTTTTTATACATGATATGGGCATCAACATAGCCCCTTCCCACTTGATGAAAGCCATCTGGGATTGTGCCAATGATGGTAAAGCCTAGCTTTTTCCATAGCGCAATTGCCCCTTTGTTGGTGGTCACAACCATGTTGAACTGCATGGCATGAAAGCCTTGTTGTTTGGCTTGGGTTAAAGCGTGTTGGCCCATAGTCAGACCAACCTTTTGACCCTTCGCTTGCTGTTTCACCATAAAGCTCGCATTGGCGATATGGGCCCCCAAGCCTGGTTTGTTGGCTTTCAAAATATAGGTGCCAAGAATTTCGTTATTCTTTTGCGCCACATAGCATGTATGGTCTGGCTCCATCCAATCGGCCAGGGCTTCTTGTTTTGATAAAGTGGGCTCATAAACGTAAGCATCCCCTTTTACAATGATGGGCTGCATGATTTGCCAAATGTCGTCTTGGTCATTTGATGTGGCGCGCCTGATGTTCATTTTTCGTAACCTGATCTGTTTGTTTTCTAAAGAGACGATATAGATAAGTTGATACCTGGGTCTGGGCGGATGGTCATTTGCATTACGGGCATGGGGGTTGGTTCGGCTGGTTGAAAGTGGAAGCGGTTTAACAAAGTCATGAGAATGATTTGGGCTTGCATCATGGCAAAATTGGCGCCAACGCAAATGCGCGGACCAGCGCCGAAGGGCACGTATAAATATTTATCGCGGGCACCCACATTTTCAGGGGTGAAATGGTCTGGGTTAAATTGGTTGGGATGAGGCCAATAATCTTGATGGCGGTGCAAGCCGTATAAGTTTAAGAAAACTGTGTCTTTGGGGTGGACCTCTCGGTCATAAAGCTGATCGTTATCCCGCGCTTTGCGTGCCAGGAACCCGACAGGGGGGTAGAGGCGCATGGCTTCTTGCAGGATTTGTTCAAGATAAGGAGCTTGGTTTATGTCATCCAAGCTGGCCGCATGCCCACCTGATAAAACAGATTGGACTTGTTGGCGGGCGCGGGTTTGAACAGCCTGATCGTTGGCGAGCAAATAGAGCGACCAGGCCAGGGCAAGCGCCGTCGTTTCATGGCCAGCAACGATGAAAAACTGCATGTTATGGACCAGATCTTGAGTGGACATTTGCCTGCCGGTGTCTGGGTCTTTGGCTTTGATCATATAATCCAGCAAATCGTCCTCTTGCCTTGCCCCTGATTGCTGGCGGTCAAGAATGGCTTGCTTGACCATTTTGTGCATGGTGTGAACGCAGTCGCGGTTGAACAGCTCGCCCGGGCGCGGCATCCATAATGGGGCGTCAATAAAATCAAGCAAAGAGGCCCGCCCGGCGGTGAGCATATATTGAGTGATGGCGGCACCATAATGCTCAGCATCAAAATGGTCTTTGCCAGACAAGGCAACCTCACAAATGACATCAAAGGTGGCCGAGATCATCTCGCGTACCATTTCTACTGGGCCGGTTTGGCCATTTGCTTCAATGCGCTCACAAGCGCGCTGTGCCGTACGGGTCATAATGGGGGCAAGCGCATTAACATTGCGGGCCGCAAAAACGGGCGAGATGGCCCGGCGCTGCCAGCGCCAGGCCGCCCCTTCTGAAGTGAATAAGCTTTGGCCGACAGCGGTGCGCAACATGCGGGTGATGACATCTGCTTTGGGGTAATTGTCTGCATTGGCCAGGAATACCTGTCGCATCCCTTCTGGACCTTGCACCATGTGCCATCGTTTAAACCCGGTTTTGCCACTAACGATGGGTTGGGTAAACGCGATTTGAGGCAAAATGTTCAGAGCGTTTTCGCGCATGGCGCGCAGGCTGTCGAGAATGCCTAGTTCCTCAGTGGGCGGGGATATGGTGGGCGGTGTGAAATGGGGCATGGATTGCTTGATGTTAATGCCTATATTGGACGCCTGTATTTTTTATCGATTAAATAAACGTCTAGAAATAAAATTTTACCATGACCTCTTTTAAAAAACAAATGCAGGCCAAAGACTGTTTTCTTGACCTGATCATCAGCTACTCCCCCTTCCCCCCTTAAGAATGAAAAAAAGACTTAAAGTTCAAAAGTTTAGACTGACAAAGCTGAGCCTTTTAGCGCTCTGCTAGAAAAAGTCGTAAATCGTTCGGTTTGATTTTTATTCAGACAAGTGCCATTTTTGGGAAGAGGGTCTTACTAAGATCTCATCCCACATTATCTATCAAAACATTTAATGATTTTTTTCCGCTTCGGGTAAATTTATGTCACCTTTCGTCCCGCGCTTATATTCAGCCTCTCGCTCAAGGTCCAGGCGGGTTAAAACTGACTTTCTATCAAACCCAAACTGTTCTAGCGCCCGCCCGGCTAATTGCAGGCCGGCTTCTACAGCATCAGGGATGACAAAATCAGCGCCCGCTTCCAGCAATTCTCCTGCATGTTCCGCGTCGCGCGCTCTGGCCAGCACGGGGGTTGTTTTAGACAAGGTCCGAAAGGCTTTGACCATGGCGCTGGCGCTGTCTTTGTCATCCACCGTAACCACAAACAAAGCGGCGCCATTGGCCCCGGCCCGGGTTAAAATTTCAGGGCGCGAGGCGTCGCCGTAATAAACTTTTGCGTGTTGTTTTCGGCGGGTTGAGACGGTATCAGCGCTATTATCAAGGGCAACGAAATCAGTGTCTTCAGTTTTCAATATGCGCGCCACGGCATGGCCAACCCGGCCAAATCCGGCAATAATCACATGGCCTTCTAAGTCTACATACTCTGTCAGGGCGTGAGAGCTGGGTGCTTTTGGACAAAGGTGATTGGCGACCAGGCGGCCCAAATAGGCGGTTAACGGGGTGAGCAGCATGGAAATGCCGGCAATTGCGGCGATGGGCATGGCTTGCTCGCTCAAGAGAATGCCGCTTGTTGTTGCAGCTGCTAATATGACAAACGCAAACTCGCCAGCTGGGGCCAGTAGGCCCGCCGCTTCAAGTGCCGTTTGGCGGCTTTTTTGGGTCATTAAATCAATGGCGAGAAAAGCGATTATGGCTTTGAGGAGGAGCAGACCAATTAACGCGGTTACTATAAAAAACAAATCATTATATATGACTTGCAGGTTGATCCCCATGCCCACTGTCATGAAGAAGAGGCCAAGCAATAAGCCTTTAAACGGGTCCAAATCAACTTCAATTTGATGCTTGAATTCTGTTTCTCCAACCAGCAAGCCGGCTAGAAAAGCGCCAAGCCCTAGGGAGAGGCCTGCGCCTGCTGTTAAGCCAGCGGCACCAATAACCGTGAAAAGCGTAAGCGCCATTAGCAACTCTCGCCCGCCTGTTTCAAGGGCGAGATGATAAACCGGGCGCAAGCAATATCTGGCAAGTAGATAAATCACCATCAAGGCTGCGGTGCCTTCTAGGATCGCTTTAATAATTATTTTGGCTAAACTGCCATCATCATTGGTGCTGGCAAAGCTGATAAAAATAAGAATGGGAGCGACGAGCAAATCTTGAAACAACAGGACGGCAATTGAGGCCCGCCCGACCGGCAAGGCCAGCTTGCCTTGGTCGATTAAAAGTTGTGAGACAATGGCTGTTGATGAAAGCGCAAGGGCAAGGCCAGTGATTGTGGCAGCAAGGGGACTTAGGCCCAGCCAATAAGCTATGAAAGCAATGATGAGCGCGCTTAAACTGGTTTGCAAAGCGCCGGCCCCAAAAACCAGATGGCGTAATTGCCATAATTTTTCAAATGAAAAATCAAGTCCAAGCTTAAAGAGTAAAAATAATATGCCCAACTCGGCAAATGTATGAGCGGCTTTGGGATCTGATATGGTGATAAAGCGTAAGAAGGGCGCCTCTTGAATATACGAAGCCAGCCCATAGGGACCCAATCCTATCCCAGCTAGGACAAACCCAACCACTAAGGGTAGATGAAGTTTTTTAAAAACCGGCACAATGATCCCTGCCGCAAAGAGAAACACTAAGGCATCTTTGACCAGTATTGTTTCATGAGGGCTTGCCAATGATCATCCTCTGTGTTTTTGAATCTTCTACTGATGTGCCAGACTTACTTGTTACAATAGATCGTTTAGAGAGCCCAAAAAGCACGGTTTTTAGCCATTGATAGGGGCGTTTTGATACTCACACAAATGTTCGGCTCGCCAAACATATTTTTGTTGCTGATCAAGAAAATTATTACGAGATGTTAAATTTAGTCAGAGGATCAATACCACTTCGCTCCACATAATTATCTAGAGAAATGGTGGAGCCAGACGGGATCGAACCGACGACCTCTTGCATGCCATGCAAGCGCTCTCCCAACTGAGCTATGGCCCCTTTTTAATGATCCTTCATAACAGATCATATGGGTGTTTTTGGAACTAAGCTTTTATCTAGACTGAATATCGCTTACGTCCAAATGGACTTTGTGCTTTTAAGAGCTCGCCGTTTAAAAGGCAAGCTCTTAAAAGCACTTTAGTTTGTGTATATCAAAACTTCTTAAGTCAACCAATAAACCTTACAAACTGACAAAAAATAAGATAGGCCGACAAAAATAAGATGAGCTTAAACCTCATCATCTTTTGAAACACCTTCAGGTGGTAGAATGCTAGACACCGCTGTCTCAGATTCGTCTTCCACTTCAAGGAACGTGTCATCATCTTCTGTTGAGGCTGCTGTTTCATCATCATCATCATCAATATCGATGAGATCATCCTCGCCCTCTAGAATGGCGTCAGCTGCTTCTTTCTCTGGCTTTTCTTCCGGCTTCTCTTCTTTCACCGGTGCTTTTTTCGGCTTTGGTTCAACCTTCTTAATTTCAAATATTGTTTGGCATATGGGGCAGATTGCTGGTTCACGATTTAAATCATAAAATTTTGCACTGCAACCGCCGCACACACGCTTTGTTCCACGTTTTGCTTTCTCAGCCATCACTTGCCCTCAAACTTTGCTCTTGGAAATAAAAGAAACTCCATGA
>JAJFHF010000235.1 GCA_021775775.1 Hyphomicrobiaceae bacterium
AAAAAACCTGCAGCTAAAAAAGCAGCTGTGAAAAAACCTGCAGCTAAAAAAGCAGCTGTAAAAAAACCTGCAGCTAAAAAAGCAGCTGTGAAAAAACCTGCAGCTAAAAAAGCAGCTGTGAAAAAACCTGCGGCTAAAAAAGCGGCTGTAAGAAAAGCACCCGCTGCAAAGAAAACAAGCGCAAGAAGAGCGCCAGCAAAAAAGGCCGCGCCCGCTAGACGGGCAACGGCTAAAAAAGCACCAGCAAGAAAAAGAGCAATGGCTGCTTAAAGATCAACAAACAGGCTTTAAAAATGCACCGGCGAACAAAGTTCACCGGTGCTTTTTTATGTGATTAATAAATATGACGACAGTACAATTACAGGCCCCCAATTATTAGGGTCATATTCTCTTTTGGGCCAAATTAACAAAAACAAAACAACAGACAAAAAAATCCCGCCTTAAACCTGTCCACAAGGCCGACAAAACCTTGACTTACACACAATCTATCGCTAGAACAAACCATGAACTTAAAGCTAGGCATTTGCCAGCTTTAGCAAAACCCAATACACAGGTTTTAAAGATTTCTCAGCTACAAGGGTTTTAACCATGTCCAATCAAACGTCTAGCACCCTCCAAACAACGTGCCCGAAGTGCGGCACACAGATTAAGCTTGAGGACACCATCGCCGCCCCTCTGATTGCGCAAAAAGAAAAAGAATTCGCTGCCAAACTCAAAACCGAGCGCGAAGCAACGCAAAAAAGCACAGCAGATCAAGTAAAAGCTGAGCTTGCTCTTAACATGGAAGATCAAGCCAAACAGCTAACTAATCTCAAACGCCTAAGTGAAATTCAAGATCAAAAACTAAAAACGGCTCAAGAACAACAAGCCAAATTTCTAACCAAAGAACGCCAATTGGCCGACAAAGAACGAGAGTTAAACCTAACCATTGAACAAAGGGTCACCACGGAACGCGAACAAATCATAAAAAAAGTTCATGAAGAAGTTGCCCAAACTCAAGGCCTTAAGCTCAAAGAAAAAGATGAGCAACTGCTCTCCATGCAAAAAAAGATCGAAGAACTCCAAAAAAAATCCACCCAAGGCTCTCAGCAATTACAAGGCGAGGCCATGGAACTTCAATTAGAAGAGAACCTAAAATCGCGCTTTCCTCACGACACCATAAAGCCCATCGCCAAGGGCATCTCCGGCGCAGACATCAAACAACATGTCACAACGCCAACCGGCCAAACGGCGGGTGCCATCTTGTGGGAATTAAAGCGCACCAAAAATTGGTCCAATGACTGGACAAGCAAACTAAAAACCGACCAACGCAACGAAGGTGCTGAACTGGCCATTCTCGTCTCACAAGCCAGACCAAATGACATTGATACATTTGACTTTTATGATGGCGTTTATGTCTGCGCACCGCGCTATGCGCTCCCCCTTGCCCTTGTTGCTCGCCAAACCCTCATTGGCATCGCAAAAACCAAACGCAGCCAATCGGGGCAGAAAGACAAAATGGCCCTGGTTTATGATTATCTCACAGGCAACCAATTCAAACATAGAGTTGAAGCCATTTGCGAGCAATTTCAAACCATGCAAGATGATCTCAATAAAGAAAAAGCCGCCATGAACCGCATGTGGGCCAAGAGAGACAAACAAATCAATGCAGTTATTGAAAACACCGTCGGCCTCCACGGCGATCTGGAAGGCATCGCTGGCCAATCTATGCCACAAATCGAAGGGCTAGAAATAGATTTATTGGCCAACGAGGAGAAAGAGTAACACCAAAAAACATTACCTCTTAGCTTCAAACCTCAAATACGTCTCCACACCAAAAGCAACTGTTTTTGAAAAAGCTTTATCGATAGCAGCCTTCTCAAGGTTATATCCCCCCTCATTCAAAAAGAACTTCACATTCTTTGCTGCATGTTCAGAAAACCTGGCAAAGTCAGCATCATGCGCCCCAGAGACAGCACCAATAGAGAGAATGGTAAAAATATGATACCAAGGCCCCATCTTATCGCAAATCTTACCAGGGTCAGCTCGCAGGCTTTTTAATTTCGTCACAATGCGATTTTGCAATGATAATTTTTTACGATATTGATCCAATTCGGGCTGATATTTCGAGACATGAAAAGATAAATTTTTTGGCGCTTTCGCAATTTTTACCAAGCGATCTTTACGATCATCATTCATCGTTGTTAAACTATGACGCCCTTTCATCGTCACTTGTTTTAACACCCCATTCACGGCCAAAACGGCCAAAGGATAATTGCCCTCACTCGCCTCCAAAGCCATTCGCATTACATCAGCAGGCTCTAAAGAAAGGTCTTTAGCACGCAATATTTTTTGCCCAAGCAGAGCTTCAGCCCCCGCACTAGCAGCAGCAAAAATATTTGTCTCACGCACGTCGGCGGGAACAACATTCTTTGCCGTAATTTCAAAAATATCACTCCCCAGCAACACACTAGATTTAGAACCAATAATAGGATTGTAGGCCCCATCAGGAAAAAGCTGTTTCCCAGGGTCTATATTACCTTTCGCCGCCCTCAGCGTTTCAGTGGCTAAAGTTTGAATCCGCTTTTCAAATAAAGACGGCGCAGTCAAAGCGTCATCCGTTCCACAAAACAACTTCCCTTCAGGGGTTTTTGCCAATGGCATAAGAGTATCTGGCGCAACAGGTGTGTCGCTCGCTTTTAAATAAGCAATGCTGCCCAATTGTCTCTCAACAGCTTTCATGAGACGATCTAACTGGGTTTTACGCGCTAACCTTCTTGCCCATTTTTGCTCACGCGACATTCTTATAGTTTGATCTTTTTCAGTAAAGACAGGGCGATGGTCAGCATAAAAAACAGAAACTTTAAAACGTTTCGCAAACACCTTAATATAATAATATTTGGGCAACTTCTGATCACCCGCCTTAAAATCCCCGCCATATAAATAAGCGTAGCCACTCCTCTGCCCTAACCTGATATCTTTTGAACGAATAACATAAGTGCTAAAGGCAGGGTCATTTTTTAAAAAATTTTGATAATCTTTTTCAGGCGATCCATCATAATAAGGAAAGATACTAACTTTAAAAATACGCTTCCCAGACTTCATCTCTAATTCGGTCGGGCTACTCTCTGAATCAAATTTACGTTCTTGAAATGGTTTAAAAACAGACAATAGACCTATCTCTGCAAAAAGGTCTTTCGCCGTGACCTCACCCTCGCCGCCCAAACATCCAGAAAGCCCCAAACACAACCCGAAAACAAAAACCATCTGAACAGATCGAAACAACAAACCCATCACAACACCTCTCATCAACGTCCAAAAACAACGGTTCTATAAATATGGAAGCCCTCCAAACGGAATGCAAATTAACAATCTGTAATAAACAAAACCTATTCATCATCATCAACGCGGCCATAAGAGTCATCAAAACGCTCAATGTCATCCTCGCCCAGATACTCACCAGACTGCACTTCGATCATTTCAAGTTGTGTTTCCCCGAGGTTTTTCAACCTATGCACTTGCCCCACCGGTATATAAGTTGATTGATTTTCAGATAATAAAAAGACATCCTCACCGCGCGTTACTTCAGCCGTTCCGCGCACCACCACCCAATGCTCGGCCCGATGATGGTGTTTTTGCAAACTAAGAGAGGCCCCCGGCTTGACCCCAATTCGCTTCACTTGAAAGCGATCTCCCATATCAACACAGTCATACCACCCCCAAGGCCGAGCAACTTTTCTATGAGTAAGCGCCTGCAAACAATTTTGGCCCTCTAACCGCGCAACCACATCTTTCACATTTTCCCCATGATGGCTATTTGTTACAAGAATGGCATCGGCTGTATCGACAATAAGCAGATCCTTAACACCAAGCGCAACAACAGGGCGGTGGGGCGCATATATATAAGTATTTTCAGTATGTTGGGCTACCCCATCCCCCTCAATTCGGTTGCCATCTTCATCACAAGGTGTTAATTCAGCAACCGCACTCCAGCTACCAATATCACTCCATTGCCCCTGAAACGGAATAACAACTTTATTCTCCAGGGCTTCCATAACCGCATAGTCAATACTCTTTGACGGACACGATTGAAAAGCTATTTCATCTGGCTTGATGATGTCTATCTCATTGCCAGATACCGAGCGTTTAGAGGTATCCAAAGCCAATTCGCAAGCTTTTAAAATATCAGGGGCATGCTGTTCCAAAGCCTTGATCACAACATTTGGGGTGGCAAGGAAAATACCTGCATTCCACAACACAGCCCCTTCCATCAACAAAGCTTGCGCAGCCCCTTCATCCGGCTTTTCAATGAACTGAACAACATTCATTGCCCCATCATCTCTATCAGCACCGCATTTTATATATCCATAAGCTGTACTAGGAAAACCTGGCACCACACCATAAGTAACAATCGCACCAGATTTTGCCGCCTCAACGCCCAGATTAATTGTCTGAACAAACCCGTCCACATCAGGGATGAAATGATCCGCCGGGCAAAACAATTGCAATTCATCACCGGCTCCCTTTTCACGCTTATAAAGTGCCGCCAGGCCCATAGCTCCGGCCGTGTTGCGCCCCTCAGGTTCAAGAATAACAGAAGCCCCAACACCCACACTCTCCATAGCCTCGGCCACAATAAACTGATGATCTATAGAAGCAACGGTCATGATCTCCCCACCAAACCCAAGACATCTCTCTAAGGTTAGTTGATAAAGGCTTTTACCACCGATCATAGGGACAAATTGTTTGGGAAAGCTTTTTCGAGACAATGGCCACAGGCGGGTTCCAGAACCACCACACAAAACAATTGGCGCTATCTTATGACAGTCCTTCATCAATCCTATGTCTCCATGTTGAATAAGATCACCAACTTTGCGAGGGAATGCCCCCTAGAGAAGAAGGTATTGATTTTTTAAAACCACCCAGCACCTATAAGTTTGCATTAATTATTCACCTAAACAAATAGAAAACATAAAGTCCAAAAAATTGGTCTCCCCATTCACCAAAAACAAACCTCAATCTCACTTTACAAAGAAGGAGCAAAGCCCCCTTCGGGCACAGCGACATGGCGCAGACCGGCGCATTGTGCAGCCCCTTGGAGGTTGACCGCATTAGCGGTCAAATAGCCGTGAGAGGAAATAAGATATAACTTTTAAAGCCTCACGGCTTTTCAACCAAATTCTTCAAATTCAAAAGACCCTTGTTAAACATATCTCCCACCATCTTATCCCGGTCCATAAAAACGAAAATGGCCTTCTCCATAAAACCATCATCTCCAAAAATTGCCCAAGTGACATGAGTGCTGTCACCATCTGGCTTAAACAGGAATTCAGCAGTAGCTGTATCATCCATCGGCTCTTTAAAATCCAACTTCATACGGATCCGCTCATTAAGGGAACTTTCAATAATGGTCATCTCGCCCTTGCCCACGTCACGATTGCCAGCCCAACGAAAGGCTGCCCCTTCACCTGATGAAGGCCCGCTATACTCAGCTTTTGAATTTGGATCAATTTTCGCCCAAGGGGACCAATCATTAAATTTG
>JAJFHF010000236.1 GCA_021775775.1 Hyphomicrobiaceae bacterium
AGGACTTATAAAACGCGCCAGCAAGCACGTGCTGATGTGTTTGACTATATCGAGTTTTTCTACAACCCAAAACGAAAGCATGGTAACAATGATATGCTATCGCCTATTGAGTTTGAGAAACTTGAAAAATGGAAACCGGCAAGGTGTCTAGTAAATCGGGGGCATCTCAATCATCGGATAAAAATAAATGAAAATTTCTATTTTAGATATCACAAAAAAATCATATGTAAGTTTCTTTAAAAACTTACCTTATATTTTTCGAATTAGCTGGGCTTGGATTCTGCTTCTAATTATAATTATAATTACACCAACTATAATAGATAAAAGTACTAATATTTACTTTGCTTTAGCAATTTTTATTACGTTAAAAATCTATGCATCTGCAGCCATCGCTACCGCTTGGCATCAAAAATTGCTAACGAATAACTATCCTAAGAATTGGATATATCTAAATATAAATAAAAATATTTTCTTATATTTAATGAAAAGCTTTTTTTTAATTTTCTTATGCTCTTTATCATTTATTATCATAGGAAGTATAAATGATTTGAGAGCGACCCAAAACAGTGTAACGCTTCTAAATAAACCTATGACAATGGTATATTTAGACTATCTAGTTTATAGTTTAGTGATAGTTTTCCCTCTCATTGTTTTTAGCCGATTTTGTTTAATTCTACCTGCTACTGCCATAGGCGATAGAACAGTTTCTTTTCATGAATCATATAAAACAACCAAAGGATATAGCATTCAAATTATGTGTGTTATTCTATTGACGAGTTTGCCACTAATACTCTGGAACGAACCAAATCAATCAATACATAAATATATTTTTAATTATGAAAAAGTAACAACCTTAAATTTTGACCCCAAAAAGGTCAGAATTGGCAAAATTGTAAAAAACACTCAACCAAATTTAACTCAAAAATTGCAATCTTTGATGATAGTTGCAGAACCCCTTTTTCTTACTTACTTTATTAGCTTACTCACCGCACTATTAAACCTATCTGCCATATCGCAAATTTATCTAACACTTCAAAAACAAAACGAATAAATTTATCTATATAAAAAAATTAGATCGCCCACACCTGATAAAAACACTTTCAAACCAGAGTTTGAAAATGTAAACTGGTTGATAACAAAACCCAAAAATACATATACAAAATACCAAGGAAACACCCATGAGCAAAAAACCAGTATCGCTCGATCTGTCGCGCCGCGATTTTCTAACCAAAACATCTGCGAGCCTAACCGCCCCGATATTAGCGTCAAGCCTACCCACAATCGCCAATGCAAAAGCGCCCTTTTTAGGAACAAGCAAACCTCAATTTTATCGCATTAAAGTGGGTGATTTTGAGATCACATCCATCTCAGATGGCGAAGCTATGATCGATAAAGTCCATCCTATTTTTGGGGCCAACACCACAAAAGAAGATGTCGATAGCGTCCTTAACAACAACCTTATGCCAACAAACCTATTTAACCCAAGCTTCACACCCACCATCATCAACACAGGTGAAAAAATCATTCTGTTTGATACAGGCAATGGTGATGATGGCTTTGCCCCGCGCCCTCTAGCTGGGCGATTAACCAGACAGTTAGAAAGCGCTGGCTTCACGCCAGAACAAATTGACATCGTTGTGCTTACACACGGCCATTCAGATCACATCGGCGGGATGAAAGAAAAAGACCAAGAGGTTTTCCCAAATGCTGAATATGTCATATCTGCCATTGAATTTGATTTCTGGAACAATCTAGAAGATATCCCCAAAGGTCTTGAGGGCTTTTCAAGAACTTTTATCGCCAACACCAAAGGCTTGAAAGAAAAATTCCGCTTTATCAAACCAGGACAAGATGTCGTCACCGGCGTTCAAGCTGTCGAAGCCTATGGTCACGCGCCTGGCCATTTAGGGTTTCACATCGAGAGCAAAGGCAAACAATTTCTCATTTGGGGCGATTGCGCCCACCATCATGTTCTGTCGCTAGCACGCCCAGATCTGCATTTTTTCTTTGATTGGGATAAAGAAATCGCTGCCCAAACCCGCAAAAAAATCTTTGATATGGTCGCAACGGATAAGCTAGCTGTCATTGGCTATCACATGCCATTTCCAGCCTTTGGCTTTGTTGAAAAACGCGACAACCAAGGCTATCGTTGGATTCCCAACTCCATCCAATTGAAATAAAAAAGATTAAGGCCCTTAAGTCCGATTGAACTTAAGGGCCACTAAATACAACGAGTTGTTTTAAATCTCAACCAGCTCAGCCACATAACGCGGCAAAGCAAACGCACCCACATGCACACCCGGCGTATAATATCGCATTGTTAAATCAAATCGATCATGCACCGCTTGCAAAGCCTCAAGCGGCACCTCTTTCAATCCAGCGCTCGTAGAAGCCCAGCCTTGAGACATCGGCCCCCCAAAATAACCAGGCGTCGTCGCGATAAAAGCGCTATATTCTGCAAAGCCAAGCTCTTTAAAATAACCCACAGATTGGGAAAGCTCCTCAGGTTGCATAAACGGCAAGCCGTTTTGGGTCAGCAACACGCCCCCCTCTTTAAGGGCCTTTTTACAATCCCCATAAAATTCTTTGGTAAACAACACCGCTGCCGGGCCAATCGGATCCGTAGAATCAATCATGATCACATCAAACTCATCAGAGGCCTTGGCCACATAATGCGTGCCATCACCAATAACAATTTCAGCCTTTTCATGATCAAACGCCCCAGCGCTCACGAAAGGGAAATATTCCTTGCACAT
>JAJFHF010000237.1 GCA_021775775.1 Hyphomicrobiaceae bacterium
CAAGCCACCAAGGCTATAGATGGAATTACACCCCTCAACACCATTGAATTTTCAAAAGATCAAACAACCTACAATCTCTATTGGTCCATCCGCAAAGGCCTCTTTCCCAAAGTGGGGGCTGTCAGAAAAACCGGCACAACCGTAATCATTGAAGACATCGCTGTTGAAACAGAAAAATTAGCTGATGCCGTATTAAACTTGCAAGAATTATTCAAAAAACATGATTATAATGAAGCCATAATTTTTGGTCATGCCCTTGATGGCAACATTCATTTCGTCTTCGCCCAATCATTCAACTCTCAATCAGAAATTGACCGCTATGCAGCCTTCATGGATGACATGGCCCATTTGATCATCGATAAATATGACGGATCGTTAAAAGCAGAGCATGCAACGGGGCGCAACATGGCCCCCTATGTTGAAATGGAATGGGGCAAAGAGGCATTTCAATTAATGTGGGACATTAAAAACATCCTCGACCCACAACATATCCTGAACCCAGGCGTGGTCCTCACCAAAGACCAAACCTCACATATTCAAAACCTAAAACAATTGGCCGCGGTTGATCCTTTAATCGACAAATGCATCGAATGTGGATTTTGTGAAGCCACCTGCCCCACCCGTGCCATTACAATGACCCCAAGACAACGCATATCAGCATTGCGAGAACTGGCTCGTTTAGATAAAAATGAAACCCAAAACAGCTACAAACAAAAATTAAATAGTCAATTCATCTATGAAGGTCTTGATAGTTGTGCGGGAGACGGTCTTTGCCAACTGGCCTGTCCGGTTGAAATTGATACAGGCCAGATGATGCGCACATTACGCAATCAATCAAAAGGCAGCTTTAGCACGAAAATCGCCAATTTCATCGCCAACCACTTCGCTGGCACCTGCAATATCGCACGCATTGGCTTATCTGGGGCTTTGCTATTTAGAACCCTTGTTGGGCGCACAATTATGCAAGCTTTAGGAACAGCGACGAATAAAATTTCAGGAGGGCTAATCCCTCCATGGACCCATGACATTCCAAAGCCACAAAGCCCCTACATCACAAAAACAACAAAACCAGGCCGTGAAAAAATTGTCTATTTCTCCAGTTGTGCATCACGCGTGTTGGGCAATAGCAAAGATAACAACGACAATCGCCCCTTAGCTCAAGTGATAGAAGATCTGTTCAACAAAGCTGGTTATGATCTCATTCAACCAAAATTGGTAGAAGGCTTATGTTGCGGCATGCCCTTTGAAAGCAAAGGTTTTTTTGATACGGCCGATAACAAAACCAACGAGCTTGCACAGGCTTTAAAATTAGCCAGCAACAATGGCGAATATCCAATTATATTTGATACCAGCCCCTGCTCACTGCGGTTCAAACGCACCCTGCCCCAAAACCTAAAAATCCACGATATAACGGAAGCCATACATGACTTTGTCTTGGATAAATTAGAAATCAAACCGATCGATACCCCGGTGGCATTCCATATCACTTGCAGCTCTCAACGCCTAGGTCTTGACCCTAAAATCAAGACCATCATGGAGGCCTGTTCAAGCAACATCATCTATCCTGAAAACATCCAATGTTGTGGATTTAGTGGCGACAAAGGCTTTCAATTACCGCAACTGAACGCCAGCGCGCTACGCACCCTAAAGTCCCAACTCCCAAAAGAGTGCACAAATGGATATTCAACAAGCCGCACCTGCGAAATAGGATTAATGACCCACTCACAGCGCTCATATCAATCCATAGCCTATCTAGTTGATCAATGCTCAACGGCCAAACACATAACAATTGACACCGAGGAATAAGGATTATCTAGTTGATTTTATTACATTTTAGCAAAAACAGCTCCTACAAAGAGTAGTAATGCTATACTACCGTGCAACCAGCTATAAAATTGTATATTATAGAATGGAACCCAAAGCTAAGTCTTAGGTTGAATAAAGTTCATAGCGTTGCGCGAGACTTAAATTTAAAAAAACACAACTTAAAATTATAACGAAAACCTAAACTTTATATTTTTAAAAAGAGCTTTATTTTAAAAAACCAATTGCCAACAAATGCATAAGGCAAAACAAAGGGGACAAAACTGTATGGTTGCTAAAGTTGTTCATACAATGATCCGTGTTTTAGAAGAAGACAGATCAGTAAAATTTTACAAAGATGCTTTCGGATTAGAAATTGCCGATAGATATGATTTTGATGATTTCACTTTAATTTATTTAAAAAATGAGAAATCCCATTTTGAAGTTGAATTAACTGTCAACAAAGAGCGCAAAGAACCGTATGATCTTGGTGATGGTTATGGCCATCTAGCGCTTGTTGTTGATGACATCGAGAGTGAGCACAAACGCTTTCAAGAGCTTAATCTTAATCCTAACAATCTTGTCGAGTTTGAAAACAATGGCAGCCTAATGGCGAAGTTTTTCTTTGTAGCTGACCCAGATGGATATAAGATCGAAGTTTTACAAAGCATGGGACGTTTCACCTAAAAAAACACCACAAATAATCTAGGTTGAAATATTAATTTAAAATGACAGGGTGAGGAAGAATGGAAGAAAATACAAAAGATCCCGGTTTATCGAGACGTGATTTTCTCGTTCAATCGGGCAGCGCCAGTGCAGCAGCTATTGTGATATCTGGCTCAGCATTAATGTGCTCAAGCGAAGCTTGGGCCCTAGAAGTAAAACACTTAAAACCTGAAACAATGAACACCATCATTCAGATCGCCCGTGATATTTATCCTCATGATAAAGTCGCCAACAAATATTATGCAATTGCCTGCAAATCATTTGATGATGCCGATTTGAAAGAAAAAATCGAACAAGGTGTTGATTTCTTAAATCAACTTGCTTCTTCCAAATACGGCAGTTCTTATAAAAATGTTGGTTGGGAAGCCGAGCGTGTTTCGTTGCTCAAGCAAATTGAAAACAGCCCCATGTTCCAAGCCATGCGTGGCAGCCTGGTAACAGGGCTTTATAACCAACAAGATGTTTGGCCCATTTTTGGCTATCAAGGCGCTTCTTTCCAAGAAGGCGGGTATTTACACCGCGGCTTTGACGACATTGATTGGCTATGAAGGATTGGGTGAAATATTATGACAAAATTTGATAAAGATGACGATAGTGTCGTTGTGGTAATAGGCTCTGGTGCAGGCGGCGGTGTCGTGGGTACTGACCTGGCCCTCAAAGGCATTAAGACAATTATTCTAGAAGCTGGCAAACGCGAAAGCACGGATAGCTTCATTAACAATGAATGGGATAGCTTCTCCCAATTGGCATGGACTGATGCACGCACCACTTCAGGAAACTGGCGCGTTGCAAAAGATTTTGCCGGCCTCCCCACCTGGATTGTAAAATCAGTTGGCGGGTCAACAACCCACTGGGCGGGTGCCTCTTTGCGCTTTCAAGATCATGAATTTAAGGCAAAAACCACATACGGCAACGTACAAGGTGCCAATTTGCTTGATTGGCCGATAAGTTCGCAAGATCTAGCCCCCTACTATGCCAAAGCTGAAGATCGCATGGGCGTAACCCGCACCAATGGCATTGCAGGTCTACCAGGCAACAACAACTTTAAAGTCTTTGAAAAAGGCGCCAAAGCCGTTGGCTATAAAGAAGTTCACACTGGT
>JAJFHF010000238.1 GCA_021775775.1 Hyphomicrobiaceae bacterium
CCAAAACATACGATCAGTATATCAGCTTTTTTAAGTAAAGTTTGAGTTCTGATGGCATTCATTTTCAAAGACACATCTATTGAAATCTCTTAATTACTGAACGCTATTCTTTTTTATTTTAGTTTAATTGATAATTAATTATATTTGCCCAGTGTACTGACTATTACCAATATTTTTTGAGGGGGCAAATTATGGGACAAGATATTTTTGTATCGGGTAAAGAAAAATTTTTTAGTGATGATGAAATCATAGTTTCCAAGACCAATCTTCAAGGACATCTTACTTACGTAAATAGATTGTTTTTGGACATTGCTGGATATGGCGAAAAAGAAGTTCTGGGTAAACCTCATAATATTATTCGTCATCCTGATATGCCGCGCTGTATTTTTAAAATGCTTTGGGATACGCTTGGCAATGGACAAGAAATTTTTGCTTACGTTGTTAACCGCTGCAAAAATGGAGATCATTACTGGGTCTATGCCCATGTAACGCCCAGCCGCGATAAAAGCGGGAAAATTATTGGCTATCATTCTAACCGGCGCGTTCCACAATCTTCGATTATTAAGAACGCAATCATCCCACTCTATAAGCAATTAAAAGCAGCTGAAGATCAACAACAGAACCGAAAAGACGGACTGGATAGCTCTAGCCAACTTGTGTCGGCAATGTTGGCAGATAAAGGTTTGGCTTATGATGAATATATAATGACTATCGGGCAAGAAAAAAGACGTGGCTACCGCTAATCATTTTGACTGTAAATTTTATTAAGGAGGGATCATTTTGTATGTTTAAATTTAGTGGAAGTCATGCAAATTCTAAAATGTTATCGGTTTGCCAAGAGATCGCTAATGGTAATTTTGAGGCTCGTATTTTGAATATAGACGAAAAGGGAGAGCTTGGTGAACTTATGCATACAATCAATATGATGATTGATCGGTTTGATGCCTATGTACGTGAATCTCAAGCTTGTCTTGAATATGTTAGCCGCAATCAACATTTTCGATTAATCGCGGAAAAAGGCATGACTGGATCATTTCTCGAGGCTTCAAAAACCATTAACCGTGCAACTCACTCAATTAAAGTGCGCAATGATGAATTTGTTGAACTTGGCCAAAATTATGAAACAGAAATGAAGGATATTGTTAAATCTGTCTCTTTGTCAGTCAATGAATTAAATACAGTTTCTCAAGATGTAAATCTCTCTTCAAATGAAGCTCAAGAACAATCGACAACAGTTTCGGCTAGTGCTGAACAAGCCTCACATAATATGCAAGGGGTTGCAACTGCCACTGAAGAACTTACAAATGCCATTGCAGAGATTAATTCTCGGGTCGTAGAATCAACAACCATTACATCTGATGCGGTGCTTAAATCTGAACAAATGAGTAATGAAATATCTGGCTTGGCAAATGCCTCTAATGAAATTAGTAATGTTATGAAACTTATTAGTGAAATTGCTGAACAAACAAATTTATTAGCCCTTAACGCCACCATTGAAGCGGCGCGAGCCGGGACTGCAGGTAAAGGCTTTGCTGTTGTGGCTCAGGAAGTGAAAACCCTGGCAGAACAAACCGCAAAAGCTACCGAAGATACGGAAAAACAGATCAAAAGCATTCAGGATGCAACACAGAGATCTGTTGTGGCCAATCAAGATATTAGTTGCACCATTGGTAAAGTAAACGAAATTTGCACAATGATCGCAAGTGCTATTGAAGAACAAAGTGCTGCGACACAAGAAATTTCTCGGAATGTAAATGAAGCGGCTTCGGGTACAAGGAGCGTAAGCACTAGTATTATTCAAATTAATGATGCAACCAAAAATGCCCAAGCAGCTTCCACTAAAATTTTAGAGACATCTACTAAGATTTCTCAACAAGAAGACATCTTACAAAACCTTAGAGACGGTATGCACACCTTTCTAGAACAGGTACGTAAAACGGGATAAGATCTATACCTTTACAATCAGATTGCTTAGCAAGACTTAGTCGCCCTATTCAATCAATATTATATTGAATTTAAGGCTTTATTTCTTGCTGACTTTCGCTCACAGTGCCTCAAATTTAACAGATGTTTTTGTTATGGATTGGCATGGATTCAGTTACACAATTTGTATTGGGAGCGAGCGTTGGCTGCCTTGGTTTGGGACCTAAACTTGGATGGCGGGCTGCGCTTACTGGTGGGCTTATTGCCACTTTGCCAGATCTTGATAGTTTTTTACCCTACGCTTCTAGCCTGGATAAAGTGACTTATCATCGTGGCTTTAGTCATTCCTTATTGACCCAAACAGTATTAAGCCCTGTCATTGCTGGTGGGCTCATGATGTTTTTTAAAAAATATCAGTTAGACTGGGCGCGCGTGTTATTGATCGTTTGGTTATGTCTTATCACCCATAGCTTGCTTGATAGTTTAACGACTTATGGCACTCAGCTTTTCTGGCCGTTAAATGTTGGACCGCCGGTTGCCCTGCCTAGTATCTTTATCATCGATCCGATCTATACAATTTTACTGCTTGTTGGTGTGATTGGTTTTTTGTATCTGTCAAATAAGAATCGTCGACGTGCTTTGAAATTTAACCGTCTGTTTTTATGTCTTTCTGCGCTTTACCTTAGTTTGGGGATAGGCGCACATTTCATTGTTAAACACAAAGCCATGGCCCTGCCCCAACTTGAGGGCAAAAGAGTCCATGTGCAGCCCGCTCCGTTTACCATTCTTTATTGGCTTGTGCTTGGGGTTGACGAAAATAGCTATTTGGTTGGGTCAACTAATGTCTTTAGCACCTGTTCTTTGATTGACTTTAAACGGTTTGAACGTTTGCCCTCAGCGGTGCCTTACCTGCAAGATTTGCCTGATGATGTGAAACGGTTTGAGTGGTTTTCGGATGGGTTTTTTACTTATCGTACAACAGATGCTGGTTTGGAGATCTCTGATTTGCGCATTGGTTTTTCTCCAAGCTATCCCTTTACGTACCAGGTTGCCTCTCGACAAATTGATGGCGATCAGTTCATCG
>JAJFHF010000239.1 GCA_021775775.1 Hyphomicrobiaceae bacterium
AAGTTTGTTCGTTTTTTAATATTAGCGGAAGGCCAGCTGCGATAAATATTACTTTTTGAGCAACTTTGGCCAGGGTTTGATTTAAAAGTCCTTGCTCGTCACGAAACTTGCGTGCGAGGGCATTTTCAGGGACGATTGAGAGGCCCACTTCATTTGAGACCATGATGATATGACCATTTGATTGGCTAAGGGCAAGGCATAATTTTTGTGTTTCTTGTGTGATATCTTTTTTAGCAAACATTAAATTGGTGAGCCAGAGTGTCATGCAATCGATGAGTAGGATGCTATCATTTGGTTTTGTTAGGCTGATTGTGGTGACAAGATCAAGCGGGCTTTCTATGGTTTGCCACTCGTTTGCTCGGCGGTTTTGATGAATTTTGATGCGTTTATCAAATTCTAAATCACCGTTTTGGGCTGTCGCTAAATAGATTTTTTGTGAATAGGGTGCCGCTAGCTGCTCAGCATATTGGCTTTTCCCGCTACGGGCACCACCTAAAATTAGACTGATATGGGTCATTTCCTACTAATTCGATTTTTTTGCGTTATTTGATTGTTTTTAAACGAATTTTCTCTTACTTTCTATATTCGTTATTTTAGTGTTAGCATTAATAAAAAATAAGAGCTAGAGCTAACTATGTTTGATGATCCTGATAAATTTTTATCTAGTTTGTTTCATTTACCTGCTGCTTCCTCTCAGTTTCAAGATTTAGCGATAGAGCGACAATCAAAACTGACTAAGCCTTGTGGGGCTTTGGGCAGACTTGAAGAAATCTCTGTTTGGTTAAGTAGTTGGCAACAACAAGAACGACTTTGCGTGGAGCGCGTGGAGGGGTTTTTATTTGCTGGTAATCATGGGATTATGGAAGAAAATATTTCTTCTTACCCATCTGAAGTTACAGCTCAAATGGTGAAAAATTTTAATCAAGGCGGTGCCGGGATTAATGCGATAACCGATCAATTTAATCATGATTTAAAAGTGTTTCCTATTGAGTTGGACAATCCCACAAAAAACTTTTTGCATGAACCAGCTATGAGTGTTGAAGAGACCATGGCAGCCATTAACATTGGGGCCAATGCGGTCAAGGAGAGCCAGGCCGACCTTTTGTATTTTGGTGAGATGGGTATTGGAAACACAACTTGTGCAGCGGCGCTTTGCGCGATGGTTTTTGGTGGTGCCGGTCATGAATGGGCAGGTCCTGGTACAGGGCTTAGTCTTTTGCGGGTCCAAGAAAAAGCTTGTATTATAGATCGGGCAATTGCTCTGCATAAAGAGACGTGTAGAACATCAATTGATGTCATGGCGGCTTTTGGTGGCAGAGAGCTTGCTGCAATCATGGGGGCTGTTGTGGCCGCCCGGTTGCGCCGTATTCCTGTATTACTTGATGGGTTTGTGGCGACAGCGGCTGTGGTGCCTTTGATATTGCATGAGACTGATACGCTTGATCATTGTCTGGCAGCTCATTGTTCAGCTGAACCTGGACATCAGCGGTTGCTTGATCATTTGTGGATGACACCGATTTTGAATTTAGGTATGCGTCTTGGTGAAGGCACAGGGGCTGCTTTGGCGACAGAGATCGTCAAAGCAAGCGCGGCTACTTATAACAATATGGCTACCTTTGAAGAGGCCCAGGTGACTAACAAAAAGACCTAAATACATTTGAAGTGAAGGAGATAGCCTCAACATCATGACTATATTCTTTCAACTTTTATTTTTACAATTCTTTCAAGCGATTGCTTTCTTTACGCGCGTGCCGGTTCCTGCATGGGTGTTTAAAAAAGATGTTTCTTTGAACGCAAGCATTTGGTGTTTGCCTGTTGTGGGTGTGGTGGTTGGCGGTGTTGTTTATATGGCCATGGGGTTGGCTTTGATGGCATCTCTTCCTAGTGGCTTGGTTGTTTTGCTTGGGCTTGGTGTTGGTGTTGTTTTGACTGGTGGCTTACATGAAGATGGCTTGGCTGATTTTTGTGATGGGCTTGGTGTTAGCGGGCGCGAGCGGGCACTTGAGGTTATGCACGATAGTGCTGTGGGTAGTTTTGGTGTTTTGGCGTTGGTGTTTGGTTTTGCTTGGCGCGCGATTGCTCTTTATGAATTGACCCGGCTTGGGGTTGGTCCTTTAGGTGCGCTTTTGATGCATGTGGGGGCACGCGGCATGCTTGCTCCGTTTATGCGTTTGCCGTTGGCGCGTTCTAGCGGATTGGCTGTTGATGTGAGATCTGAGGTAAGCGGCGATGATGAGGTAAGAGTGCCATCTTGGTGGGGGATTGCTTGCTCTCTGGGGCTTACTTTATTGATTTTACTATGGTTTTTATCACCATTTCAAACTGCCTTGATCCTCGGTTTGGGGGGTGCAGCGGGTTTTGGTATTTGCCTCATTGCTTTAAAACGTTTGGGTGGTTTGACCGGTGACGTTTATGGAACCATAGAGCAAGTGCTTGAAATGGTGATTGTTGGCGTGCTTGTTGTGCTTTTGACTTAACGTTTTGTTGGTCGTTAAAGCTGGGTTTTTAAGCTTTCTCTTGTTTTTCCAAATGGTGATAGAACGTGCCACTGAGCCAGCCTAGAGTGGTCCAAAGGAGAAAACTTGCGGTAAGGCTAGCTGTAGCAAAATGACCGCCAAGTTCAGCTGGAACAGGGCTGGCAAATTGATCGGGATGTGGGGCGCCGAGCGCTTGGGGGATTAAGATGAAGCAGATGCCAATGAGAGCATATATCGCGCGGTTTGAGAACACCATCAGCGCGATGCCAGCGCTTGTGAAAAGGGCCGTGCCCAACCACCAAATTTGACGATCAGTGAGGGCGGCGGCATAGCTGCCTGGTAGCTCTGGGGGGAGACCTAGGGCTGGTGCAAGGATGAGGGCAGCAAAACCAGCTATGCCCCAAATGACGCCTTGACGTCCTGTGATCGTTTGCTTGGAGAGCGCGTAACCACTGGTGAGCAACAGGGCAAAACCAATGCTGGTGAGCACGGTGGTTAAGATCGTCCAGCCTGTACGCTCGAGCCCATCTTTGGGTGCCCAACTGTTATTGCTGCCGTCTTTCTCTTGGTGGGCTGTTCCGTGCACCAAAATTAGTTGGGGTGTTGTGTGGGGGCGGTGTGCGGCTTTTTTAATTTCACCGGTTTCATATTTTTCGGCTTGTTGGATGAGGGGAACGGTGGTGATTTGATGGATCCCAGATATGAATACTCCTGAGAGTAGACCGGCAAATATGGCGCTTAGAAATATTTTTTGAAACATGAAAAAATCCTCTTAAATCAAACTTTGCTTGATAGACTAAGGGCGTTAGCTTGCTTGGCATGCCTTTCGCTTCTTTTCTATAATCGAGCGAAGTTAGATGAGCTGAAGCTGAGCTTCATTGAATGATGTTATTTAGTCGTTAGTGACATCACTCTTAGTGGCATCACTTTTAGTGACAGGGAAACCCAATGGAATGGCGTGTGTCATGAGCGGCATTGTGAGCGGCTGTCATGTGGGAAAAATTGGTTGCCAAGATCAAAAAGATACCAAATGCGCAGGCCCCTAGAATGGTAAGGCTGTCAGCTAAATTGATAGCGTTGATTTTATTAACGGCTTTGGTTTTTGGTGATGTGCTCATTGTTTTGTCCTTTGCCCGTCCACCCGACGGTGGGTTAATGTGACCTAACGGCTTTGCTGCAGGTTTCCTGGCTTGAGATAAATATGAGACTTCTCGTTTGTGATCTCATTTGTGCTTGGCAACAACCTTCCCAGATTTTAAAAATAATCCAGTGGCTTTGTGTTGCTTCGCTTCATCTCTTACAGTTGCGGGGGCAGCTCTGGTATTGATGGTAGGCATCGCACCAGATTCCCATATCAGCTTGCCTATTGAGTTTGATATCAGAGTTCCCTCACTGGGTAAACCTTATTATTGTTGGCTTTTGGATTAAGATCGAGCTGTTTTTCTTTTTATTATCTCGTTGACAGGGGAGGGTATCTGGGCGAAACTTTTTTAAGTGGATGAGTGATCATGCACTTAAATTAATTTTTGTAATTGAAATAGTTTCAATTTTGGGGCCTTGACCCTCATCTATTGGAGGATAATATGTTTTCTTATTGTTTTGCGCTGTTCAAGCGCAGTGTCTCTTTTTGTCTTGTCGTTTCTGGTTTTCTCCTTCCTTCTTTTGGTTTTTCTCATTCAGCTTTGGCTGAGAATGTGGTGAATATCTATTCTTATCGACAACCCTATCTTATTAATCCCTTGCTTGAAGATTTTACCAAGAAAACAGGGATTGAGACCAAAGTTATTTTTACCAAAAAAGGTCTTATTGAACGTATGGCGGCTGAAGGGCGCTTGAGCCCAGCTGATGTTTTGCTCACTGTTGATATTGGTCGTTTAACGGGCGCGGTGGAAAAGGGGGTTGTGCAACCGGTTTCATCGGATGTTTTGCTAGCCAATATTCCTGCCATTTATCGTAGTGCCGACAATAATTGGTTTGGGCTAACCTTGCGCTCGCGCGTGGTCTATGCCTCTAAAGAGCGGGTCAAACAAAAAAACATAACTTATGAAGAGTTGGCCGATCCAAAATGGCGGGGCCGAATTTGTATGCGCTCTGGCCAGCATGTTTATAATGTGGCGATGATAGCGGCGATGATCAAACACCATGGCCGGGACTGGACCAAGAC
>JAJFHF010000240.1 GCA_021775775.1 Hyphomicrobiaceae bacterium
GCGATGACCTTAATGCGATCACGCAAGCCATGCACTATCAGCTTATCAACCACCAAAGGCAAAGCCTGGCGTATGGGCAGACCAACATTATCAATCAACGGCATGGGGGCGGCGCCCGTTCCGCCATCACCTGAATCAACCGTGATAAAATCAGGTGCTGCGTCTAAGCCGCGGGCGCGAATGGCCCTGGCAAATTCATCAAACCAGGGGGATGACCCAACCACCATCTTGATCCCAACGGGCTTTTTAACCAAGTTTTTTATCTTGGCAATAAAATCTAACAAGTGTTCAATGTTATCAATTTCAGGATGCCGGTTAAAAGAAATCGAGGCTTCTCCTGGTTGAATGCCTCTGATGCGCGCGATTTCAGCCGTTACTTTTTCGCCTGGCAATATCCCGCCCTTACCAGGCTTGGCCCCTTGGGACAGTTTGATTTCAAACATCTTAATATAAGGGAAGCTGGCAAGCTCTTGGATCTTGGCTTCATCTAACTCACCTTGATCATTGCGCACACCATATTTGGCAGTTCCTATTTGAAAGACAATGTCAGCGTTGCCATGTAGATGGTAGGGTGACAAGCCGCCCTCTCCGGTGTTCATCCAACACCCCGCCAGCTCGGCCCCTTTTGAAAGCGCCTTTACCGCCGGGCTCGATAGAGCGCCAAAACTCATTCCTGAAATATTTATAATCGATTTTGCCGTATAAGGATTTTCACAACTGGCTCCAAAAACCACGCCGGGGGGGTCTTGGGCCTCTGTATCAAGGAGGGGAAATGGACTGTTGTTAAAAATCACAGTGCCAGTGACACCCAAATTTTTAGTCGAGCCAAAGGCGACTGTATTGTCCACTCCTCTCGAGGATTTATATACCCACTCGCGCTCGGCGCGGTTAAAGGGCATTTCTTCACGGTCCATGGCAAAGAAATATTGGCGAAAGAACTCACCTAGCTCACTAAAAATGGTGCGAAACCGACCAATGACGGGGTAGTTATAACGGATGCTATCGCGCGTCTGGTTCTTATCAATAATGAAAAGCACAATCGCATAGAGCACTAACATACCAAGGATAAATACAAATAAAGCTGATAATGAAACCAGCGCAATCATGGCATATTGAAAAAACACATTCATAGTCATCGCTCGCACCCTCTTACAAGAAAACAGTTTTGTTCATTTTTATCTAATCTATACATAAAATTCGCTCTCACCAAATCAACTTGGCGTTGACTGCCTTAAATTGACCGCCTTAAGTTGACGGCCTTAAAAAGAAAAAACGGCCACCGTCGTGCCCGCTTCGAAGCTCTTTTACTTAAGTTTTATGTTTTATAAAATAGGAACCTCTGTTTTGACTAGTGCGATAGATTGGTCACCTGAACGCGGCGATTTTCACCAGATTCAGGATCATGTACATCTTTTAACTCTTCTTCACCAAACCCTACAGCGACTAATTTTTCGTGCTGGATGTTAAATGTCTCTAGCAAAAAATGCTTCACAGCCATAGCCCGTCTTTGACTAAGGGTCAGATTATAATGATCACCACCGCGCGCATCCGTATGTCCGCCAACAAGAAAGGTGTTTGCCTTTAGCTCTTGATGTTGTAGGGCTTGCCCTAATTTCACTAGGGTTGGAATTGATTTGGGTGTAATTTTTGCGGAGTTATAATCAAAGTAAATGGTGAGGTCTATTGTTGGCAATTTATATTTCTCAACAATTTTCACGATCTTTACTCGGTCTTCGTGCGTTTGCTCTTCAACCTTTTTTTTCGCAACTTCGATTACCAATCCGCGGCTTTTAACACGCTCTTTGTCTATATTTTTGCCAAGACCTCGCGTTAGTTTTCGCGGGGCTGCTTTTAAAGAGCGCACCAACTGGTCTTTGCTAAGCCCGTCTTGAGCAAATGAAGGCGTTGAAATTGAAACAACAAGTAGTCCAGCTATACAGCTCATTATGCAATTCACGCTACAGTGCGCGGCCAAAAGAAATATCTTCTTCATCACAGCCCTCTCCTTTGTTTTTCAGTCAATTTCTTACAAAATTTGTCATCTGTTAACTTAAGCAACTGAACAATGATTATAAGGCGTGGCTCTGGTTTTGCCAAAACCTAAAATATTAAATATCTGCAATGTTTTTAAAATGCTTAACAACAAAGCCTCAACGGTTAAAGCAATAACCAACATTACTAAAATTTAATACTATAAAGCTTGCCTATAAAAAGCTCTCAAGTTTACTATAGACAGAGAAACAAAGATAAAAATGCGCTCAATGCGTTATTTTAAAAATATGTTTAAGGGAACTGGCACCTGCCAAAAAAGAGAGGAACTGCACCTCTTGCTTCTTATAAGCAAAGCCATGCAGAGCCTGATAAAATGACGTGAGGGAGAGAACCATGAAGCTATCTAGAAACATTCCAGATGCATTAAAAAATAAACGATATCAATCCACACCCACTATAGCTTTAAGTGTTACATCACTATTAACACTTACCTTGATCTCATTTGCGACACTCACGCCGGCCTTTGGAGCTGATAAAGATAGTCTCAAAAACGGTGAATATATGTTCACCATTGCTGGTTGTGGTTCTTGTCATGGTGAAAAAGGGGCTCCCAAAAATCTCACTGGTGGTTACGAAATCAAAACTGATTTTGGCACGTTCGTTACGCCAAACATTTCACCAGATACAACGCATGGCATCGGAAAATGGTCAAAAAGCGATTTTTACGCCGCCCTCAAAGAAGGTGTTTCCCCAAAGGGCAGCCACTATTATCCCTCCTTCCCTTATAGCTCTTATGCTGGCATGACCAAACAAGATATCTTTGATATTTTTGACTATATTAAAACCCTCCCCGCTGTCGCTGCTCAATCCATTCAACACAAACTCTCTTTTCCCTACAATTTAAGAAACAGCATCGGCCTATGGAAAATTGCCGCTGCTCTGCCTGATAATTTTACGCCACAAGCTGGCAAAGGCACGGCATTTAACCGAGGTAAATATTTGGTTGAGCATGTGGCTCATTGCGGAGAATGCCACACGCCGCGTTCCTCTTTATTCCAAACGTTGGATCAAACCCGCCGCTTTCAAGGCACAGAGTTAAATGGTATCAGCGTCCCGGGCATTACCGCTAAAAAATTACAACGTAAAGGCATCGATACCTTCATAAAATCGATGACTGAAGGGCTAACGTTGCGCGGCAAACCCATGACCGAGCAAGGCATGCTCAAAGTTGTTACCAATATGAAGAAATTATCCAAAGATGACCACGCTGCCATCTATAGCTATTTAACCGGCACTGAAGCCGAGATCGTAGCCTATAAAGTAGAGCCCGTCGCCCTAACAGAGACAAAAGTAATCGCCTCTACCGATAATGTCCTCACCAATGGTGTCGAACAGGTTTTTGCCAAATATTGCAGCTCTTGTCATAGCGCAGGTAGTGGCAAAGAAGCAGCCAAAAAAGATTTCACCTACACGAATTTACAAACTCTGGCCACCGATGCCTCTCTCGTTACACCAGGTAATCCAGATAAATCAGACATTTATCTCTCTGTTAAAGATGGCACCATGCCCAAACATGGCGAACGGCCGAGCGGGGAAGAGGTCACAGCGCTTTACCAATGGATCAAAGATCTAAAACCTGAAGAGCCAAAACAAATTGCTAAAAAAGGGCTTGAGATCGAAGTTGGTGCCGAAGGAGATGAACCAGACACAAAAGAAATTGAGGCAAAACCGCGTGAATTCTTAACTGATGAAGCCATGAACAAAGCCATCTTAAGTGATCTTGTTAATCTATCTGAATTTGAGCGCAAAGAAACGCGCTATATCAGCCATACTCATCTTTATAATGCGGCGCCAGAGACGGCGAGCGCAGAGCAGCTCAAGGCCAATTTGAATTATTATACGCTGGCCATTGCTAAGATCGTAAACTCAACCTCTTACGCACCCAAACTGCACAATCCGGTTGTGGTTGAAGGAACCAGCGGGACTGTATTGCGCATCAATATGGGTGATTTAAAATGGGATGATCACAAATGGTCGGCAATTGAAAAACTCTACCCTTATGCCGTGGATGGCATTAAAGGCGATGCGATTAGTCAGATTCAACATATTACCCATGCCAAAGCACCAATCATTCGTGGCGACTGGTTTGCCTTTACGGCCAGCCGGGCCCCTTTATATAATGTGCTCTTACATTTACCAAATACGCTTACTGAACTTGAACGCCAAATCGGCATTGACGCTAACCGCAACATTGACAAAGGCGACGTGGTCCGCGCGGCCTTCACGGCTGGTCACTCCGGGGTCTCTGATCATAATCGCTTAATTGAGCGCCATGACTTGCCGGGCGGTGGCTATTATTGGAAATCTTATGATTTTGGTGGCTCTGATAAAGAACGTTCCTTGATCCAACACCCCTTTGGACCTGTGGGTGTGAGGAATTTACCCGATCACGCTGTTCCTTTTGTGCATGATGGTGGTGAAGTGTTCTATAAATTGCCAAACGGCTTGCAAGCCTACTACTTGGCCGATGGCAAAGATGTCTTTATCCCATCAGGGCCAACTGAGGTGGTTCGCGATCACACTCGGCCAGCAGGACTTGGTATTGAAGTTGTTAATGCTGCTTCGTGCATGTCTTGCCATGCTGATGGCATTATCTTTAAACGTGATGAACTGCGCGATTTTGCCGAGAAATCATCAAGCTTTACTGTTAACCAAATGAAGTTCCTTAAAGAGCTTTATCCAGGCAAAGAAAAGCTGCGCCAAGTTTATAAAGAAGACCAAAAAACCTTCACTGATGCTCTGATAAAATTAGGCATTGGACATCGCTTGGAAGATGGTCGCTTTGAAAACATATCTGTCACATCTATTAGCACTGGCAAAACCCGTGAGCTCATTGGCTATCTTGCAGATCAATACCAAGATGCGCTTGATCACACCAGAGTGGCGGCTGAATTTGGCCTGAAAAAAGAAGAGTTCAATCATCGTATTGAAGCCATACCGGCAAAGCATCATGAGGCCTTGCAAGAAGGTTTGCGCGTACGCAACCTGCTTAAAAACGGCATTCGCCTGCAGCGCAATCAATTTGAGCACATCTTCCCTCAATTGGTTGCGGGCTTAACAGGGCTTGAGCCTGCAAGCCATAAATTTGTGACGGCTAAAAGGGCTGATGTAAAATTCACTCCGGTTGCGATCACGGCTACGGACAGAAAAGAAAACCGTGGCAATCGTTTGAACTTGGTTGTGAAGGTGCCTAAAAATCAATTTAATTTTGGTGAGACCCTGCATTTCTCAGTTTCAACCAGCAAAACTTGTGAGTTGAACATCATCTACAAACAAGCAGATGGTTCTATCGTGCTGCTTCCGCCGACCATGAGCAGAGAAGCTGTGCTTGGTAATCCTATCTTAAAAGCTGGCGAGGTTAGAACGTTTCCTGTTTCCTCAAAAGTAAAACTGCGCTTTGCCCCGCCCGAGGGAGAAGAAGAACTTTTCGTCCAGTGCCGCACGGGTGGGCTGAAAGAGCATAAAGTCGATGAAAAGAAAATTAATAAGATAAAAGAAACATTTACCCAAGAACACGCCACTCGTGGCCTAAGAATTGAAATTGATAAACATGCTGAAGCAGAACGCCAAATTCACGATGCTGTTTCAATTAAATTTCATGTAACCAAAGGGCATTAAGCCCGTCACAACCAGGAGATAAATGATGAAAAAAGCTATTGGAATGATCACACTTGTCGGCGCATTATCACTCGCGCTAACGGGCACTGCCTCTGCAAAATGCTACAAATGGAAAAAAGTTTGTCATCCAATTTTCAAACACAAAATCGTTTGGAGAACATGTTACAATAGCTATGACGTGGCTTATCAATGCAAGAAGAAAATTAAAGTAAAAGCGGGCCACAAATGTAAAAACAAATGTATTAGCTGGAAACCACCTGTTCAAAAACACCACGAAGAGACTTATGATAGTTACTAGGTCTTTTAAATAAAGAGACATCGTTCAAATAAAGAGACATTGTTTAAATAAAGAGACATTGTTTTTGTAAAAAGCGCTGCTGACAAGTGGCGCTTTTTATTCTTCGATTTAAGACGTTGAGCATATGCTTTACGGTTGCCAATGAATGGGAGCTTTGCCCTTTTGAACATAGCTTCCATTATGTTTGGCAAGATATTGCTCCACGACCTCCCAAATGGGTTTGGCCTTTGCGCTATCGCTCTCTGGTTCCGCAACACTCTTTGGTTCAGAAACACTTTTTGGTTTAGAAACACTGGCCCACCCCGCGACCGAATAGGTTTTAGAAGCTTCCAACGGGCCTCCATCTTCCAACAGCACCAATTTAGAAATACGCGCTCCAGCGAGGCCGGCCGGGTTAATATGAAAGCCAAGGCCACCCGTGCGCACCATATCCCCTCCTTGTGCGTAATATGGGTCCTCGTGGAATAAATTATCTGCCACATCTTCTAGAATCGCTTTAATTTGTTGACCGGTCATTTCACTCCGATAAACGGACGGGTATGTAATGGCTGTGGCGTTAAACAAATCCTCTAGAGTGATGTCTTGCCCTGGTAATATACATGTGCCCCACCTAAAGCCTGGTGAGAGGGCGATTTGTGCATCCAGCTCTGAGCGCAATGCATCACAGATCAGATCATCAAACGTGCCATTAAATGTCCCGCGCCGATAGAGCAACCCATCGCTATGACCAAGCACGCGCGATAATTCAGCTTTAAAGGGGGCGCGCACTTGATTGATCTTTGAAGCTATTGTTTTGTCGCTGCTTATCACATCCGAAAACACAGGGATCAACCGATAGGAAAACCCTTTGATTTCACCGCCTTGCACATCAAGATCCAACCGAGACACAAACTTGCCATTGGAGCCTGAGGCCACCAACAAGGTTTTGTTGATGTTATAAACTTGAGGCAAAGCATCGTGCGTGTGGCCGGTTAAAATCACATCCACGCCGCGCAAGCGATGCGCCATTTTAACATCAACATCAAATCCATTATGGGACAGCAAAACCACGAGCCCGGCACCCTTAGCGCGTGCCGCATCAATATGACTTTGAACTCGTTTTTCGCGAATGCCGAACGACCAATCGGGGATCATCCATCGTGGGTTCGCAATCGGCGTATAGGGAAACGCTTGACCAATAACAGCGATTTTCACACCGCCCCTTTCAAAATGGGCAGTTGATTCAAATACTGGCTCTTCCCACTCTTGGTCTATCACATTACCAGCTAAGAAGGGAAAACCAAGGCTTGCAATTGCCTCTTGCACGCGCTTGGCCCCATAAGTGAACTCCCAATGTCCGGTCATGGCATCAGGTTTTAACAAAGTCATAACATCAATAACATCTTGGCCTTTGGTTTGCAGCGCGCCATAACTGCCTTGCCAACTATCACCGCTATCCAATAAAAGACAGGCCCCTGGTCGCTCGTCACGCACACGGTTTAAAATGCTACCGACCCGATCAAGCCCGCCCATCTTGCCATAGATTTTTGCTAAGGCATTAAAATCTTGCCCTGTTAAAGCATAAGCCTCTGGAGAGCCTGGATTCAATTTGTAAAATTTGAGAAAATCTTGACCAGTGATATGTGGGACCTTGGATTGCTTTCCGTTGGCACCCAAATTTAACAACGGTTCACGATAATAAATCGGTTTTAACTGAGCATGCAAGTCAGCAATATGCAGCAACGTAACCGTGCCAAGTGGCGTGAAGTTTAACAAATCATCTTCGCTCAAAGTTTGCCGTGCACAAACACCAGACCATTTACCAGAAAGCCCTGTGATCGCACTCGCGGCAATAGTGGCTTGTAAAAAATCACGGCGCGAAATCATGTTGTTAATGCCTTTATTTCACTCAATCATCAACGGAGACAAAGCTTATTTTATAAACTTCAAAAACAATATCAAAGTCACCTGAATTATAGGGGTTAATCTAAAGTTTAGAAAGCTTCCCATCATAAAGAACTCATAAATGCAAAATAAAGAAAATTCAAAAACATCCAAATCAAAATGATATCTGTTAAATCATACTCAAAAAGAATGCGTTAAAAATAATAGATAATATGCATATAAAGTCTTGTTTTTATATGAAAAATTAATTACCTCAGGGTCTAGTAAGATGATAACAACTGCTTTTTCTTGCCCGTGCCTAAAAAAGTTTTCCCCGCGTTATCTATAATAGAAATCAAATTTAAAATTTTCGACAGTAGATATTGAGTTTATCAGTACAGTTTTGTATGATAGTAACCATAAGAGAGTTCACAAATCTGATACTTATCGGTTATATTAAAAGTGTAAGGCGTGGATATTTGAATAGAGACCTATCATATAGTGAACATCGTTCATCTGTGATCAAATCATCTTGGAGCCGATGCCAGCAGAGCTATGGGTTTGATCGCGGGGATAAAATCAACGCCATCATCATTCCTGAGCATGAACTAAAAATCCACCAAGAAGCTTGCGAGGATATTTCAGAGGTTGCGGGCAAGGTTGTTAATTCAGTTCGACATCTTGCTAAAAATGGTGATTATTCTGTTCTCCTCACCGACAATCAATGTGTGACCATCGATAGTTATTTTGATAGCCCTGAAAGTGAAATTTGTGCTGACTATGGACTAATTTCAGGTTCAAAATGGGATGAACATCTTATTGGCACAAATGGTATCGGAACAACTTTTGCCAGCCAGCAATGCATGACCATCAATGGTATTGATCACTACGCCAATTGCCTGAGCAATTTCACATGCACCGCAGCCCCCATTTATGGAGAAGTTGGAACGATATTGGGCAGCCTGAATATTTCTCGTTTTGCCCATGAAGATTATCTTGAAAGTTTCTTCACTCACAATTTTATTCGAGAAGCTGCCAGTCAAATCAGTGCTAACTTGTTTTTAAAAAGATACAAAACTCAAAATGTCATCTCGCTATCGCCCTCTTCATTGTTGTCATTGTATGAGTCTAAGGCCTTAATTGCTTTCAATGATGAAGGTATCATTCTAGATGCCACGCAAGATTGTTTGGATATGCTCTCCAATATGCGCATTGAGGATCTTTTAGGTAAACATTTCACTCATATTTTTCCCCTTCAAGAACGAGATTTATATTCAAGTCAAAGCCAGCCGCTTTTGTTAAGAGAAGGCATTTTTAAAAATATATACATTAAAGGGATTCGAACGCACAAAAAATCTAGAGCTAAGCAAAAAGAAGATCACAAGGAGCTCAAGGTTAAAACAAAAAAACAACCTGCGTGCCAACAACTTGATGATTTTGCTGGAACTGATAAAGCCATGCAACGCGTTGTCAAAATTGGCAGACAATTCATTGATCAAGGTCTCCCTCTTTTAATTCTTGGTGAAACGGGTGTTGGGAAAGACACGTTCACATCTTTGTTGCATAAACAAAGTCAACGTGCGGATAAACCTTTTATCGCTGTCAACTGTGCTGCAATCCCAGAAAGTTTGATGGATAGCGAACTGTTTGGTTACAAACCGGGAACCTTCACAGACGGTCTGAAAGATGGGAAAATCGGCAAGATCCTTGCTAGCCATGAAGGCATTTTGTTTCTAGATGAAATTGGTGATATGCCCCTTACTTTGCAAGCCAGGCTGTTGCGGGTTTTAGAAGAAAGAGAAGTAACCCAGTTAGGCGCTATTACTCCCACACCTGTTGATACTTGCATTATTTGCGCCACTCATAAAAATATCTCTGAGCTCGTCGAACAAGGTAAATTTAGACAAGACCTTTATTTTCGTATCAAAGGTGTTCAAATAGAAATTCCCCCGTTACGGGATCGTACAAATATTGATGAGATCACGACAAGCATTATCAAACTAAGTACCGATCACAACCCTGATGATATCACCATTCAACCAGATGTTCGGGATTTGCTTAAGGATTATGATTGGCCTGGCAATGTCAGAGAATTAAAAAGCACATTGCTATATGCCTTGTGTTTATCAAACAATAAAACCATCACCCTAAACGATCTCCCAAAAGAGCTGTTACAATCGAGCTCTCAACCATCAGACACCGATGAAATCATCCCGCAGCAAAACAGCTCTGATGAAGATCGTCCAAAATTGATAAAGCTAGAAGCTTCTAGTAACAAAGCAGAAGTTGATCACATTATTCTTATTTTAAAGCGAAATAAATGGAATGTATCGGCATCAGCAAAACAGTTAGGAATTAGTCGCTCGACCTTGCATCGTAAAATACAAAAACACGAAATCATGGCACCGAATAAAACTATATCTAAGCCTCAGATGCAAAATAATTAATGAGCAAAATTATCTAAACTAAAAATGTTCAAAAAAAAGTGCTGGCAGTTTTCTTTTCATAAAGGAACCACCAACACAAAATCATCATTTAAATTTCTTAAAATCACATCGCACTTAGACCTGAAGTAAAGAACGAAACTCTTTACCATTTGCCTATGGATTTTATATAGGCAACCAGTTCCCATATTTCTTCTGAGCTAAACGTTGAGCCCCATGATGGCATTGGAGATTTGTCGCCAACACCCCCATCACGGATGGTTTTATAAACAAACTGTTCATCAAGCCCTTCACGCTCAACAAACAAAACAGGGTCTTTACCATGACACCAAGCGGCACAGGTTTGGTTAAACTGTTTCTTGCCAGTTGCTACGCGATCAGGATTGGTTATATCAAAAGGTGCTTTTAAAGCTGCTTCAGGTGGTGCATCGTCAGCTGTCACCATCTTAGGTTCTCCAGCAGAGGCTGTAAATCCGCCGACCACGGCAACACTAAAAATGGCTGCGACTATCAGGCTGAATAGCCCTCCTTTGCCGATCGGGTAATTAACTTTTTTATTCATACTTATTCCTTCATTGATCATAGAACACAACTGCAGATAAAAGCTACTCTCACATTTGAGCTTCTTTATGAAAGAGCAGGCCTTACACATCACTTTAAAATATTTATCATTTAAAAATCGTAGGCTTTAATGATAGTAGCCTCCCTCGTAATAATTTTGATGTCGAGGGAGGCCACAAGTTTTAAGTCAGAGACCTAGGGTTAGTCACTAACTTGAATGCCAACGAGTTCAGATGCAACACCTGCACCGCCAACGGGAACAGCAACATACTGTTTTCCACCGGCTTTGTAGGTGATGATGCCGCCAAAGGCGCCTGATACAGGTAGCTTCACAGATGACAGCATATCACCTGTTTTGGGATCATAAGCATACAGATGCGGATCTGTTTGCTCAGCCTCTGGTTTGGTTTGACCAATCAAAGCATTACTACGTGTATTGGTACCAAGGATATCCACATCACCATTAGGTGAGATGAAGATGATATCATCAGTGATTGCAATAAAGCTTTGATGGGCAACACCGACAGCTTTCAAGCCAGCTGCTTTAATAGCAGGATGGTTGATCGGTCCTCTACCAGCTGGAACTCTCCATAGATATTCACCTGTATTCATATCAAGTGCATTTAATGTTGAGTAAGGTGGTTTGAAGAGAGGAAGCCCATCAGGACCACCAACACCGTGCCACGTACCAGTATGAGCAAAAGGTGAAGTTGCTTTGTTCAGCTTTTTCGACTTAATGCCAAAAGGAGATGTAAATTCAGGAATATACATGATACCAGTTTTGGGATTGTGCGCTGCACCTGCCCAACTAACACCACCCAGCACACCTGGCACCATCATAGTTCCTAAACCTTTAGCACAAGGAGGTGTAAACAGAGCCCCTGTACAATAGCGGCCAAAGATCTTTTTGGCTTCTTTTCTTAGTTCAGGCGTATAATCTACCAAATCTTTTTCAAACGCACCTTGACGAGAGTAAGGTTTTGGATGAGATGGAATTGGTTGAGTTGGAGAATACCATTCACCAGGCACATCACCTTTAGGAGCCGGCATTTCATTAATAGGCCAAATTGGCTTACCAGTTACACGGTCAAACGCGTAGACAAAGCCTTGTTTTGTCAACTGAACAGCGGCTTTAATTTTTTTGCCCTTTACAGTAACGTCAAGAAGGTTTGGTCCTGTTGGTAGATCATAATCCAACAGATCATGGTGTACGAACTGGAAGTGCCAGTTGCGTTTGCCTGTTTTGGCATCAATTGCCACAAGTGTTTGTGAAAACAGATTGTTGCCTGGACGCTCTTCACCAGCAAAGTCATTGGTTGGTGAACTGAACGGTGCATAAACAGTCCCTGTTTCATCGTCACAGGTTGCACGCGCCCACATGTTAGCGCCTCCAATCCATTTGGCACCTTTGCCCCATGTATTATGACCAACTTCACCTTCAAGTGGTGGGTTATGGAAAATCCAATTGCGTTTACCAGTTTCGATATCAATACCTACAATGTCCCCAGGAGGATGATTTGTATGCGGTACGGCACCTGTGGCGAATGAATCAAACACACCAAGGCTTGGTATGATGTTACCGCCACAAACAACAGGAGGACTATCACTCATGATCAAATCACGCGCTACAGGTCTGCGAAGCGCATTGGCCATGTCAAAACGTCCATTGTCGCCCCATGATTTTACAGGCTGACCAGTTTTGGCATCAAGCAAGATTAGATAGCCATTTGAAGTTGGCGCTAAGATTCTTGATTTTCCACCTTGAGTGATATGAGTAACACCGCGTTGGATAAAGCCTAGGTTTGACATTTGGTAATTTTGATACCCACCTGGATCAAAGCTCCACAACTCTTTACCCGTTGCACCATCGACGGCAGCCAATAGCCCAAGGCCTGAGTTTGTGTAAACTACGCCATCAATAGCCAATGGTGTTGATTCATTAACCCAAGTTCTTAGATCAACATTTTCAGTTGAAAGTTTATGGTCAGGCAATTTGAAGCGCCATACGACCTTCATCTTCTTAACTGACTCTTTGGTAGCCAGACCGTTAGCTAGGTAGCGTGACGCCGTTTTATCACCATTATACTCAGTCCAGTCACCGTCTTTAGCAACAGAGGGTTGAGTTAGAAAAGATGATCCTAACAATAAGAAAGCGCTTGCAAGCGCAAGTCCGTAGTTCCGTTTGATATGCATATATACCTCCCTGGATTATATGCTTCTTTCTACTATAATTAGGTTCAAGCCCTCCAAATACCTAAGGTAAACTTCTGATCTGATGTGATAGAAATTCATCTCAAAACTTTGGTGGTTATGCCGCGTATATGCAGCAAGCACTGAAGCAGCCCAACCTATAGGACTAAAGCATAAGCATGTTCCATGCCATTCAGGCATCTAATTGTTTTTATTGTATTTTTTTAATACGCTCCTGACAGGAACCGTGTCACTTGTGCGACACCTGGAGCGAAAAAAGGACGAGTTTTGCATGTATGCCACAGCCCCCCCCCTTTACGGAACTCGATCTACAAACGCTATTTAACAACTTTCTGAATGGGATCATTCGACACTTTTCATCGCTTAGAGGTTTTCGGGTTCATAAAATTCCGTGCCCAGATCATCTAATTTCTCTGCCATGAATTTTCGAGCATCTTGTATAGCTTGATTATAGTGTGAGGGACCGATTTTCTGCAGCATGAATTCTACCAAAGCGGCCGCACGAAATTCGCTTAGGTCTTCATCAAATTCTGATTTATAAAAATCAATGACCGCTTTGGTGATTTGGGCTTGTCTCTCGTTACTTAAGTGACTTGCTTTGCTTAAATTAGTAGGCATTTATATCTCTTTTATTTTTTGATAACGCGAAACCGGCAAAATGTTCCGCCGCGTACCACGCATTCACATTGCTCAACCTGTTTACCAGCAAGCTTAGAGATAAGGGCAATATCAAGACTACAAACCTCTTCATGTTGCTGTGCCAGTTCATGAAACACACAATTGTGGGCTTTTAACTCGAACGTTTCTTGATCTGGCATCACACTCAATTCAGATTCATAGCCTAACTCACCCATGATTGAAGCAATTTCATTAAAAAGGGCCTCGCCTTTTAGACCTTCAATTCTATCGGTGAATTCTGTGGCTAGATTTTCGCCCAACTCTTTTAAGCACGTGTCTAGTTCTTGCGAACCCATTTTGGTTTTCACCAATCCAACGAGCAAATTGGCAAAGAGGGCATAATGCTTGGGAAAATGATGCCGCCCGGCCTGCGATAGCTGATAGGTTTGGCTGGGGCGTCCTTTGGTTTGAGCGATGGAAGCGCGCTCGATTAAACCATCTCGTTCAAGAGACATCATATGTTGATAGGTGGCGTTACGCGAAATGTTTAATATCTGACTTAAAGCTTCCACGCGCAAAGGTGTGTTGGCTTGTAATAAGTTTTGAAGAATTTTCTTTTGTGTTCTGCCGATATTTTTTTCGAGCTGTTCTTGCATGAGGTAACCTATTTGAGTTTCGACCCATCTTTTTTTGACACATGTGATCATTGTTGTTGATGCTTAATAAAGCATCCCATCTCTTAAGTTAAGGCTAACAGTCGCTTTTTGCAACTTTGTAATTAAAATAATTGACAAAGATTATTTTCACTCATATTGTACCTTGATATTACTTACATTTGGGAGATGAATATGCTTGTTTATGCGATTATAATTTTTGCGATTGCCGCCCTTGGTGGTCTTGTTTTGGCCAGTTCAGTTTTAAGAGGAAAGTTTGCCCCCTGGGCTTTGTCTTTGTTGCATGCCGGACTTGGTGCTGCTGGTCTTGTTTTGATGGCGATGACAATCATGAACGGTGAAGACCGCATCATGACAGCCTTTGGGGTGCTTGTTGTTGCAGCCCTTGGTGGATTTTATTTGGCGTTTAAGCACCTTAAACAAGAGATCGCCCCTAAAGGCATTGTGGTGATCCACGCGGGCGCTGCAGTGGCTGGTTTTGCTCTACTGGTCTCAATGGTTTACATCCACAATTTAACATAAACATAACATTTTACGAAAAGACATCTGCCATCATGCGTATTTTTGGTCATCCGCTCCATCCCTTGCTTGTGCACTTTCCAATTGCTCTTTGGTCACTGGCTAGTCTTTGTGATGGGTTGATGATTACTGGATTGGCAAACTTTTATGACATCAATGGATTGGGGATGCTGTCGAGTTTGTTTCTGGTGCTTGGCATTGCATTTGCCATCCCAGCAATGATGGCAGGAATGATGGACGTTGCCTCGGTTCCTGAGGCAGCTTCTGGCGATGTCAATGTTCACCTCATGTGTATGGGGGGAGCTTGGATTGCCTATCTCAGCGCGCTGATAACACGTTTAGAGGGGGTACACCCTCTTTCGCTCCCCGGTTGGTTATCAGTTGCGTTGGGATTTTTGGGCTTAGCTTGTATGATGATTGGCGGCTGGTTTGGTGGCCAGTTGGTGTATAAGCATGGTGTTGGTGTGCATTCTCAGGATGATGAGCCTCGATTAAGTTAAAACAGTGAAGGCTAATTTATTCACTTCGGTGATTAAGATGAGAATGCCAACCAAAGCCGTAAAGACTCCAAATAGATTTCTTAATTTCATACCATCTATGTTTTTCCCCAGTGTGGTTCCTAACCACATGCCCAATAAGGTAAGCCCTAAAAATAAACCCAATACAGGCGCATTCATTGGGATCCCGGAAAGAATATCACCTTGAAAGCCAATTAGTGAATTGATGGCAATCACTGTTAGTGATGTGCCGACGGCTAGTTTGATTGGTAAGCCAAATAAAGCCACCAAAGTTGGGATAATGAGAAACCCGCCGCCGGCGCCCACCATGCCCGTCAAGCAACCAACACCGGCACTGGCCAGCACAAGCTTTATCAGCCTTTCCGTTGGTTGTTGTGATTGCGGAGCTGCTTTTGTCGTGAGTGGATTCCACATAAATCTGGCCACTGCTAACATCAAAAAGGCGAACAACAACATGATAAAGCTATCTTTGGGGATCCCCAATATTGGGTCTGGCAAATTGGGGATGACGAGGGCACGGGTGAATAACACAGCCATCATTGCGGGAATGGAAAAAACAAGCGCTGCTTGAAGGTCAACATGACCTTGGCGATAATAACGAAGCGCTCCAAAAAGCGCTCCAGCACCAACGATCAATAAAGAATATCCTGTGGCTATGATCGGCTGTATGCCCAATAGATAGACAAGAATAGGCACAGTGAGAATAGAGCCCCCTGCTCCGATTAACCCTAAGATTAATCCCATCATAATTGCCAAAATATAGCCTAGCAGTTCCATGTTTTATTTTAAATTTCTCGTTCTAATTCAATTGCCTTTCCATAACGGAGCATAATGGTGGTGCTGTAAATGCTTAGAATGTAAATTATTCGTCATTTGCTTGTTAGATAAATTGTCAATCAGCATGTGGGCTGTGTCTTCTCGTAGAAGAGCTCTAATATCTTTAATTTACCTTAGAGCTATTCTCTTTATCTTCATGTTTTTATATATTTTTTTCAATTTCCCTTTATCTTTTTATTTTAACCCCTATATATGGTTTGAGAGCTTGGTATAAGCTTTTTACGACCATTAAAATAAGATTGGGAGAGATACCATGGGATTGTTAGATTTTGCTGCTGATATTGGCCATAAACTGTTTGGCTCAGAAGAAGAAGGCGGCGAGAAAATTAAAGAACACATCGAAGAGAGCAACCCTGGTGTTGATAATCTTCAAGTCGAAGTGAAAGATGGTGTCGCCCACATTAAGGGTGAAGCCAAAGACCAAAGTGCGTTTCAAAAGGCTGTGTTAATGGCTGGTAATATTTTTGGTGTCTCTGAAGTGCACGCGGCTGAACTGTCAGCGCCTGGCGATGAAGACGGTGATGTGATTTATTATGAAGTGAAAAAAGGTGACAGCCTTTGGAAAATTGCTGCTAACACACTTGGTAATGGCGCGCGCCATCCTGAGATTTTTGAAGCCAATAAAGAAGTCATCCGCGATCCGGATTTGATTTTTCCTGGCCAAAAATTGCGTGTGCCTGGTGGGCAAGCGGTTGGCTAAGGCTGAAGGTTATATTTGTTGAGAAAAGAGCCTCCTATTGGAGGCTTTTTTTGTCTCTCTCACGGCTATTTCTTGCCCGAAATGGGCAAGAGCCTCCGAGGGGCGGCGCTTGCGCCGGACGCCAAAGGCGTCATGTTCGCTCGCCAAGCTCGCTGCCTTCTTCGGGTGGAGGGGAAAGTAATCAAAATGGGATGATTGCTTGATGGTGTGTGAGGTGAGATTTGTTTTCTTTCTCTCACGGCTATTTCTTGCCCGAAAGGGGCAAGAGCCTGCGAGGGCGCGGCGCTCGCGCCGGGCTGCGCCATGTCACGCAGCGGAAGAGCTGCGCTCCTTCTTCGGATGGTTAGATTTGATGTTTATCAAGATCTAACCTATCCCGCTCCCCTAAGCGCCCATTTTGCCATCGTCGCCGACAAAGGCGATGCGTAGCATGTTGGTCGCGCCTGGTGTGCCCAATGGTACACCGCAGGTGATGATCACGCGTTGGCCTGGGTTGGCGAAACCTTCGCGGTAGGCAATGCGACAGGCTTTATCAACCATGTCATCCAAATCCTCTGGGTCTTTGGTCAAAACAGAATGAAGCCCCCAGGTCAACGCCATGCGCCGGCCTGTAGCCACGATCGGTGTTAGCGCCAGAATTGGCCGGTTGGGGCGCTCTCTTGCCACACGCACTCCGGTTGATCCAGAAGCCGTGTAACAAATGATGGCTGATAAATTGAGTGTGTCAGATACAGTATCGACCGCAGCCGCAATCGCATCTGGCCCTGTTGGTTCAGGCGGGGTTTTATAGATATTAATCGCTTCTTGATAAAGGTCGTCTTGCTCCACCTCTTGCGCGATACGATCCATGGTCTCCACGGCCTCAATCGGGTAATCGCCTGCCGCTGATTCAGCCGATAACATAATCGCATCAGCTCCATCATAGACAGCGCCAGCCACATCAGAAACTTCTGCTCTAGTGGGCACGGGCGTTGTGATCATGCTCTCTAACATTTGTGTTGCAATAACAACCGGTTTGCCAGCTTTTCTGGCAGCACAGGTAATGCGTTTTTGTAAACCTGGGACTTGCTCTACAGGCATCTCGACACCCAAGTCTCCGCGTGCGACCATCAATCCATCAGAGACCTCGATGATTTCATCTAGATATTTAATGGCAGATGGCTTTTCCAGTTTTGCTAAAATGGCAGCGCGCCCTCTGGCCAGCTTTCTGGCTTGGGCGACATCTTCTGGTCGCTGCACAAAAGAAAGAGCAATCCAATCAATGTTCTGATTAACCGCAAAATCAAGATCTGCAAAATCTTTGTCGGTCATGGCCCCCATGGGTAAAAGACTGTCGGGTAAGCTGATGCCTTTGCGGCTGGAAAGCTTCCCAGCTGTAATGGCTTTGGCTGTAATTTTATCGGTTGATGCACTGATGACCTCTAGAGTCATTTTACCATCATCAATCAGCAGCCTATGGCCAGATTCTACCCCTTCAAAAATCTCTGGATGAGGAAGAGGGATGCGCTTTTTAGACCCTTCATCTGCCTTTTGGTCAAAGGTTATTTCATCGCCAATTTCAAACTGTAGAGCTTCGTCATTTTTAAAAGCCCCCAAGCGAAGCTTTGGTCCTTGAAGGTCCACCAAAATACCAATTGGGCGACCAGCCTTCACTTCCACCTTGCGAATGGCTTGTGTCAGCTCTTGCATTTTCTCATGGCTGGCATGGCTCATATTTATGCGAAAGACATCTGCTCCGGCATTAAAGAGCTTTTCAATCATTTCTGGTGTGTCTGTGCTGGGGCCGAGGGTAGCTAGAATTTTAACGCTTCGATTGCGTCTCATTATTTTTTTCCGTTCTCATCTGGATATTTTAAGCGGACTGTCCAGTCATGTTCATTCTTCGTATCTATTTCAAAAAATCCAGTGCGCTTATAGCCGCGCTTTACACAGTCCGTTACGCCAAACACTGTAAAAGCTTTGTCTATAGTACACATTGTATCCTTACCTGACCACTCGCCGCCGCGATCATAATCCACCGCATGAATGTAGTAATAGCGAGCAATCAGCTTTCCTTTTAGCAAAACTTCGCAGGTATTCGATGCGACATTCCACCACCCTTCGGTGGCCCAGCGCGCTTTTTCGCGATACCCTATGGAGACACCCACCCGACTGGAGGTCGTATTGCATAGTTTTAATTCGGCTTTGGCTGGTGTTATAACTGACATTGAGACTAATAAATTAAGACCAATAATTGCTAACAGCGCAAGACTATATGCTTTGAAAGCTTTTACTTTACAGCTCACCGAAGATCTCCTTAAAAGGTTGGATGGGTTATATTTTGTCGCATATTCATTATCATATATATGATATTTGGTTTTAAGTAGCATGACTACGCTTTGTATGCATAACTTTTTTGACATTCTTGCCACATCTATACTCTTTGTTCATTTATGTCTTGAGTGCAGATTATGGCGTATTTTAGCTAAAGACTTACATTTATGACAAACCCTTCGCATTCTGCTTTGTCCAAATACCATGAATTCCCACCATTTACCTGCCTTGACGGTGATTTATCGTTGGGTCTTTTGATCATTGTCGATCACGCCAGAGCTGATTTGCCGACTGGTTATGGCTCACTTGGACTGCCTCTTGATCAATTTAGACGGCATATTGCCTATGATATTGGCATTGAGGGGGTTGCTCGTGGGCTCAATGAGACGTTAAATACCCCCGTTGTCATGGCAAATTTCTCCCGGTTGTTAATTGACCCGAACCGGGGCGTAGATGACCCAACTTTGGTGATGCGGGTCTCTGATGGGGCTTTGATCCCCGACAATGCCTATATTGAAGATGAAGAGATCAAACGCCGAATTGAACATTATCACCAGCCATACCATCTTGCCATCAAGGCCCAGATTGACGCGTTTTTAAATGCTGGCATTGTGCCCATCCTCCTGTCGCTACACAGCTTTACTGAAAATTGGCGCGGCTCGCTTCGCCCCTGGCATGGCGGTGTCCTTTGGGACCAAGACCCCCGGTTTGTCAC
>JAJFHF010000025.1 GCA_021775775.1 Hyphomicrobiaceae bacterium
CCCTGTTTTGTTGCCCAGATACCCCCATCCATTATCTGATATGTGACTTTGGTTGGAGTAATAACCAATGCGGTCCAAGAAATAATTGCCGCCATAAAATTTACTTACATCAATAAAGGGCGCCCGGGTTTCAAAAAGAAAGCTGTGTTGCCCTGGTGTTTGATGCAGGTTACGGCTATCGCTATCGCTTCTGATTATGCGGTTGTTGGTCTTGGAGCTGCTTGTTGTATCTGGTTTGCCGACAACCAATTGTTGAGGGCCGTTGAACAACGCCGCGCCACCAGCCAATTGGCCAATATTATCAAGTGTGCTTAGGTGTTTTTCCCCGGCAGACAAGTTAAGTGGTTGCTTTGAAAGTGTTGCAAGCTGAGCAACCGTTCTTTGCAGTCCCAAAGATCCTGAAAAACCCACATTCCCCGGTGTGACCCCTTCAGCGATTGTCGTGTTATCAATCTTACCTCTAAAATCACCCGTTAACACGCCGCCCGCAGCGATTTTTCCTGAGATGCCGCCATTTTCCGTAGCCAAAGTACTACGTAAAAATAACTGATCACTCCCTCCCGGCACTTCACGAATGACACCGCCAGAACTTTCATAAAGTCGGGTGAAAGTCCCATTCGTAAACTCTGTTGCATTCCAGCCAGAGAATAACATAGTGATAACAGCTGTGCGGTTTGTAAACCCAGTATCTAGAAATATTGATTTACTAAAATTAGCACCCGTGTTTTCAAGATTCCCCCCTTCTAGGTGAATATTATTATTTGCCGTTATTAAGCTATGTTTATTGGTAATATCACCAGATGTGATAATTGATAAATTGCGCCCTGCGTGGAGTCTTGCCTCTGGTGTGCTGTTGCTCTCATCAATACCTTGCTCTTTCACACCAATTCGAGCCCATTCAAGAGTATTAGGAAGTGTGAAAGGTAATCCAGTTGGGTTATAAGCACTGGCTACAAACAAGAAATCATCTTGGCTAAGGTTTTGAGAGGGAATATGCGGCCCGCCAACAGTACCCCCTAAATAATCACTTCTCTCAACAATAGAGTCTGGGTTTTGCAAAAACAAAAAGTCAACACCAGCAATTTTACCTGAGGTTCCAAAGGGAGGCGGTGGTGGAACATCCGGAAACTCACACCAATTACAAAAGGTTAAAAGTCGGTTCAAATCATCTGAATGAATAGGACGGTCACCAAATGGGTTCTTTCTTTCAGCTGTTGTACTAGAAAACCTTTTTTCACCTAAAATATCAGTTGTTTTTAAAGCAAAACTTGTTCTCTTATTCTCAAACTCACCTGTTGCAATCACAATGTCACGGCCCGCTTCAATCACACCTGAGCTGTTGAGGACTTTGACATTTTTCACAAGACTATTTAGGTCGCCTGGTAATAAAAACCCACCACCGGCCAACTGGGTTATGCCAGCGTCAGACCCGGCAATGATCAAATCTCCAGTCGTTGCCCAAAGCGCAGCACCATCTTTATTGGTCAGTGTCCCTGTTACAAACAACCCGACATGATTGGCAGCCCCAATGAGACCTGTATCAATATTGGTCAAATTGCCAGCCACCTTCATCACCGTATCGCCAAACGCTCCGATGACCATCTTGTTGGTAAAGCTACGGCTCAAAGAGAGATACAGATTACCGCCAGCGACCAGCTCGCTGGAAGCTGTATGGGCTAAACTTTTAGTGTTTACTGTGATGTCTGCAGCACTTGCAGTATCACTCGCCAGGCTCGCATCGGATAAATCCAAATTATTGCTGATGGAAAATAAAACATCTCCAAAGGAGAAAGTCCCGCCAGATAAATCCGCATTTGTGGCTGTAATTCGCACTTGATTTGCAGCGCGGATATTATAGACCTCGTTGCTCCAATCAATGGTTGCACCCGTTGCGATAATCTCTAAATTGCGCCCAACAGCTGTATCATTCTCCAAACTCACGTCACCAGCACCGGATGTTAAAATTGCATCGCGACCAGCGGAAAGCTTGCCATAATCAATTGAAGTGCCAGCGGTGATTTTAACATCATTTGTGTTGGCGACAATTTCACCATCAATACTGGTGCGCGCCTGTGTGGTGATGTCAAGACCATCATCGCTGACCACATCGCCAACAACAAATAAGTTATGGGCCTCTATGGTTGCCAACCCTACAGATTTGATGTTGGTAGCGTTTATATCTCCACTTGAAGATATGAGAGTGAGAGTGCCAAGGCTAATGATCTCGCCACTTGCAGCAATGCCTGTTTTGCCGCTTATGTTAATAGTGGACTCAGAAGAAAAATCTGCACCCGTAACGCCCGCTTGTTCAGATATGAGGTTTAAAGCCCCAATGGCGTAAGCGTCCGTAATATATAGATTGCCGGTTTTGGCTGTTGCAGTCAAAAATCCGTCAGAATAAGCACTGCCAATATTTATCATGCCTGCCATGAGCGTCACGTTGCTGGCACTATTCACTTCATCAGCGGTCAGTTGATTGGCTGCGCTCAAAGAGAGGGCCCCTAAACTTAACGCTTTCCCTAGGATAAGATTATTGCCCTGAGCAACAAGGCCATTTTCACCGATTAGTTCAGAAACTGTTACATCTCCTGTTGCCGTAACATCAGTGACATTGCCACTATAAAGCCGGTTAATATCTAAGGAGCCCGTTTGAATAATTAAATCGCCATCTGATTCAATCAAGCCTGGCTGATCAATAGCACTGATCGCAGTCTTAGCATCTAATATGATTTTGCCTTCACTCAAA
>JAJFHF010000241.1 GCA_021775775.1 Hyphomicrobiaceae bacterium
CGTGTGCCAGATATTGACGCAAAGGATACCTTGCCGATCCTGGCCGGCATTGAAGATGCTTTAAATACAAAACTCCCTGAGGGGCATAAGATGAACATCAGGGTAACCGGTCTGTCTTCCGTCTCGGCCGTACAAAGTTCAACCATGATCAATCAGCTTAACCGCGGGCTTTTGGGCGCCGTCGTAATGGTGATTATATTAATCGGCTTTGCCTTCCGCTCCAGAGAGGTGGCATTATTATCAATCGTGCCAAACTTATTACCAATCGCGGCAGCTGGCGCGGGGCTATATTTGCAAAATTTAGGGCTAGAATATGCCAGTGTCATTGGTCTAACTGTGGCCTTTGGTCTAGCTGTGGATGACAGCATTCACTTCTTGAACAGATTGCACCTAGAGCGCTCTAGAACCGACAGTCAAAAGGAAGCCGTCTACAACACCCTAACTCACATTGGACCAGTGCTAATGTTAACAACAATGGTGTTGGTTTGTGGTTTGGCGGTGACAATCTTAAGTGAGTTGCCTTCTATGCGCCAATTTGGTGGCTTGGCAATGACCACATTGATCGCGGCCCTTTTAGCTGACTTGTTGATATTACCTGCTATAATCATATCAACTTGTCGTGAAAAGTTAGAACATGATGTCAAAACAGGCTAAGTTAATATAATAATTGACTTAAATCTAATTTTCGTAACTTATGAGTTAAAAATAATATTTAAGGACTGCATAAAATGAGTAATCGAGTAAATCATCTATGGGGCCGTGCAAAAAACATCTTTGTTTTATGTCTCGTAACAGTGTCACTTTCAATACCAACGGCGCTTTCAGTCACCAGTGCGAACGCGGCATCTAACCCCTTTAAAAAACTATCGGGCAGTTGGCGCAGCAGTGGGGCCACAGCAATAATCAAAGGCAACAAAGAGCGGGTTAAGTGCCGAGCTAAATACAGTGTGCCTGGACGGAACGTGTCTATCAGTTTGAAATGTTCAGGCCCGGGTTATTTTATCAACGTGCGTGTAAAAGCACGGGTGATTGGCAAAAAAGTCAAAGGGTCTTGGTCAGAAAGCCAATGGGGCAAAAGTGGCTGGGTCTCAGGTCGGGCAAGTTCAAGATCTTCAAGCATGAGCTTTGCTGGCGGCGGCGTAAATGGCAATATCAGCATTTCTTTATCAAGCCGCTCGCGTCATAGAATCCATATCAGAGCCAATGGAAACCGCGTCAGTATCCCGTTAAGGCGCTAAAACCGCATTAATAGTGCCAGAATCGCAACAGTTAGTATTTTTCTAAAAAGAGCCATTTATGAAAATGGCTCTTTTTTTAATTGCGTTGTCATATAAAAGACAAAAAACTGTCACAAATAAATCTTATTTAACTTGCTGTTTGTATTGCATAAAAACAAAACTCATTTGTTTTTGTTTGGTCTGATAAACCATATAGAACACAAGGTTTCCCTCAAACTTTTTCAAAAATACAATTTCTGCTGGTATTTTCTCTCGATTGCACTACGGCCAATCATTAAGTAAGATTTGTCTTAAGAATTCACGTTAAGATTAATTGTATTAATTGAGTTGTTTTTGGGGACTATATTTTATGGGATATCTTTTCAATAAACATTTGCTAGGGGCGAGTGCTTTAATTTTAACAGCTACGCTCTCTAGTTCAGCGATTGCCGGTGGATTTTCCATTCGAGAGCAATCTGTCTCAGGACAAGGCGCTTCTTTTGCTGGGAATGCGGCAGGCTATGATTTAAGCACAATTTTTTGGAATCCAGCGGGCGTTGCCATAGCTGGGAAAGGGATTACCACAGAATCTCATGTGTCAGTAATCTTACCAGATTCTGAAATCGACCCTGACGACGTGCAGACAGCCAACCCTGTGTTAAATCTATTTCCAGTAGGTGGCAATAATATTGATAAAGTCGCATTTGTTCCCTCTAGTTATGGTTCGTACCGTATTAATGATAAGTGGACAGTTGGCTACGGCTTTAATGCGCCCTTTGGTTTGTCAACAGAAGCTGATGATAAAGTCTGGGCAGGTCAGTTTGATTTTCGCGAAGCTGAATTGCTAACCTATAATTTCAATCCCGTTGTTGGCTATCAAATCACACCCACTTTAGCCCTTGGCGTTGGTTTGCAGGTTCAATATACAGATCTTGAGCTTAAACAAGCAGCAGGCACACTTCCTGGTTTTCCAACCGCCACATTTGATGGTCAAGATTGGGGCTTTGGTTTTACACTCGGCGCCTTGTGGACACCGACAGAGGGCACCTCAATTGGTGTCGGCTTTCGCTCACGTGTGAACAGTGAGCTTGAAGGAGACCTGACAGTTCAAGGCGTACCAGCTGCAACGCAAGCCATCACAACAGATTTTGATTTACCTGAGATTGTAACGGTAAGCATACGTCAAAGCATAACAGAAAAAATGCGTGTTTTAGGTACATTTGAATGGACCAATTGGAGCATTTTTGACACGACCTCAGCAGTAAGCGATGCGACAGGAGCTTCACTCCTTACCATTAACACAAATTGGGATGATGGATATTTTCTCTCAGGTGGTCTTGAGTATGACTACAGCTCTCAATTAACATTACGCACTGGTATTGCTTATGAATGGTCTCCTATCCAAAATCCCAACCAACGCTTGGTGTCAGTTCCTGATACTGACAGACTTTGGTTAAGTGTCGGTGCAACTTATAATTATTCTGAAACAACCAGCATCGATTTAGCTTATACGCACATTTTTTTGGATGAAGAACGTATCAATAGCGCAGCTTCTGGTTTAACGGCTGATGCTGATACGTCAATTGATATCATAGGTGTAAGCTTGAAGATGAAATGGGGCGCTGATCACCCCATTGGCTACATTGTAGATGCCGTTAATTAATCTCTTCGTCTTCACACATAAAATTAAAAAACCAACCTTGATCGTTTCAGGTTGGTTTTTTATTGTCTGTCCAAGGCGTTGTTCAATATGGTCTCCCATTCATGCCCCACTGAAAAAACTTTTAATATCCAAACTTTTTTAAAGTTTGCTTGATAGGAGCAAGGTAGCTGGCACCAAAAAGCACCAAATGAACAAGCGTTGGATAAAGATTATAAATATCAATTCGATCTTTGAAAAAACCTTGATCCAGAGGCTGAACAGATTGATAACCTTTAAAAAACGCAGGGCCAAATGTGCCAAACATTTGGGTAAAGGCCAACTCTACTTCAAAATGCGCATAGTAAATTGCCGGGTCTATAAAGCCTGTTAAGTGTCCCTCATTTGTTATGACATTCCCGCCCCACAAATCACCATGAACGAGAGAAGGCTGAGCCGGCTCATCAATAAATTGATTGAGGTCTGAGCAAAAACGGTTGAGGCGTTCAAAAACATCAAGCGGTAACTCACCTTGTTTTCTAGCCAGTTGGGCCATATGCATAAGCCGTTGCTTTTTAAAAAAATCAACCCAAGAG
>JAJFHF010000242.1 GCA_021775775.1 Hyphomicrobiaceae bacterium
GCTGCAAACCCGCTCTGGCAAAACCGCCAAAAAAGAGAAAGCAGAACAAGCCACCAAACCAAAAATCAGCCGCAAAGAAGAGCGCCGCTTGGCAGCTGAAGCCCGCGCCGTGATGGCCCCCTTGCGCAAAGAAATCCAAGCGCTTGAGAAAAAAATCGCCAAGCACCAAGCGGAGCTAAAAGCGATCACTGCAAAACTTGATGACGCCAGCCTGTATGATAAAGACCCCGAACAAGTCAATGATCTCGCCATGCAACGCGGCAACACCCAGCGCGACCTCGACAACCTAGAAGAAAAATGGCTGGAGCTAAATAATAAGCTGGAAGGGTAAGAGGCAAATACAAATTATTAGGCAGCCGTTCGACCAGACATAGATTTGGACTTGTTATGATATTTAACCAAATCCTCATGCCGAGCTTTAATAAGCGAAATGGATTTTCTCTTTGATGCATTACTAGGAGTTCGAGAATAAATCCCCTTTGCAATAGCACGCACATCAGTAGGCGATAGATCTTCTATCTTGAACGTTTCATAAGCTTCAACAAAAGCATCAGGATCACCAATTGTATCCTTCAGGCGCTGAATAATGCGAATAATTTCGTCTTTATCCAATTTTGAATTCCGTTTAGCTGATGTTTTTCTAGCTGATGATGATTTTTGCTTGTGAGCTACAGCTGCGATAAGCAAAGCATCAATGCTGTAATACTTATATGATTCTAGAAATTGGATAAAAGCGCCAATATCAGTTTTCAAAGAATTTGTTGCACAGCCATTAATAAAATTTTGAAGAGCTTTTAATACGGGCTTTATACTCTCAATGGTTGGTGCACTATAATTGGCCTCAGGTGATAACTCAGAATATTGTTCTAATATCTTTTTAACCTGCTTGCTCTCTTGCCCTTTAAAAAGATCACAAAGCAAAACAACTTTGTCATAATTGGTTGCTGTATTCCTACCAATAGCAGCCTCAATCACATCCTCAATGCGCTTTAAATGTTTTACAAAATCGCTTGCTTTCATTTCACCGTCCAGAGATGGTTCCCTAATTTATCAAAAATTTCTCTAATTCTTCTTGCTGATTCGTTATTAGACTCCACAAGATAGGCAATTTCATGCCCTGCACTTCGACCAAGCGCTGCAATATCAGGTACGGATAACTTAAAAGGCACAATTTCAACCAGATCTGGATATTTTCGCATAGCTAGCGTTAAAAATTCATACTCACTCTCATCAACCTTACCAGCCAAATTAACCATGGTACCTAGAATTGAAATCTTCTGTAAAAAAGGACAAAGGCCATTGCGTCTAAATTCATATATTTGTTCAACAAATCGCCCCACAGCCTCAGTTGATAGGCGATCAAGAACTGTAGGGATAATAATATGAGTGCATGCAAAAAGACCCTGAACACAGCTGGTTGTTAAGCGCGGGGGAGCATCAATGATAATACGATCAAAAGGATTATCTTGAAATTTGGTCGCAAGCTGGGTTCTTAAATCATATGGATTATTACCAAGCAACCAGTGAATCATCGATCTATTTTCAACCTGAGCTAATGGATAATCAGCCGGGATAATTTGCAACCTTGGTTCCCTAGAATGCGCTTTACTTAAGCTTGTTAAAGTTTGACCTAAACACCCAACACTGATCATTTTTCCTGCAATAGAGTCAGGCTCACCAACCAGAGCGTTATTAAAATCAGGCAATGCCATGGAAGTTAAAGAGCCTTGATAATCGAAATCAATACAAAGAGTATTAGCCTTTCTATTTTTAGCACTAGCCGCCGCCAAATTAGCTGAAACAGTTGTTTTCCCAACCCCACCTTTCAAATTAGCAACAAGAATAACTTCACAATTCGGGGCTTTATTTGGTGCCTTATCAACAGGAATGGCTATCCATAAACCGCTCTCAGAATCAACCGCGCTCAAAGCACGCTTAACTTTTTCAACACTTTGGAAAGGCCTAATCAACCAGCCCCAAATAGCCTTTGCATGCTTTACCAATGAATAAGCTAGAATACTTCCTATGCCCAGACCAATGACCTTACCAATAAATTCAGTAGTTATCCCTTTTAAAAATCCGGAAAAAAATTGAACAATTAACTCCATACCCACACTCCCCCATGCCAAAAATAGTTTATGGCATTACAGAGTAAATGCTAAAGTAGTTTCCAAGCCACGTCTACAACCAACAACCAGTAATACTTTTATGTGACAAGGTCTTACGAACCAATAGCTTAAGCTGCACACTGATATATTCGATAATAACACCGTAGAATCTAGTAAGCCGTTTGACAAAGATAATCTCTAGATTAGAAAATCTCAGGTCCCCTCACTCCCCCAGCCCAAACACAAAGATCGCATCTCCCGTCGGGTAACCCCAAATCTTACTACCCCCAGCCGCCACCGCGATATATTGCTTACCATCCACCGCAAATGACATCGGCGGTGCGTTCACACCAGCGCCGCAATTAAACTGCCATAGCCGTTTGCCGCTGGCTGCATCAAACGCGCTAAAATCACCATTGCCCTCCCCCGTGAACACAACGCCGCCTTTGGTTGCCAAAACCCCGCCAACCAACGGCTCAGCCGTCTTCACCTGCCAAGCCAGCTTGCCTTTATTTTTCAAATCCACTGCCGATAACGTGCCCCAGCGCGGCTCATCCGTTGGCTCAAACACATAATAAGGCACCGCCGGTTTATCCCCAATCGCTGGGATCATCTTACGTTGATAGAAAAACGGCATATGCAT
>JAJFHF010000243.1 GCA_021775775.1 Hyphomicrobiaceae bacterium
GCCATTTTTAGCTCTGTTAGTACTAATGCTGGCTTCGTTCATCAGTTGTCAGGAGTAGTCTCGTCCTCGCTTAGCGCCTAAGCGGAGGCGCAATGCGTTCAATTTGATGAAGCCACCTGCATCTCGTTGATCATAAGCACCTTGATCATCTTCGAAAGTGACAACATCTGCATCATACAAACTGTCAGACTGTGAACTACGTCCCACAATGGCCACTGCGCCTTTGTAGAGTTTCAGACTAACGGTTCCATTAACTGGAATCTGTGATTCATCAATCAAAGCTTGCATAACTTTGCGCTCCGGCGACCACCAGTAGCCGTTGTATATCAGCTTTGCGTAGCGCGGCATCAGCTCGTCCTTGAGGTGGCCGACCTCACGATCCAAAGTGATCGACTCCACCGCTCGATGCGCTTTCAGTAATATCGTGCCGCCAGGTGTTTCATAACAACCGCGGGACTTCATGCCCACCATACGGTTCTCGACAATGTCGCTGCGCCCTACACCATGTGCACCACCGAGTTCATTGAGGGTCCGAAGTAGCGTGGCAGCTGACAAACGCTCACCGTTGAGAGCCACTGGATCACCCTGCTCATAAGTTAACTCTATGACCAAGGGTTCATCCGGAGCACTTTCCGGCGACACCGTCCAGCGCCACATGTCTTCTTCAGCCGGCTTGGCCGGATCCTCTAAACCACCGCCTTCATAAGATATGTGGAGTAGGTTCGCATCCATTGAGTACGGCGACTTGTCACCCCGCTTGTAATCCACTGGGATCTGATGTTTTTCGCAAAAATCCATCAATGCCTCGCGTGAAGTGAGGTCCCAGTCTCGCCAGGGTGCTATGACCTTAATGTCCGGGTCGAGGGCGTAGGCGCCCAGTTCAAAACGCACCTGGTCATTGCCTTTGCCCGTGGCGCCATGAGCGACCGCTTGAGCGCCAGTTTCTCTCGCTATCTCGACCAAACGCCTGGCGATCAGCGGGCGCGCAATACTCGTGCCCAGCAGATACTCGCCTTCGTAAACGGTATTGGCACGGAACATCGGGAATACATAATTGGCGACGAAATCTTCGGTGAGATCTTCGATAAAAATTTCACGCACGCCCATCGCCTCAGCTTTCTCGCGTGCCGGTTCAACCTCTTCACCTTGACCAATGTCGGCGGTGAAGGTTACGACTTCTGCGTTGTAGGTTTCTTGCAGCCAGCGGCAGATTACCGAGGTATCCAGTCCACCGGAATACGCCAACACTATCTTCATTTTGTCTGACACCCTGTTCGTCCCTACCAATCGGGGGCGACATCTTATGCCAGCCGCGTAGGTTTGCAATCCTTGAACGGCACTTTTACGGGCTATTGTTGCGCCAGGGTTGCGGCTTCACCGCGTTCGAGACGGATGGTCGTGCGCCGGTTGTCCGCCTTGCCCTGCGCTGTGGCATTGTCAGCTACCGGGTAGGCTGCACCGTGGTATCGCACCACCACTTGTTGTTCTGTGAGCCCACAGGAACGCAGGAAGGCGGCGACTTCATCGGCGCGACGTTTGGCCAGCCGCAGGTTGCGCGACTTGCTGCCACTGGCATCGGTGTGGCCGTCCACGTACACAGTCTTGATTCCGGGTACCGAGCGGACAAAGCGTGCCAAAGCTTGCAGCTTCGCTTTCCCCGCATCATCCATCTGATACGCACCCACGGCATACATGACCCGGGTACGCGACATTTCCTGCCAGGCTACTTTCACGTCTGTTTGCGCACAGCGCAGAAACTCATCCAGCGCCGGGCGCACATCCTTGGCGGTTAAGTATAGGGCTACATCGACCCGCTTATTGAACGACGCTGGTGCGGTCAGCTGTATGTGCATGCCTTCGCGCAAGGCCAACAACATATCTGCCGCCAGCGCGCCACTTGCCACGCCGCCACCGCCGAGGACATGAGAAATGACACCTAGATCTGCGCGCGCAGGTTGAGCCGGATGCCATGGCGGGGCAAATTTACTGACCGTGATCGGTCCTGCCTCATGAAAGTCGTGGTGAGCTTGGAGCTCAAACACCGGTGACATGTCTACAGATGCCACGAAGCGCGCTTCGCCATACTCGGCCAACGGCAATGCTAGCGCACACACACCGTTACCCGATTGATGGGTCCACCGCGAATCCCAGTCAGGTACAAACCGATGGTTGGACTCGCCGTGCACAGCACAACAACTGATCAAACTAGCCAGACCACACAGTAGTCTTATGATATTTTTTAGGTTCACTGATAAACCATCGGCCGGTCCAGGATTAACTTGAGCCCGATGGGTTTACTGTTAAGGTGCCACTATGAAGGTGCCACATGAAGTTTAGCGAAAGATTCCGCGGTTATCTGCCTGTGGTGGTTGACCTCGAAACAGGTGGCTTCGATAACAAGGTTAACCCCATCCTGGAGCTGGCCTGTACGTTCTTGCAGTGGCAAGACGATGAGATCAGCGTGGCTGACCAACATTGTTGGAACGTCACACCTTTCGCCAACTCCGAAATCGACCCGGCCAGTCTTCGCATCACGGGCATCGACCTCGATGATCCGGACCGTCAACACTTTGACGAGAAAATCGTGCTGGGGGAATTCTTCAAGCTCGTACGCACAAAAATGAAGGCGGACGGCTGTCACCGGGCCATCATGGTGGCCCA
>JAJFHF010000244.1 GCA_021775775.1 Hyphomicrobiaceae bacterium
GCCGGCTCATCAATAAATTGATTGAGGTCTGAGCAAAAACGGTTGAGGCGTTCAAAAACATCAAGCGGTAACTCACCTTGTTTTCTAGCCAGTTGGGCCATATGCATAAGCCGTTGCTTTTTAAAAAAATCAACCCAAGAGCCATTTTTTTGATTGGGTTGTTCAAGAGCTCCAATCGGTGTGTCATAATCATAGCCAAAAAATTGATCATGACCGGGCAAAAGAGTGCGGTGCAACTGGGCTAAAGTTTGCCCCACCCCAAATTCGTCAACCGCGTTTAAGACACTACCATCACTCTCAAGCCATTCCATAAGTAAGCAATGCTCATCTGCTTCCCACACACAAGGTATGGGCCACTTTTCTTTTTGCAGGTCGCCAAGCATTTTCGCTTCGATGAGAAACGCGCAACTTGAAGATGAAAAGTTAGATTTGACAGCCCCGATCCGTCCATCATCCAGCCAAACTTTATGCCCCGAGACCCCAAACCCAGTTGAAAGTGGTTCGGATTTAAGCACTATTAAGTTGTAGCTTTTGCCTAAGTAATCGTTCAGTTGCATTTCGTGACCATAAGCTATTATTTGATCCAAAATTATTACATTTGGATTGCGAAAAGAGCAGCTATATATCTGCTTAAATAGTTTACAATTATACTGACAAAAATTGATTTGGAGGGGGTAAACCACTTAATATAAGCAATTTCCTACATGATTTTGAGGTTTTTTTTAAATAATGTCGTGATTGCTATAATTGTGTCATAAACCTTTATTCTAAATCTGTGACAGGTTTTGTCAAAGATGACTTTAAGGTTACAGGGGCAGGAGTGTCTAAATTCGTGGATGGTGAAATAAAAAAATATAGGACATTGTTTGTCTCTGATCTGCATCTGGGCCTGGGCGCCTCTCAAGCTGAGCTGTTCTTGGATTTTTTCAAAACAGTTGAAGCTGAAAAAATCTACCTAGTTGGAGATATCATTGATTTCTGGCGCATAAAAAAACGCCCGCAATGGTATCAATCCCATAATGATGTCATCCAAAAATTGCTACGCCGGGTCCGCAAAGGCACAAAAATGATTTATATCCCTGGCAACCATGATGAAATGCTAAGAGCTTATTGCGGGATGCAAATTGGTGGCATTGATTTAAAACGCCGCGATATTCATGAGACCGCTGATGGCAGAAAAATTCTAATCATTCATGGTGATGAATTTGATATTGTCGTTAGGCATGCAAAATGGCTAGCCTTGTTAGGTGATGGGGCTTACCACTTAGCTCTATGGATGAATACGCATTTGAATTGGGTGCGGCGCAAAGCGGGATTGGAATATTGGTCACTGTCCGCCTATTTAAAACAACGCGTAAAACAGGCAGTTAATTTTATAGGTGAATTCGAACATGCTCTGTCTTTAGAAGCTAAAAAACATAAAGTCCAGGGCGTGATTTGTGGGCACATCCATCAGATGGCGATAAAGCAAATCGATGATATTCTATATATTAATACAGGTGATTGGGTTGAAAGCTGCACCGCTATCGGCGAAACTATGGATGGAAAGTTTGAACTCATATATTGGGAAAATGGCGCCGCTCGCGTCCAGCCAGAAGATGCCAAAGAAATCATAACAACTCAAACCCCCATGATCGATGCAGCGTAAAGGATGAAGATATTAATCGCCACCGATGCCTGGGAACCTCAAATCAATGGTGTCGTTAGAACATATCAACGGGTTCATGAAGAACTGCTGCTGCAAGGCCACGACATCGTCTTTATCACTCCCAAAGACTACAAAACCGTTCCCTGTCCAACCTACCCAGAAATTAGATTGTCCTTGGTATTTGGCGCGCAAATGAAAAAACGCTTGATAGCGAATAACCCTGATGTTGTGCATATCGCAACCGAAGGCCCAATTGGGTGGGCCATGCGATCAGCATGTTTGCAAACCAAAACGCCCTTTACCACAGCCTACCATACCCGTTTCCCTGAATATATTGCCAAACGGTTCCCGCTTCCAGTTTCATTTTTATACCGCATTATCAGACGGTTTCATTCCAAAGCTGGCGGCACAATGGTAGCAACAAAAAGCTTGAAAAAAGAACTGTTCGAGCGAGGATTTACAAATTTGTTAGAGTGGACAAGAGGGGTCGATACATCACTTTTCCATCCTCAATCGTGTCGCTTATATGGAAATGACAATGTGGCCCTTTATGTTGGGCGCGTTGCAGTGGAAAAAAACTTAGAAAGTTTTCTTGATCTTGAGTTCAAGGGACAAAAAGTTGTGGTTGGTGATGGGCCCAGTTTAAGTGACCTAAAAGAAAAATATAAAGATGTCATTTTCACTGGTGCCAAGACAGGCAAAGAGCTGGCGCAATGTTATAGCTCAGCTGATATATTCGTATTTCCAAGCCTAACCGATACGTTTGGTATCGTGATGTTAGAGGCGATGGCAAGTGGCTTACCTGTTGCAGCCTATCCTGTCACGGGGCCAATTGATGTTGTCAACGAGGGAATAACGGGTGCGTTGGATGAAGATTTAGGGCGCGCGGTAAGCAGGGCGCTATCATTGGATCGTGAAAAATGTCGTGAGCAGGCCCTAAAATATAGTTGGGCACAGTGCGCTGAACTTTTTATTGAAAACCTAAAACACTCAATCGCTCAAAATAATAACAACAAACGCTAATTCATTGTCAGCTAATTGAAGCCCCCAGTTTTAGCTCAATAACGTTTCTTTTTGGATATCAGTTAATGAATCTAAATCTAAATCATTAATAGTATCAAGAGAGTCTATTGATGAAATTTCTTGTGAGGGCGCCGGCACAGCTGAAGAAGGATCAACTGGATCAATCATTCCAATCACCTCATTTTCAATCTCACTAGTTGTGATTTCAGTATCAATGGTTTCACTTGAAAAATCTTCAATAGGGTTGATGGCTGAAACGGTTCTTTGAGCGTCATTTACCCCATCCCGATTTGTAACCTCTAAATCATTATAGCCATGATCAGTGGCGTTTTCTTCAGCGCTAGTAGCTTGAGCAGGGATAGGCACATCACCAAGAGCATCTTCATTCTTGCTGCCGTCAGCTGCCAAGTTAGCATCTGAACCTAAGTCCATTTGCGCACCAGTTTCAATTGAGGCGGGATCAATATGCATCGCGCCGGGGTCTAAGGTTGAATTTTCAGCAGGGTTGATAGCTTTAATAGGCCCATTAAAGGCAGGGTTGATAGGTTCTATAGGCCCATCAACAATACTAGTTTTTAGAGTCTCCGCAGGGGGATCAATATCAGTAATGGAATCGATCAAATTAGAGCTAAGTTCCTCACTCGAATCTGTGGAGGTCGCGGCAACGTCTGTTAGATCTAAAATTGGTTCAGGCTGATCTAAAGAACTCCCTTGATCATCACTAAGCTCCTGCATAGCTTCTGGTTCAGGAGCGATATCGACAGGATCAAATGCTGAAGCGGGGGCTACCTCAGGTAAAGGCTCATCAACCTTTTGATCAACAGCAGCCACATCCTCACCAATATTGTCAAAGCTAATGTCATCAATGCTATCAAAGCTAATCTCATCAACCGTATCAGTGGCTTCGGGCGCATCTATGGCATCAAACGATAGATTATCAACTAAATCTTGCCCTTGAGCTGAGCCATCAAATTCACCCGATTGCTCCCCATCCTTTGCCAAGACAGTATCAACATTACCTTGCTCAAGGCCTTCACCCAATTTGGCAGGCCCATTAAGCAAATGAGCATCCGGTCGGCTATCAACACTATCTTCTTTAGGGGTTAAACTCTCATCCGTATCATTTAAGCCCCAAATATCGATCATTGAATTGACACGGTTCTCAATATAAGTGAGCGCTTGAACAACTTTGGTCGTGCGTTGTCCTGTAATATCTTGAAATGAGCATGCTGTATAAATATCGGTGGTTTTATTATCAATCTGATCACAAGGTCCATCATCAGCGCCAGCTTCTCTCAAAATCCAAGCGGCTTCTTGGATTTCTTCGGCCGCCTCTAGAATGGTGTTGGTGGCTTGCTCGGTTGAATCTACAATGGCACTTAATTCACCAGTTGCATTGATAATATGATCACCTTCAACGTCATTCGGTTTTATTGAATTAATTTCTTCTCTGGTCTTAGCAATTGCTTTTGACATTTCCAAAATACTCATGCGAATAGGATCCAAGTCATCTTGGGGGGCCTTTTCTTTTTCACTGAGTGTATTTTCAATGCGCTGGATGGCGCTAAGCAACGTTTGCGTATCTTCAGGACGATTGCGAGTTTTATATTCTTCTAAAAACCATTTACCACGTGGATGTGTTAGCAAAGCCTCTTCTATAACCTTGTATTCGTCTTGCGTGATAACTGTTGCATTATCTGTTGGTTTCGGATTTGCGTCGTTCATAATATGCTTTTCATCCAAGTGCTAGCTAGATTACACTATGTATCATTCACTTCGTATTGTTGGGGTGTTGCCCTATATTGCAAAAAGTGTGATACATTATTCTGAGCTTAAAATTCTTTTTAAATTTATATAGTTAAGGTTTCAATCTGACGTATGAACTATTAAAAGCTTGTAATTAAATTTCATAATAGTTGATTCGCTAATCCTCTGATTTAGAAACTTGGCTATTGTACCCATATCATTCCCTGAAAATTCTAATAAAACGTTGATATAATGCGAATGACTGATACTCGGCATGCAGATGAAATGTTTCAAAAGAGGTTATCTTTATTTTATAGCGCTATTTTTTTAAGCGTGGGCTGCTACTTACCTTATTTTCCCCTATGGTTATCTTTCAAAGGCTTGGACCCACAAAAAGTTGGAATTATTTTAGCGGTCCCAATGATTATCCGAATCGTTTTTGCCCCCCTTATCAGCATTTGGGCTGATCAACGGGGCGATTACCGTTATATTCTCATTATTTTAGGGTCAGGCTCCTTTGCTGCTCTTTTATTCTTTCTGGGCGTTGATGACTTTTATCCCTTGCTGCTGATAGCCGGGTTTAATGCCATATTTTGGAGTGCAATCATCCCTTTAACGGAAACATTTGCACTGGCTGGTCAACGTGATCACCACTTAAATTATGGTCAAGCACGGGCCTGGGGCTCTGCCAGTTTTGTCGTCGCAAATTTAGCAGGGGGAGTGATAATTGATAGATATGGCCCTTCTAGCGTTTTGTATTTATTAATTTCCTCAGGGGCGTTGATTGTTATTAGCGCTTTGTTGTTGCCGCGCCCACAAGGAAAAGGCCGCCTGCGCGCAGCTGTCAGTGAAGGGCGATTTTCCCGCACTGAAATAAAAGCACTCCTCAATAAATCTGTCTTTTGGCTGTTTTTAGTGGCGGCCGGGCTCACCTTGGCAAGCCATGCTTTCTACTATGGGTTTTCGGCCCTGCACTGGGCCTCGAGGGGAATGAGCAGCTGGACAATTGGTTGTTTATGGGCCCTGGGTGTCATTGCGGAAATTATATTGTTTGTTTTCTTTGCCAACAAGTTGCGCCGGTATAATCCGGCAAAATTAATTTTAATCGGCTCCCTCATTGGCGTTGTGCGCTGGGTGGGTATGGGCATCGATCCAGGTCTTAGCGGCATGGTGATACTGCAAACATTACATGCTTTTTCATTTGGCTTGGTTCATTTGGGCGCTATGTATTTTATCTCAACAGCTGTCAGTGAAAAACGGGCAGCCACCGCACAAGGGTTGCTAGCAACAACGGGCGCTGGTGTATTCATGGGATCAATGGTGCTCATTTCTGGCCCCCTATATGAGTGGGGGCAAAGCTGGGGTTATTTTGTCATGGCATTTGTGATCTTGATAGCGTGCGGTTTCGCGCTTTCATTGCTTAAATTATGGGATGGACGTGTTCTTGATGAAATTTGAGTGATGCGCAATTTATTTTTGATAAAGAGATTTAAATGCTCTATGCGAACATAGCATCCCCGCGCGAGAAAACAAAAGCTAACGATACGAAGAAGGAAGCGAGCTCAGCGAGCGAACATGACGCCGACAGGCGTCCGGCGCTAAGCGCCGCCCCTCGGAGGCTCAAGCGCTTTTTTGGCGCTTGAAATAGCCGTGAGAGATATTAAGGAAGCGAGCTCAGCGAGCGAACATGACGCCCCAGGCGTCCGGCGCTAAGCGCCGCGCCCTCGCAGGCTCAAGCGCTTTTCGCGCTTGAAATAGCCGTGAGAGAAAACAGATATCACCCCCACAAATCACGCTCTGGGGGTGTCAAAACACCATTATGGGCCCGGATACCATGCTCTCTGTCCTTAGCTAACAAAAGCGGGCCATCAAGATCCACCCAATCAGCATCTTTTGCCAGAACAAACGCTGGTGCCATTGCCAGAGACGTGCCGACCATACAGCCAATCATTATTTTTAAATTGGTATTGCGAGCGGCAAGAAACACAGCTAAAGCGTGAGTCAGCCCCCCGGTTTTATCAGTCTTAATATTGATCGCCTGATATTTGCTCGCAATTCCCTCAATGTCATCAATGGTATGAAAACTCTCATCTGCGCATAGGGGAACACTGGGGTTAAGGTCTCTTAAAATCTCATCTTGATCAACGGGCAAAGGTTGTTCAACCAATTCAATTTGGTTGTCGAACGCGCAATCAAGCAGTGGAAAAAGAGCCCCCTGCGTCCAAGCTTCATTCGCGTCAACAACCAACCGGTGTTGAGGGAGAGCGCGGCGTATGGAAGTCATCGCTTGGACGTCATGATCAAGGCCACCACCCAGCTTTAATTTTAACAAAGGGTAATGTTGAGCGTGTAGGGCAGATTGTGCCATTTTATCAGGGTCATCCAAAGAGATCGTGAAGCACGACAAAACAGGTCTGATCTCACCGCGATTGGCAATGATGCTGGCTGGAAGGTTAGCCCGCTTAGCGTCAATATCCCACAACGCACTATCAACCGCATTTCGCGCGGCACCAGCAGGCATTTGCGTTAATAACTGAAGGCGGCTCATCCCTTGTTCAATGGCGTAGATATTGGCTTTGACTTGTTGCAGTACAGATTTAGGCGTTTCCCCATACCGTCCATAAGGCACAGCTTCCCCCCGGCCAATAAGTTCACCATCGGTAATTTCAACATAGATCACCTCGGCCGTGCGTTTGGCCCCGCGAGAGATGCGAAATTGCCCATTAATTGGCCATTTTTGACGGGTAACTGTACATTTGATCTGAGTCATTTTATTTAAGGTCATCTAATTTGTAGATATAATTATGTAAAAGCAAACGCAGTGCAAAAGACAAATTTAATGTTGGTTTGTACGTAAAAAATGCAACATATGTTGTAAAGGCATTGGCTGTGGTAAATTAGCTTAAACAGATTTGCGGTTTACAACATAGTTTTACAAGAGTGATAATAGTTGCAAGATCAATATAATATCTCAGACAAAACGGTAAAGCTCTTAATTTTGCTCATATAATACAAATTAGTTTGTTAGGATTTAATTTTATGGCAGTTGCAGATAGATCTGGGGCGGGGATGTTTCAGAAGGTAGGCCATAATGCTGTCACGCCGTCATTGAAATTAAACAAAGGCAATGACCAGCACTCAATTGCAGTGCTAGGTACCTGGCAAGTGCGTTATGTTCGCAAACTAGCCAAAGAAATTAGAAAAGTACGCCTTCCCGATCCAAAAAAATCAAGCCCCGTGTTAGAGATAGATATGGCAAATCTCGCGGCTCTTGATACGGCCGGTGCGATGTTAATCTTGGATATGAAAGCGCTATTTTCATCGCGCGGCTTTACTGTAAAGATCATCAATGAACGTGAGGCTGATCGGATTCTATTTGAATTAATATCTCGCCATCCACGTGGTAATATAGCCGATCAAAAAAAGAGCAGCATGGTTCTAAACTTGGTGCGTGATGTCGGCGCGCTATTCGTCAATATGCTACGCGATATCGTTGAGTTAACGTCTCTCATTGGGCAAGTTACAGTTTCAATTGTGGGCTTAATTTTTCGCCCCTGGCGTATAAAGATAACCCCCTTAATCCATCATGTAGAACATGCTGGATTAAAAGCTGTCGCCATCATTGCCCTGATTTGTTTTTTAATTGGCGCCGTCATTATGCAGCAAAGCGTCGAGCAGTTAAGGGCCTATTCAGCGGAATATTTTTCAATTGATATGTTGGGCATCTTAGCCTTGCGCGAAGTCGGCGTATTGCTCACATCCATTATGATTGCCGGGCGCTCGGGCGCTGCCTTTACCGCTGAAATTGGCTCAATGAAGATGCGCGAAGAGATCGACGCCATGCGCACCTTAGGCATTGATCCGGTTGAAACATTAATAGTGCCAAGGGTCATGGCTTTGATCATCGCCGTGCCCTTATTGACATTTATAGGCGATATGATGTGCTTGGCTGGCGGGGCGTTGGTGAGCTACCAAATGCTTGATATGGATTTTCAATCATTTTTAGAGCGCCTTAAAGATGGCGTTGACATACGTCATTTTTATGTAGGTCTCATAAAAACGCCATTTGTAGCCGTCATTATCGGACTGGTCGGCACTCTAGAAGGTATGCGCGTAGAAGGCAGCGCAGAATCCTTAGGCCACCATGTGCGAGCATCTGTCGTAAAAGCAATTTTCTTAGTGATCATCATTGATGGCATGTTTGCAATGGCCCTCACAGCAATGGGAATTTAACATGGTAGCGCAGCGCACATCACAAGCAACGCCCTTGATAGAGGTTAGTCATTTGCGCAAAAGCTTTGGCTCTCAAGTGATTTTTGATGATCTAAATCTAGATGTATATGAAGGCGAAGTCTTAGGCATCGTCGGCAAATCTGGGGGCGGTAAATCTGTGTTGTTACGCTGCCTCACAGGTCTAGAACAGATTGCCGGCGGCGATATAAATTTTTTTGGTGAGAACATTGCCAAGATGAGTAAAAAACAACACAGGCACCTAGAGGCACGTTCAGGCATCTTGTTTCAAGATGGGGCTTTATTTTCAGCCCTTACCGTTTTGCAAAACATTCAGGTCCCAATGCGCGAACATATTTCACTCCCCAAGAATATAATGGATGAGTTGGCCTATTTAAAATTGTCATTGGTTGGTCTGCCCTCGAACGCTGCCCATAAACTGCCATCTGAATTATCGGGCGGTATGCGCAAGCGCGCTGGATTGGCAAGGGCATTGGCGCTTGACCCCAAGATTGTCTTTCTCGATGAGCCAACAGCGGGGCTTGACCCAATAGGCGCTCATGATTTTGACATGTTGATCAATGATCTTCAGAGAACTTTGGGATTAACTGTTTTTATGGTAACACATGACCTGGATAGTATTTTTGCCATTTGTGATCGAGTGGCAGTGCTTGCAGATTGTCATATTGTACGTACAGGAACGCCCACACAGTTGCAAAACGATCCGGGGCATCCTTGGATTAAAGCCTATTTTTGTGGCGCACGTGCACGCGCGGCCCAGCAATATGAAGAATAGGTCCCTAAAAAGTTATGAGACGGTAGTGAGCGAATAAAGGATATCTGACATGGAAACCCGGGCAAATTATCTATTAATCGGCAGTTTTGTAATCGCGCTGATTGTGGCTGTTATCAACTTTGCATTTTGGATGCAAAGAGGCGGTGCTAACAATCAAACCCGTGACTATACCATATACTTTAAAGGGTCCGTGTCAGGGTTGAGCCGGGCAAGTTTGGTATTGTTTAATGGCATTCGCATCGGCCGTGTCCACGCGCTAAATATAGATGAAAAAGATGCCAGGCAAGTTAAAGTTGTTGTCAGGGTCAATAGCAAAGCCCCCATTCGCACAAATTCTCAAGCGCTACTGGTCTCTCAAGCGCTCACAGGGGTCGCTCATTTGCAAATCTCCCCTGGCACTATGGATGAGGCCTTGTTAGCCAGCACCGCCTCTCAAACTGATGAGATAGAAATTCGCGCTGCTCCCATTGTCTCCAGTTCAATAACAGATGGCGTTCCAGAGCTGATGGGCAATGCGAACCTGTTACTCAAACGGCTAAATAATTTGGTGGCTGATAACGAAATCTCCATACGAAATACTGTAAAAAATGTAGAGCTTTTTTCAAATACATTGGCAGCCAAAAGGCAAGATGTTGCAACAATTGTTGATGATGTAAAAGCGCTCTCCAGTCGCTTAAAAGCAACATCAGAAAAAATTGATAATGCGGTGGACCAGGTATCAGGATTTTTTGGCGCTGATGGCAATTCAGTATTGGAGGATGCCAAAGCAGCGGCCAAATCTTTAAAAGCAATGGCCGATAATTTGGAAAAATCCTTAGGAAATGGCCCTCAAGAGGTAATTTCTATGGCTAAAAGCACATTAAAAGAGTTTGAGTTATTTGCAAAAGATGGGCGAAGAGCTGCACAAAGCCTTGACCGGGTCTTGGAAAAAATGGATGAAAACCCCCAAAGCTTGCTATTTGGTGGTAATCAAGTGCCCGAATACAACCCTAGCAATTAACCAGTAGTTAAAGTATATTTGTTCTAACTCTTTTAAAGATATTGTTAACTTTAAAAGAGGAGTGTATTGCCCCTTGTTCGAGCGTCTACGGAAATTTAAGTTTACATCTTTTGTTCACTTAAATCAGGTCTATAGCGTCATTTAGGAGGCTGGAGTATTTGATGGTGCAAGAGGAAATATCTATAGTCAACAAGACACCGCGTCTTGGATACTTGAGAGTGTTTGCCTTGCGCATATTGTGCATACTGTGCGCACCTCTACTTCTAGGAATGGGCGGGTGCTCATTGACAGGCGCTGTTAAAGGCGCATTTAGCAACAATACCGTCGCCAAAACCTATGACCTGGTGCTGAACCGGGAGGCAATCAAACGCTCGGGCCGGCTACAAACACAATTAGTCATTTTGACCCCAGCGGCTGTAAAAGCCCTATCAGGGGAAAACATCTTAGTAAAACCAGCCCCCAATCAAGTGACTTATTATGGACGGGCCGTTTGGGGCGACAGGCTCCCAAAATTACTCCAAGCGCGTATGGTTGAAGCCATCCAACAAACCGGCCGGTTTCGCGGTGTCAGCGATGGTAGCGACCGGATCAATGGTGATATTACACTAGCGTCCACCATTGAGGCATTTCAAGTTGAGATCAACGGCGAACAAGCTGAGGCAAATATTATTTGCCATGCAAAATTGATCCATGTTGCCTCTGGCAAAGTCTATGCAAGCCGGCGTTTTAAACAGCGCGTGCCAGCGGCCAACCGCGAGGTTGATGCCGGCGTTGAAGCTTTAAATGAAGCCATGAACAAGGTGCTGATCTCAATGGCCAATTGGGTTGTGAAACGCGGCCGGTTGCGCATAGCAAATTAAGTTTGATCTTCAAGTTCTACAATTCGTAAAAAACCAACTTGATCATTAGGGCGAGGGGGGCTATAAGCGGCCAAGTTCGTTTAAGTTTGTTTAAATTTGTAAGGGGTCATTATGGCTGTTGAGAGAACACTATCTATTGGTAAACCCGCGGCAACGGAGCGCAATATCACCGGTAAAGTGATTGCCAAGTTAGAAGAGGCTGGCCTGCGAGTTATCGCACAAAAGCGCGTGCGCTGGAGCACAGAACAAGCTGAAAAATTTTATGAAGT
>JAJFHF010000245.1 GCA_021775775.1 Hyphomicrobiaceae bacterium
GCCACTTTTTCAATCTCAGCTTTCCCACCAATTTTGGCCAGGTCTTGTTGTTGGATCACATAACTAACGGCACTTGCTCGAATGGCTTGCCGAACAAGAAAATAACGACTGCCAGATTTAAAGGAAACATTATCCTTCAACCAGGTTACAACCTGGTCCTCAACCGCGTCATCAATATCATCGCCGCGTATGTTTTTAACGGTCACATCAATTGCAAGGCTTGATTGTTTTTTACCATGAGCGGACGCAGAAAACCCCGGCACGACTTTCTTCAATAGAGCAACAGAGGCTTCAGCATTAGATTTTTGAGTATCAGTGATTTCATAATCTGAGATTTGAACATCGCGGCGCATATTCTTTTTAATGATGCTCGAGCCGCTTAAATCTTTAACATTATAATACACACCGTTCTGATCGCGCCGATAAACTGCACCAACCGGATATAAATTGCTGGCATTTACCGGACATTCAAAACCCTTAGGCAGTTGATTAATCGAGCCGGTTACAATTTGTTCTTCAAGCAAATTACCATTGCTACTACAAGCCACAACACCAACCATCACCAGTGTAAGAACAAACATCCCACAAAGTCTTTTAAATATCAGCCCAACCATCATCCATCACTCCCTCTATATACACAACAAAACAATAGAGACTTCTAAGATTCGTCAAGTTTTATGGGGAATTGCAGAAAATTATAAGTGGAAAAAAACAATGAGACTGTAGCAAACAGAATATAAACTCTTTCAGTTTACCAAAAAAAAGAAGACCTAAAGCGCGCGCCAATGAACACATCTTAAAATGTGCCATCAAAACATCAAACACGACTAAGAAATACAGTGGAAAAGGAATGTGAAAGAAAAGATGGTGGGACGTACTGGGATTGAACCAGTGACCCCTGCAATGTCAACCGTACCATAAAACCTAAGTTTTTGGAATGTTGTGTTATTTTTTTTCAGTTACTTTGCATAGATTGCCCATTTGTGCAAGGTTTTCACTAAAATCGTATCCCACGGGATCGCGTAATCGATTATTTTAATCACCAAACTCTTTACAAAATTGTGGATCAGTTTATGCTAACTGCCTTCGCCTGTGGGCGGTTAGCTCAGCTGGTTAGAGCGTTGCCTTGACATGGCAGAGGTCGGAGGTTCGAGTCCTCTACCGCCCACCATTATTTTATGCATAAATCCTGTCGAGAGCACTGGTCGCATCCTTCAAATAATCTGGATGATGCTTCAGATAGTGCTTCTCTACGGTTTCCAGTTTGTCACCCATGATGCCAGCAATCTCCCACATGCTCACTCCGTTTTGCACCATCAGCGTTGCACCGGTGTGGCGCAGCACATGCGGTGTGATCCAGCCCAGGTTCACTTCGCGTGCATAGTTGCGGAATGCTCGGCCAATTTCATAACAAGGGTTGCCTCGCCATTCGATGACATGGTTGGTGGTTGCCACCTCTCTTGCCTGGGTGAGTGCTTGCAGCAAACTGTCATTGATCGGCACAGGCACGCGGCGTTTTTTAGTGTGTTGGCGGTCAGGCGGATTGAAGTCGATTCGTCTTGATTCCAGATCAACCTGCGCCCATTGCAATTCAAGGATAGCGCGTTTTCGTGAGAGCGTGTGCAATGCCAGCATCGCAAATAACTTCAGATGCGGAAGCTCTTCCAGCTTTGCAAGCAATGCCTTGGCCTCATGAGGTCGCGCCCATTTATCACGCGGCGGATTCTCTTTCGGCTTTTCAACAAATGGCACCACGGTGAGCAAGCCCTCTTTGCGAGCATGATTCATCGCTGCCACTAAAATATCAAAACTCTTCTTCGCTGTTGTGTTGGAAACACCATCCTCTTCGGTTCGGATTCTCACGAACTCTCGGCATTGCGCTCGATTAATCTGCCGTGGATACCAATCTCCCCATAATTTTTCTATCGGCCTCAATGCACAGAGCATGCTGTTATCCAGGCTGAAGATGTTCTTTTTTATGAACACGTCATCCAGCGTCTCATTGCGGCTGAATCGTTCTCGATGCTGCTTCTTTTTATACTCCGTGTAGATGCGGATAATTTCACGGATGGTGATATTGTCCTTTTCTTCCTCGCTTGGCGTTAACCAGCCGGCAATAAAATCGGCTAGGAATCGCTTTGCTGCTTCCGGATCATCTGTGCACGTTGAAACCCGTTTAAGGCAACCACTTTCTCGCCATTGGACGTAGAACTTTTTTCGTTCTTCTCGCCAGGTAAGGTCAAATTTTGGGATTCCTGATTGCATGTTTCGCCCGTTACTTCGTTAGCATTTTCAAAGGCGATAACATGTTCTTTTTTAATGCGAATACCGCCTTTGCCTCTACCAACACGAAGGCATGCAAGTCGCTGGTTTTCAACAAGAAAATAAATGTTTCTGGCACTGCATTGCCATAGTTCGGCCAATTGTTTAACAGTGTAACAACGTTGTAACTCATCCATGGGCTTCTCCTTGGTTTTTTGGGGTTATGAAAACAGCACAACAGGGCCGCAAACCTCTTAAGGGCGGCATGTAGCGTGCAAAAATTATGGGGTTCAATGATTAGGCGGGGTTGGTTTCCACCCACCTCTGGCGATTCTATGAACGAAGATACGATTTTTTGTTCATCCTGTTTAGTCTTTTTTTGTTCGAACACTTTAACGCCCTCCATGCTTGGCATTGAGGCGTGTGACAATTTTAAGCAGTGCATACGTCCACATCTGCCATGCCTTGGTACGGCCACAGCCGATGCGCCAGCAAATTTGCTTCCAATAGACGCGCTCGGCACGTAGCCATATCAGCCTGCGTTCGTCTTCGTCATCGAGGTAAAAAATCCACTCGATGGTTTCCTCCATCCGGCTGATGGCATCGGCGGATGGTGGCCCCATACGCATCGGCAGCCGGTCGGCCTGCAGCTGCTCCATCACGGTGCGAACCACTTCTGGCCAGGCATTGAAATATCCCTGCACCTTCACTGGCGGCAGACGCTTCAGTGTATAAGCCGCTTCCTCAAAGCGATCAGCCACATCAGTGACTGTCCATTTTTTAATTTCTTTCATTGCGGAGTCCTCCTTGGTTATCTTCCGGAAGCACCTCAGCCATCACCGCCGCATAACCGGCGATATCGATGATACTATCAAGATGCGTGGGATTTTCTTTGAGTCGTGCCAGTTTCAGTTCAATCAGGCACATCACCACCTGTTGTGGGGTGATCTGGCAATTGAGGATCAATGACCACCGCCTGGCGACCTCGCGGAAGTGGTGTTTCGCCAGGCCATAATTGGCGCGGCGTGCTTCAAATATTTGCAGTGATTGCTGCAGCAGCTGTTCTCCGTTCATGATGCGGCCTCCTTGGTTTTGAGTTGGATGCCGATCACAGGGCGCGAGCCGTAGTCGCAGTCCCGCCAGTAATGATTCAGATCAGCGAGGAAGTGTTTTTCGATCCAGCCGCGTATGAATTCGCGGGGGCATTCAAGCGTGAGCATCACCCCATCGGGCGTGTCCTCGGCAGCAGTAATGACGATGTTGGAAAACCAGCTGCGAATGGCAGCTTTGCCATGGTGATGTGCCAGTCGTTTAAGCACATCGTCCCATGCATCTTGAAATTCAGGCACGTCACATGATGGTGGTTTGGATGGGTGTTTACCTCCTGAGAAGCCACCCTCCAAAATTTTGGCTACCCGATCCGATGATTGAGTTGCCCATGTCAGATCAATCGTCCAATCCTTGCCCTCCAGCTTGCCAAGACAAAAATCTGATTTGCCTATGATTTCGCAGAAATATCGCCACGCTCTGATATCCTCTGAAAATTCATCTATCCATCTGGCTGCCAGCAGCTCTTTACGCCTTTTTGTGAGTATGGCCTTCTGATTTGGTGTGATTTTACTCTGCACCTCTTCATTCCAGATATCTGCCATCTGCTGCAGCATCTGCGTTTTGTTTTTTTCTGCATCTTTTCCACAGCTTTGCTGTTTTTCCTTCTCAGACTCTTTCTTTTCTTCTCTCGTTCTGTTTTTTGAATTTGTTTTTGTTTTTGAATCTGTATCTGTATTCTCCTCTGCATCTGAGTCTGCTTCTGTATCTGTATCTGGGTCGTTTTTGCGTTTCTTCGCGTTACGCGCCGTTACATCGCGTTTCTTCGTGTTACCAGGTGTTACATCGTGTTTCTTGCTGTTACGGTGCTTCTGTACGCGCTCGGCAGAGGTGGTGTGTTGGCGTTTATGCCAATTCGTCAGGTGGTTATTTTCATCAATTAAGTTTTTTGATTTGAGCGCATCGAGAATGGCTTCCACCGCTTCCATCTCCATATCCTGGAACACGGCAATCTCTTCCGGATCGATATTGATAGTGCCTCGCGGATCATGCTGTGAGGCGGCATCGAGCACGCATGCCCACACCGCCACCACAGATGACATCGGTTGCCCCGACCGTCTGGCAACTACCTTCAATTTAGGATCATATGGCATACCGTGATACGCCCTGTACCATTCCATCGACATCCGTTACCCCTCATGCTCCGCTGATTGCAGACCACGAATGCAACGTTCAAAATGAGTGATGAGCGCCTTGGTAAATTGCACTTTGAAAGCAATATGCTCCGCCTGTGCTTCCAATGTATTCAGCTGATATATCGCTACACTGAGATATTGACGAAAATCACTTGGATCTTCGATGTCCCGAATGTCTGGAGGTGTTAACCCTTCAAACATCTGCAGCATTTCAACATTTTGGTCTTTGATTAAGTCTTTCATTACCAAGCCTACCTAATCATCAAGCAAACTTTTCTGGTTATCATCGGCTTCCTTAACGGCCCGATCCTGATCCTGTGTTTTGAGCGACAGGGCTAACTCGATGCAGCCCTTCGTCAGCTTGGCGCGATCAAATTCTCGCGTGGCTTGCTTCTTCAGCTGCAGCAGGTTCTCCATGTCCATCTTCCGCATGGTTTCGATGGTCAGATGACAGATTTCGTCAAAGGTAGAGATAGGTTTGTTTTCGTGTGAATCGTTCATTTTAGCCTCCTGTGTTCGAACTGTTCGGACACAAGGCTGCTTGACGATGGGTGGGGATGTCGTGGGGCTTGGCGAGGGATTGTTGGGGGAGCAATATCCCCCTCCATCACTCAAGAAATACAAGGCTTAGAGCATGTGGATGGGGAGGAAGTGGGGATGAAATGGGGAGCCACAATCCAAAACGCTGGAAATTATGGTCTAGGTGGGGATGAAACGGGGATGAAACGGGGATTAAAAGGGGATGTGGTGGGGATAATTTCCCTCAAAATAACGCAAACGGTGCATGAAATTAGTGCGCCCAAAAAAGCAAATGCTCTGCCCATTAAGGCACACATTATGTCAACCATTTTGTGTGGGGCTTGGTGGTGGATAGAGTGGGGATTAAGGAGCCAACTCCTAGGAGTTGGATTCAAGGTTAGTATGAGAATTGATGCAGTGAACGCACCACCACACCGGCAACAGCAAATTGCATATTATCGGTCACATCAATTTCCGGATAGTTGGAATTGGCAGGCACCAGCTTAATGGCATTGTCTTTTTTGAAAAAGCGTTTGACCGTGTACTCTCCATCAATAGCGGCAATGACAATCATGCCATGTTGGGGTTGGATCGAGCCATCCACAATCAACAAATCACCTTCATAAATATGATCCTCTTCCATCGAATCACCCATCGCTTCAATTAGAAACATATTATCAGGATCACTAATCATCATCTGATTCATGTCCACCCACTCAGAAATATGATCAGTAGCATTGAGCGGAAAACCTGCAGGCACTTTTCCGGTAAGCAGTGGCAAACGATAGCCACTTTTTTTACAATACGTTTCGATTTGATCCGTTAATTCCAAAGGGACTCTCATCACCTTGGTAGGCCTTGCTGGACGGCCTCTTTTTGCAGCTCTTGATGTCAAGGTTTTTATCCTATAGGTTGTGTTTCTTGGTGAAGATATATAGTTTAGGTTGCATTATAGCCACGGATATTTTATATAAAACTTTATTTGTAACAAATCAAGTAACAACTATTGTAACAGATAATAACATGTAAAAAAGCGAGGCAGGATATGGCACTTCCCAAGCAGGATTATTTTCGATTGGAGATAATTGAAAAACAATGGAGTATCTCCCACGATGAGGTGATGTATGCGGTTGAAAATAATCTGCTCAAGGTCTGTGTCTGGCTGCCAATATGTTTTGTGGAATATGGTACGGAAGAAAAATATCAATTTCACACCGCCATTTGTGAGCATTATGAGGGGTTGGTGGGAGTGAGGCCCAAAGACTGCCACATGCTATTTCAACGAGGAGAATCATCGCTCACCCATTTCCTCGCCGTGGGTCACAAACAGCATAGCGATATCCGTATTGCCGATGAACCACAGCAGCCACCACTCATGGTGTTTGAGCGTGATTTATTGGTAATGAATGAGGACAAGAAAGCATTTGAGAAGGAATATCAAATCAGCACGGTAGATCAGCAACCCGCTTATAGTGACCATTTGCAGCATGATCCTTACTATGGTCGCAAAAGAACCAATGGTCGCCGCTTTGTCTATAGCAATCATTATCGTCATGTGGTGTATGAGGATGAGAATTTTCACCTAGGTACTATCCAAGCCAAAGTAATTGAACGCTTACATAATGCCAGCCAGGTCGGAGAGCCGTGGATTTATGGCAAAGTGCTGTTGCATGATGCTGGGTCGCAATGTAACCGCATGCGAGATGTATTTAAGAGCCAACCAGAATGGCGCAATCTGATTGAATCGGATGGCAAAGGCCATTACCGCCTTCGCGCCGCATGATCTAGCTGCTGAATATTTCAATATTTATGTAACTTTTTGAGTTACCTACACGAATTCTTTACTAATAGGGTGTTATAGTGTAAAATTATGAGCATGTTCAGGAAATTTGGCACATTGTTAGTCGTTATCGCGCTGGTGTTCTCTTCTATGGGAATCGCCGCGAATGCCTCTGCCTGCCCCATGAAGCAGGGCGGTGATATGCAGATGATGGATTGTGCTGATGATTGTCCTAATTGCGTATCGCAGAATGATGATAGCGATAGCAAAAACAATTGCTGCGATGATGGATTTGCCCGATGTGGCATGTCATCTGTTTCCGCTTTCTTTGTCCCCACCACAGCACAAGCTGTTGCGTTTGATGCTGCAAAATTGGCTTTTGTGGCCACCGATGAGAACAGCGAATCCGCTGCACTCACCCCCGATAAACAGCCTCCCCGAATTCTGTCTTAGAATCACCTGACGAGCTTCGTCAGGCTGGTTAGTTACGCCCGAAGTGCATCTTGCATTTGGCGGCGCATCACCGGATTTTCCGGTGCCTTAACCTACAAGGACAGAATTATGAGACACATTATATTATCATTAATCAGCCTCGCTGCATTTGTTGCTTCGAGTCCAGCCCACGCAGAGACATTTGATGCTTTGCTGGAAAAGCTAAAAAACCATCCGCAGGTGGATGCAATCTTGGCAGAAAGCGAACGCCAGAATGAATTGGCAGACGGTGAGCTTGGCTTGCCTGATCCCACCGTATCCATTGGCGTGAATAATCTGCCGACCGATAGTTTTTCGTTTGGTACGGAGCGCATGACCTCCAAGGGCATTGAGTTTAAGCAGGAGATTCCCAGCTACTCTTTGCGTAAAGCCAGATCAGGAATGCGTCAGGCAGAATCAACCAAGCAAAAGCTGATGGCGGATTATGCCGAGGCGCAGCTGAAAGCACTGCTGATCAAGCGGCTGGTGCAACTCCATATGCTGGATGAATTGGAAGATGCAGCGAAGAAGCAGGTTGCCCTTTACGGCACGATTGATAAGCATCTGCAAGGCCGCGCCGAAGCTGGTAGTTCGGTGTACGGCCAGTTCTTTGCCTTTGATGCAGAAAAGCTGGAAGTGCAACATAGCTTGAATGAAATAAGTCAGGAACGCACCGAGGCTGAGGAAGAGTTGCGCTGGCTGGTAGGTGAAGTGCCGGATAGTGCGACAGTTGAGAACATGGCATCCGAGTGGCCGGGGGATGCAGAGAATCTTTATCCAGTACGCATTGCCAAAGAAGATGTGTCAGTAAAACGGAAGAGTGTCGATGAAGCTGATGCTGCCTTTGGCCCTAATTACGGCATTCAAACCGCTTACATGCAGCGTGATTCAGTGGGTGGCAATAGTTTGAGTGATACGTTCAGCGTAAAGGCCAGCATTTCAATCCCACTCTGGGCATCAAGCAATCAGAAGCCAAAACTTCGGGCGGCGGAGGCCGCCGAGCGTAGTGCCAAATCTAATTATGAAGATACCAAACGCCAGTGGTTAAGCCGCATGAATGTGCTGCAAAACGAGTTAGAGATTTTACTCAAAAATGTGGCTGTGCTGAAAAAGAAGAAGGCTGCTTTGAATGAACTCATTGCTTCCAACGAGCGTCATTTTTAATCTGGCGAATTGGATTATGATATTTATTTGAAAGCAAAGGTGGATCGGCTGGATGTTGACCAGCGGCTTATCCGCCATCACGCCCATCACAAAATAATCATCGCTCAAATTAACAGCCACATCGCGGGAGGCTCTCATGAAAAGAATTAGTTTAATCCTCACATTGCTTATCATGGTCTTTGCTCTGCCAGCATTGGCCGCCGAGCAATATACCTGCCCGATGCACCCGCACTACATTTCCGACCATGAAGGCACATGCCCGATATGCGGCATGGATTTGGTTCCAGTTGCAGGTGCGGAAGAAAATGCAACGGATGCACCCATGCAATCGGGTGAGAAGAAAATTCTCTATTGGGTTGCGCCAATGGATTCTAGCTACCGCATGGATAAACCCGGAAAATCACCAATGGGAATGGATTTAGTGCCGGTCTATGAAGAGTCAAATAATGGGGGTGATGCCCCCGGAATAGTGAAAATATCCCCGGAAACCATTCAAACCATGGGCGTTCGCACCGCCAAAGCAGAGAAAGCACCCTTTGGCACAGAGGTTCGTGCTGTTGGCATCGTGGAGGCAGACAAACGGACGCAGCAGGAACTCACCAGCCGCACCGAGGGGTGGATTGAGGGGCTAAAGATTGAGGCCATGGGCGATACGGTAGCAAAAAGTGATGTGCTATACCGCCTTTATAGCCCGGAGCTTATCAGCGCCCAGAAAGATTATATCAGCGCCCTTACCACTGGCATTAAAGGCCGCATCAACGCCACACGCAAACGGCTGGAATTTATGGGTGTGCAACCCGGCACCATAGCGGCAATCACCAGTGGGCGAAAAGCCACGGAGAAGCTACCGTTTTATGCGGAGGCTGCGGGAACGGTCAGCAAGATTATGGTGCGTGAAGGCAGCTATATCAAACCCGGTGAAATGATTGCCCAGATTGAAGATTATTCCAATGTCTGGGTGGAAGCGAGCGTAGCGGAAAAAGACATGGCGTTTATTTCTGCCGAGGCAGAAGCTAAGGTGCGCTTTCCGAACCTTAATAATAAAATGATACAGGCGAAGGTTGATTATATTTATCCGACCATTGATGTAGCCACCCGCATCGGCAAAATACGGCTGCTGGTTGCTAATGAGGGTGATATTCGCCCCGGTCTTTATGCCGATGTGATGTTTGAAACCAAATCCGAACAACGGCTTTCCATCCCCACCGAAGCAATCTTGCACGATGCTGATGGTGAGCATGTGATCGTGGCGTTAGGTGATGGCAGGTTTGCACCGCGTGATATTGAAACTGGCATTGCAGGTGGCGGTAGAACCGAAGTGCTTTCCGGCTTGGAAGAAGGCGCAAATATCGTGGTGAGCAGCCAGTTCCTGATCGATTCGGAGTCTTCGCTTCGGGAATCACTGAACAAAATGCAGCCACCGAAAGATGATGGCATGGCATCTGAACCAATGAAGATGGAGGGTGGTCATGCAGGACACTAATCACAATAGCCAGCTAGGACATGATCCCACCAAGTCATGGGTTGCCGGGGTTATAGAATGGTCGGTAAAAAACACTTTTTTAGTGTTGGTGCTGGTCGTAGCACTCACCGTTTCTGGTGTATTAGCGGTTAAGCAAACCCCGCTGGATGCCATTCCTGACTTGTCGGACACACAGGTGATTATCCGCACCGAGTTTCCCGGCCAGTCACCACAGATTGTGGAGGATTTAGTCACATACCCGCTTTCCACAACCATGCTGGGGCTGCCTAAAACCAAAGCGGTGCGTGGCTTTTCAATGTTTGGCACCTCGTTTGTTTATATTATTTTCAAAGACCATGTGGATCAATACTGGGCGCGTAGTCGGGTGATCGAGGCACTGTCTAAAATTCAGGGGGATTTACCGCAGGCAGCAAAACCGCAGATTGGCCCGGATGCCACCGGCGTAGGCTGGGTCTATCAATATGCGATTGTCGATAAGTCCGGCAAGCATGATCTGGCGCAACTTCGATCCTTACAAGACTGGTTCTTGAAGTTTGAGCTGGCCACCGTGCCGGGAGTGTCAGAAGTCGCCTCGGTCGGCGGATTCGTCAAAGAATATCAGGTGCTGATTGACCCTAACCGCCTGAGAGCATTTGACGTGAATCTATCACGCATCAAGGAAGTGGTCGCTGCTGCCAGTGCCGAAGTGGGTGGCCGCGTGATCGAGCAGGCTGAAACCGAATATATGATTCGCTCCAAGGGCTATATCACCAATCTGGAAGACCTTAAAAAGACCGTTATCAAAGCAAAAGACGGAACACCTGTATTACTATCAGATGTTGCACGGGTTATCGAAGGACCAGAGCTACGCCGTGGCGTGACGGAACTCAACGGCGAAGGTGAAGTGGTTGGCGGTTTCGTAGTGATGCGCTCCGGTGAGAATGCGCTGAATGTCATTGAGGGTGTGAAGAAGAAAATTGAAAGCCTGAAACCCGGTTTGCCGGAAGGCGTGGAGATTGTATCCGTTTATGATCGTGCGCCGCTGATTAAGGGCGCAGTGGAATATCTATCCCACAAGCTGATTGAAGAAGGCATTGTGGTGGCGTTGGTGACGCTGCTGTTTCTGTTACATGCTCGCTCTGCACTGGTGGCCATCATTACCTTGCCGCTTGGCGTATTGGCCGCGTTTATCGTCATGTCAGCACAAGGATTAACCGCTAACATCATGTCGCTCGGCGGTATCGCTATTGCGGTGGGTGCGATGGTGGATGCCTCCATTGTGATGGTGGAAAATGCCCACCGCAAATTATCGGAGTTGGATGCAAATGCCAGCCGCGCAGAGAAGAATGCAGCTATTTTGCTTTCGGCAAAAGAAGTTGGGCCGGGATTATTTTTCTCCCTGTTGATTATCACCGTTTCATTTTTACCGGTGTTTGCGCTCACCGGGCAATCGTTCCGCTTATTTTCACCGCTGGCATTCACGAAAACCTATGCGATGGCTTTTGCCTCCATTCTGTCCATCACCGTGGTGCCGGTACTGATGCTGTGGCTGATTCGCGGCAAGATTAGGCGCGAGGATGAAAACCCAGTGAATCGCTGGTTCATAAAGCTCTACCAGCCATTACTGGCTAAGGCATTAAACTATCGCATCCTCACCGTGATTATCGCTGTCATGCTTATACTGTCTGCGGCTTTACCCTTATGGCGCACCGGCTCGGAGTTTATGCCGCCGCTTTATGAAGGCAATTTGCTGTATATGCCGATTACGCTGCCGGGTGTATCGATCACCAAAGCCAAGGACATTCTGGCTCAAACCAACAGGCTGCTAAAAACAGCACCGGAAGTGGAGTTGGCATTTGGTAAAGTCGGGCGCACTGATTCTGCGACCGATCCTGCACCCATTTCCATGATTGAAACATGGATAAGGCTAAAACCAAAAGACCAGTGGCGCGAAGGCATGACACCGCAGTTGCTTATCAAGGAGTTGGATAAGCGCGTGAAGCTACCGGGGCTAACCAATAGCTGGGGTTATCCCATCAAAATCCGCATTGATATGGTATCCACTGGCATTCGCACTCCCGTGGGTATCAAGATTTCCGGCACGAATCTAAAGGAAATCGAACGCGTGGCGCGTGATGTGGAAATGGCGGTGAAAGATATTCCCGGCACCCGTTCCGCCTTTGCTGACCGCGTAGTGGGCGGAAAATATCTGGACATTACTCCGAACCGCGAAAATTTGGCGCGTTACAACATCGACATGATGATGTTTCAAAAGGTCATCCAAACAGCTCTAGGTGGGATGCAAATTGCCGAATCCGTACAAGGTCGTGAACGTTATGCGATCATGATGCGTTATGACAGGCCATTCCGTGAGAACCCCAAAGACCTGAAAGATATTCTGGTGCCAACACCGGATGGGGCGCATATCCCGCTGGGTGAATTGGCAGGCATTGAATTTGCCGAAGGCCCACCGATGATTAAGTCGGAGAATGCACGGCTAAATGGCTGGGTGTACGTGGATATTGCAGATCGTGACATAGGAAGCTATGTCGCTGAAGCACAGAAAATTGTGGCTGATAAAGTCAAACTACCCGCCGGTTATGCCGTGGGCTGGTCTGGCCAGTTCGAGCAAATGCTTGAAGCCGAAGCACGACTAAAGATTGCTATCCCCGCCACTATCCTGATTATATTTGTGCTGCTGATAATGCATTTCGGGCGAGTGGATCGCACGTTGATGGTAATGCTATCGCTTCCATTCGGGTTAATTGGCGGCATGTGGGCGGTGTATCTGGCAGGCTATAATATGTCGGTCGCTACTTCGGTCGGCTTTATCGCTCTGGCTGGCATTGCTGTGGAAACCGCCGTAGTCATGCTGCTCTATCTTGATCATCAGGTACGCAACCACCCGCCTTCTAACCTTAAAGAATTAGCAGAAGCCGTGATGCACGGTGCGGTGCTGCGGGTGCGCCCGAAGCTGATGACCGTATCCGTCATCATTGCCGGACTGCTGCCAATATTCCTGACCGATGGCCTTGGCTCGGATGTGATGCGCCGCATCGCGCTACCCATGGTAGGCGGGATGGTCACCACCACGATACTGACTCTCATCGTCATTCCGGTTGTCTATTTCCTCTGGGAGAGTCGCCATTTTAAACAAACCACACGAATAAAAAGGAGAACGATATGATGAATATGGATGGAATGAATATGGGAGCCATGATGGGCGGCATGGGATTAATGGGGCTACTGCTGATTATTGTTTTAGTGCTGGCTGCGCTGGCACTTGGAAAATACCTATTTTCCAAAAAGAAATAATGAATTGCAGAATAAGGCTTGACCCTTGAGTTACCTCCAAGGTGTAGAATGTGCAATATGGATAAAAAACAATACATCACTATTGGTAAATTATCGAAGATTAGTGGAACACCAACAGATACCATCCGCTATTACGAGAAATTAGGTGTGCTCGGTAAGCCGGAGCGTGCTTCCAATGGTTACCGCGTGTATGGGCAGGATACGCTTAATATTTTGCTCTTTATTCGCCGCGCTAAAATCATGGACTTTAGCTTAGAAGAAATCAAACAACTTCTAATTATGGCGGATGATAGCAATGCCGTGTGTGGAGATATTTTAATAATGGTAGAAAACAAAATCAGCGCATTCAAAGAGAGGGTCGAAGACACACAAATTGCGATGCATTCGCTGGAGAATTTTGCAAATGATTGCCCCGGTGGGAAAGTTCCAGCAAGACATTGTCCTTTCATTCACTATTTAGAAACAAAAAAACCATCATCAAGCCCATTCTAAAGCCAGCTTAGTAAGTATAATTGCCATGGATTACATGATCATTATGGCTGCTGCGGCGGAGTTGGGCACCTTCTAATTTTTCCCTACAAAATGTCTTGACTCTGGAGTATACTCAAGGGTTTATAATGGTATTTAATAGAGGTGAATTATGACGAATTTAACCATAGGAAAGCTGGCAAAAGCCTGTGACGTAAACATAGATACAATCAGATATTACGAAGGTCTGGGATTGTTGCCACCAGAGGGTCGGACAGAAGCTGGGTATCGTGTTTACAATGGAGAGAGCCTTAACCGTTTAAAATTCATTCGGCAGGCACAGCGTCTTGATTTTACGTTAGAAGAAATAAAAGAGCTGCTTAATCTTCGCGTATCTGACAATGCCAAATGTGCGGATGTGAGGCAGCAGGCCGAGGCAAAAATAACCCTTGTGGAAGCAAAGGAAAAAGAACTTAAGAAAATCAAAAAGGCGCTGAAGGAACTGGCTTCTGCATGCAGCAAAGGTGATGCTCCGGCGAGTGAATGCCCGATTTTAGAAAAACTCTATCCGAGCCACAAAAATACATCTGAAACCGAATAACTAAACATGACTCAAGGAAAATATATGGAAGAAGAATCAGAAAATACAAATAATGGCAAAACGCGCTGGTTATTGGGTGCTGGAATCGCGGCTGCATTTACTGCAACACTGTGCTGCATTGCACCTCTGGTACTATTCTTACTTGGCATCAGTGGGGCGTGGGTTGCCAACCTTACGGCATTGGAACCTTACCGGCCTTATTTTCTGACCGCAGCCATTATTTTTGTCGCAGTTGGATATTGGAAAGTGTATCGCAAGCCGAAAGCAGCCGACTGCAAACCCGGCACCTTTTGTGCCATGCCGGAATCTGATCGTATTAATAAAATCATGCTGTGGATTGCCACGGCCATCATAGCGCTGGTGTTGGTATATCCATATATCGCACCTGCCATTTTAGAACAGTTATAACCCAAAGGAGAATCCCATGAAAAAATCATTACTTATCATCGCGCTGGTCGCCGTTCTTGGCGGCGGTGCCATACTTACCTCAGTCAGTGCTGAGGATAATGCCAAACCTGCTGCAACTGCCAGCACTGAGCAGAAAATGGTGACGTTAGATGTTCCGGGAATGTTCTGCCCAACATGCCCCTATACCGTGCGTAAAAGTCTTGAAAAAGTGTCTGGTGTGACGGAGGTGGAAACATCGAGCGAAACTAAAACAGCAGTCGTTAAATATGATCCTTCTAAAGTGGATATTGATGCGCTGATTGCCGCTACCACAAATGTTGGCTACCCATCCACGGTACATAAATGTGAAGCTGATACAGAAGTTTGCTAACAGTTCATATAGGAGAAGACCATGTCTGATTGCTGCGATTCTAATAACACTCAAGAAAAAACAATCTCACCTGATTTGCTGGTAATCGGCGCGGGTTCCGGCGGGTTTTCTGCTGCCATTACCGCTGCTGAAAAAGGTGCAAACGTGGTTATCGCAGGTGTGGGTACGATTGGCGGTACATGCGTTAATTTTGGCTGTGTTCCTTCAAAAACCATGATTAGAGCAACCGAAACACTGCATCAGGCAAGCAAGGCTTCCCGTTTCGATGGGATTGAAGCCAGTGCCAAAATCACTGACTGGAAAGCGTTAGTAGCACAGAAACAAGCCTTGGTAGATGAATTGAGAGTGACAAAATATATTGATGTGCTGCCAGCCTACGAAAACGTGTCTTATGTAGAAGGACGGTCTGTTTTTACCGATGATGGGGTTATGGTAGGCGATACGCTCTACACTCCGCAAAAAACCATCATTGCGACCGGCTCAACAGCTTCACTGCCACCGATTGACGGTATGCTTAGTGTGCCTCACCTCACCAGCACCACTGCATTAGAATTACAAAAACAACCAAAATCGCTGCTTATTATCGGTGGTGGGGTTATCGGCGTGGAATTAGGCCAGATGTTTGCCAGAGCCGGAACAAAAGTAACAATTTGTTGCCGCAGTCGATTAGTGCCGGAAACCGAGCCGGAAATCAGTGAAGCATTAACTAAATATTTGCAAGAGGAAGGCGTTGATGTATGTGCTGGAATTGGCTACCAGAAAATCGAAGAAATAGATGGCGGCATTCGCCTAACCCATGACAAAGATGGAGAAACCCGCACCATTGATGCCGAGCAGGTTTTAGTGACCACTGGACGCAAGCCCAATACAGCCAGTATGGGACTGGAAGAAAACGGCATAAAGCTGATTAAAAACGGTGGCATACAGGTGGGTGAATATATGCAAACCACCCGCGAAGATGTGTATGCAGTGGGTGATGTAACGGGTGCAGATATGTTTGTCTATATGGCTGCGTATGGTGGAAAACTGGCCGCGCTAAACGCCATAGATGGCAATAAAAATGCCTATGATAATGCCACTATGCCTTCGGTCATATTTACCGATCCACAAGTTGCCGGTGTTGGGCTAACCGAGGCGCAGGCAAAAGAGCAAGGCATGGATGTAAAGACCAGCACAATCACTCTTGATCATGTGCCGCGCTTTATCGCTGCTCGCGATACCAGAGGCTTAATTAAATTGGTGGCTGACAGAAAAACCGACAAGTTACTCGGCGCACATATTTTAGCACCCGAAGCTGGAGATATAATACAAACAGTTGTTATTGCCTTAAAATCCCAAATGACGACCGAAGCACTGGCAAATACCATATTTCCATACCTAACAGGGGTTGAGGGGCTTAAACTCGCCGCCCAAACCTTCGATAAGGATGTCAGCAAACTCTCCTGCTGCGCGGGGTAGATTATGGAGAAGAAAGAAACATCAACCCTATCTTGCGAACAATGCTGTGCTCTCATTGCCCCTTCCAGCAGCCCCGGCATTACATCGGAAGTTGATGACTACGTACACCATTTCTGCGCACCAGAATGTTATGCAAAATGGAAAGAACGTAAAGATTGCTGCGCAGACGACTCAAAATCTCAGGGCACATAAAAATATTGAGGTTGTTAAAACCTTGAGCGTCACTACCTGCAACATCACTCACAAATGAATATCTGTTTATTGGGTGTAAGATTGTGCTCAATGCCTTATAAAGAATATTTGAAGTTTTAGCATCATCGTCTATCTTAGATGGGGCGATTTTATATTTGAAAATAAAGGTTTAGTTTATGAGTGAGGAAGAAGAAAGCACCACATCAAGCGAAATAGGCAACGTATCCGACAGGGTGTTGGATGTCTTTGTAAACAAGTTGGAATCTGAGGAAGAATATGCCGAGGTTGCAGGGCGCTTAAAAGATGTTGTATTTAACGATAAAGTTTCAGAAAAAGCGCTCCGCACAGCCCTGTTTGGTGAGGAAGAATAATGATCCGAATCAAGCAACTCATCATTCAAGAATTCCGAGGTATTCGTAACCTCACCTTTGATATGAACGGTGATAACTTTGCCGTGTGTGGGCCGAATGGAACAGGCAAAAGCGGAATTGTAGATTCCATCGAATTTGCACTTACTGGTAATGTTTCCCGGTTAGCCGGTGAAGGAACAGGCAATCTATCCGTCAAAGACCATGGCCCTCACGTTGATTGTACAGACCCTGAAAATGCCAGTGTTACCTTGACATTTGAAATAGTTGCCAGTGGGAAAGAAGCCACCGTTCATAGAACAGTAAAAAATGTTAGAAAGCCAAAAATCACCCCGGCAGATGCAGATGTGGTGGAAGCCCTAGCTCATATTGAAGCCCATCCGGAATTCGTTCTCTCGCGCCGTGAGTTGATCAAATATGTGCTGTCAAATCCGGGTGATCGAGCAAAAGAAGTGCAGGCATTATTGCGGTTAGATAAACTGGAATCCCTGCGCACCAATTTTCAGAAAATTGCCAATGCTGAAAAGCGAGGTGAAAAACCTCTGGAGAACCAAAAACAAATAGCCAGAAATTCACTCGTTGAAGCACTTGGAATAGCCCAGCTTAATGAGAGCGAGATATTGCAGCAGATCAATGTCCGAAGAGAAATACTTGGTTTGCCTAAAATTGAGAAACTGGAGGCGAGTACATCTTTTAAAGATGGGTTGGCCACGATGGGGGATGGCATTGCTAAATCACGCATTGCAAAAGCTCAGGCGCTGACTGACATAACAGGTTTAGAGGAAAAGCTGGAAGAATTACTGGCGGATGATTTTGGCACAAAACACGCCACTGCTTTAAAAGAAGTATCGGATTTGGCAGCTGATCCGATGGTGGATAAAGCGGCATCACATAAGCAAATGTTGGATGTGGCTTTAGCCATTTTTGACGATCAGGAATGTCCTGTCTGTGAAACGGAGTGGGAGCCGGAAGAATTCAAAAACATTGTTCAGGCCAAGTTGAGTCATTTAGAAACAATCAAACAACAGCAGGCTGAATTAGAAAAAACCATCGCTCCGGTTGCTACTACCATTGAAGAGCTAGTTGCTCATATTACGACCGTGGCAAAATATGGGCCATTACTTCCCGCCGCCATAGAGGTCACAGCGCTTACCAATTATCAAAACACATTAAGTCTGATCAGCACCAAGCTACGCAAATTGTTTCCTCTGTCTGATAGCCAATCCGCATTGGAAGAAGTATTTGCACCCGCCGAAGATATCACCGCTCTGATTGAAAGCATAAAGGTGGCCATTACAGCACTTCCAGAACCTTCCACTCAAGATGCGGCGCGGGAATACCTGATTGTTGCTCAGGAGCGCATGGAAGCCTATCGTGCTGCCTCAGCGCTGCTTAAAGCATGCCAGTCCCGCATCAAAATCGCTGACAAAGTACATGAAACCTATGGTGATGTGATGACGATAGAGCTGGAGAATGTGTATGCCAGCGTAGAAAAAACCTTCCGCAATCTCTATCGCATCATCAATGCCGAAGATGAAAGCGCCTTTGAAGCTAAATTAACGCCATCAATGGGTCGCCTTGGCTTTGATGTTGATTTTTATGGGCGTGGCTATTTTCCGCCCGGTGCTTTTCATAGTGAAGGGCACCAAGACAGCATGGGCTTATGCCTTTACCTCGCGCTAATGCAGCATTTGCTATCAGGAAAATTCACTTTTGCCGTGTTAGATGATGTGCTGATGTCGGTGGATGCGGGGCATAGGAGAGAAGTTTGCACGCTGTTAAAACAAAAATTCCCGGACACACAATTCATGCTCACCACCCATGATGATATTTGGCTGCGACACATGAAAACCGCTGGTTTAATTAAGCGCAACGGTTTTGTGCATTTTAGAACATGGAGTGTGGATGTTGGCCCAACCGAGTGGGATGATAGGGATGTTTGGCGGGAAATAGATGACCATTTATCCAAGAATAATGTAAGGGACGCAGCAAGCCTTCTGCGGCATTATCTGGAATATCTCTCTAAAGAGATTTGCCACCGATTAAGAGCTCAAGTGGTGTTTCGGGGGGATGCTCAATATTCGCTCGGTGATTTGCTTCCACCGGGAGTAAAAAGATTGAGAGATTTTCTAAAAGAGGGAATTAAAGCTGCTGAATCGTGGGAGCAAAACGACAAAAAAGAGTCGATAGAAAAGCTGCTGAAATCACTTAATGATGCTGCTCAAGCATCCGAAGTCGAGCAATGGCAAATCAACACGGCCATTCATTACAATGAGTGGGAGAATCTGAATAAAAGGGATTTTGAGCCGGTCGTGGAAGCATTCAAGGCGCTTAACAGCATCTTTGAATGTGACACCTGTGAAGAGCTGCTTTATGTATCACCGGAGCGAGGCAAAAAAGAAGCAGTGCGCTGTGGGTGTGGCTCTATCAATGTAAATCTTATTAAGAAGAGCTAAGTTTGATACAATTCTGCCTCTGCAGATCGGCGGCGTACTAACCCTTTCAGCTTACGGCCACCAGCCCATATCCAGCGCATGAATTCTTGTGGCACTTCGTCATGCTCCTCACGGTTGATTTTTCGGCGAAGAGTAGAACGCTGTAATGCACCAGAACCAAGATTGAAGGTAAAGGATACCAGGGCATCAAACTGTCCATCGGTGAGAGGAACACGAATTAATCGTAACACCCCATTTTCTGCAGCCCACACATCTTTTGCTAATAACGCTTCTGCCGCAGATTCACTAATCCCATTTTCGAACATTTTATGCTCACCTTTACGGATTAGGTGACCATACCCAATAGTAGGTAATCCGGCGGCATCTAGGTATATTTCTGGTTCAAACCCTTCAAACTGCTTTATCAGGCGCAGTCCATCCTGTGTGATGTGTCTCATTTTCCACTCCGCACCTTGCTCATGGCACGTTGGCCGAAGTAGAAGCTGATAATGCCAGCAAAGATTGCCTGGTCTTCCACCGACCATAAGGCAGTAATTTGCCATGGCAGTGGGTCAACCAAATCAACCATAGCAAACTGCATGCATTTGATGACGAAATACAAAAGGAAAAAAGAGTAAGCCAGCACTGGTCGTACCGTGCCATTTAGAGCATCCACCCATTTGATGCCGGAATAGTAGGTTTTGTATAATGCCCTAGACTCAGAGATATCTGCCTGAGCATTGATTTCTTCCAGCCGCTGTTGATGACCTTGTGCTGCCTGCGCCATCTGCATTTCCAGAATGGTCAGCTCGTGCTTGCGGTCTGCAGCATCGCGCCAGATTTTCAACAGGTCGGGAAATGCCGCACTGATGAAGCCTATAAGTGATCCAAGTAATGTAACCATGATTAACCTCCACTAATAAATGTTAGTTTGATGATGATTCCCACCAGACCGGTGATGATCATCGTTCCCCACCACCAGAGAATTTTCTCAATGCGTGCCAACCTGCTTTCCAGCGACTTGTATCGCTCCTGGCAGACAGCAACGTGTGTGGGCAGGCTGTTAGTTTCGTTTTCTGTATTCATCTTTCCTCCAGGCATAAAAAACCCGCTCAGTGGCGGGTCATATTGGCTATTGTTGTTTTGTTTATTTTGGGTTGGTGCTCTTAAATAACGTCAGCATGAACAGCGTGGCGAACCCACTGGCCAGCAAATAATACCAGCCCAGCCCCCAGATCAGCAGGCCGGTCATGATAGTGCATGCACAAATAAAAACGGTTTCCATTGTCATTACTCCCAAGGCCACGGCCCTTTTGGTTTAAAATACTGCATAGTCGTGCGGATCACGCCTCCGGTGAAATCGCTGCCATTGGCGGTCAGGCGCACTGCCGTATCTGAATAAAAAGCGGTTGGGCCAATGATGCCAATGTTAGTGGAATCCAACCCAACACCGATAGAGCCACCGAATTTGCTGGTTTCACCGCTGATTCCCACATCAAAGGAACTCGCGCCGGTCACAGCAGTTAGCACGCGCACATTCACGGTCAGAAGGATAGATCGGTTAGGAATGGTGATGGTGGTATCCTTAAAGGCACCAGAATCCACCGTCACATCTTCCTGCTGATGACCGACACGCAGATATTCGCCGGTGTCTTTCATGATCAGGCCGAATGCCACCCAGCCGGAGCCGTCATAGGCCATGCGGGTATCCAGCGATTCCACCACTGCATCCATCCATTTGAACGGGGTATAGAATACCCACCCACTGGTGAGATATTGCGCCAGCTTGTTATCCTCACCGGAAAAATCACCGCTGCCGCTAGTGCCTACAATATACAGATCACCCACGGCAGGGCTACCTGGCGGTGCGTTGGCAATATCAGCTACCACTGGTGTTACAAATGCATCAAGACGGTTCAGCCCATCATTATGCGTCACTTCTTTTTGGGCCTGCGCCGTGACAATATACGGCAGGCCCAGCCTTCCGGTTGAGGACATAACTTTCTCCAATTAGATTTGATTAAACGGTAGCTTCTACCGCGTATCCACGACCAATAATCGCTGACATTTGGTAAATCTTCATATCCACGCTGCTTTGTGGTGAGCCAAAATCGGTGGTTTGATCAGCGGCACTGTAGCTGGCAGTCACACTGGTCACTTCAATGGTACGCACCACATTACCACCATCGAGGATATCCACTTCGTAAAGCTCGGATTCTTCACCCAGCGGAATGCCAACACCATCGCGCCACTCGCTATCCACGCGGGAACGGCGTATCCAGTTGATGGTAAGGTTGCTGCTACCATCGCGGCTGCCTTTCACATGCACCGGTGCAAATGGTTTGAGATTGCGTCCGGTGTAAGTAAAGGCTTCTTCATCGGTGGTGGTCAACGTGTTGCCTACACTCACGGCTTTATAATATAGCTCACGGCCAATCAGATTATTAGCAATCGCCGTGGTATAGAGTGCCGGAGTGATTAGCACGAAGCGATCACCCACCGCATGGCCAGCAATTGCCCATTCCGTACCTTGGCGGCCACGCAGCAGCTTGGTGAGCTTATAGGTGCTTTCACCAATCAACTCGGCATTTTGAAATTGCACCAGCTCGTCACCAATTAATGCAGCATTCGCACCGTTAAGCACACCCAACTCACTGATAGAAGCCAAACTGCCGGAGGTCAGGATAACTTCCACTTCGTTAATATTATCCCATGTTTCAAAAGGGCCAGCTGGCAAATTAGTGATGATCGCACCAAAGGTGGCTGCACCATCCAAGCCAGCAAGCAAGTTGAACGTATTACCACCGGCATCTCCACCATCATCGGAACGATAGACCGCCGAGCCGTTCCAGTTCGGCCCATCGGCTGCCACGCCAATGCGGAGCAAGCCTTGATTCGGTACGGTATCGGTCGGCAATGGCGGTGCATCCACAAATTTCACCAGCGTACCTGGTACCAGCACCGGTGGCTCAACATTGCTGCTGGTTTCGCCAGGCGGCGTGTAAAAATCGTAGCTGCTGATATCTTCCGCCACGGCATTTATCTTCATTACGCCATTGGCTTCCATATCGGTTTTCACCACCCGCATTTCGTGCGCCACGTTGTTGACGGTCACCGTAATCACATCGGTCGGCTCGATGCGGACATATTTTGGAGGAAGCCTCAGCTGAAAGCTGGTGCGTTCCTTCCATGTGCCATAAAGCGTAATATCGGATATTTGCTTGGCCAGCGTTGCTCCCATCACAATCGGTAGGCTCATGGTTACCTGATCCACCGCACGCACCACCTGACGCTGTGAGGTTTGGGTTACCGGATCATAATTAAATGGCCGATCCAGATAGGTAACATTCACCCGCTGCGGCAGCTCCAACTCCTGTGCGTAGGCAATTTCCAATACATCCTGCACACCTTTTTTCTTGGATGGAATGAGATCATCTTCCGGCACAGCCTTTACTGATTCATTCCCACGCGGTACGCATTTGAGGATGCCATCGCTTTCCACGATATCGAAGAAATACGAAGTGGTGAGATATTCTATCGCATTTCGTACCGTTATGGGACGGTCGAGAATAAAACCCTCCACCGTATCTGTCAGGCGAGTGACATCGTAATCACTGGCGGTCAACCCCGCTGCCTGCAGCAATTCAGCTACAATAGCACCCAGCGTGGAATTACCCAGCTTGCCCTGTACCCAATGACCGGTAGCCCAGAGAATAGAATCCTGCCACACGCCTTCCAGATCTGGCCAAAACGAAAACGGCCTGGCATCCCACGTCCAGATGAATCGGCGTGGTACCAGATCTGAATTGCCAGCCTCTAAATTGCGCTCTTCCAGATAATCCAGCGTGGCATTGAGTGCTTCACGCTGTGCCTGAAAATCAATGCGACCCTTACTGCCACGCGGATAAAAACTCTCGCTCGATGTAGGATCAAAAAACACATTCGGCTGATTGGCTGCACCATCCACGCTGGGGAAACCAAACTCAGTAAACCACACCGGCTTCATTTTGGCAGTCCAGCTGGTGGTACTCATATCCGGATTGGTATGCGTGTTAGCCCACCAATATTCCAGATTCTTCCATGCATAGGTAGGATCACCACCGTAACTGGTCAGGCCGGTGCGGTTGACTGAATCAGCATAGAAATAATCCCAGCCTTCGCCTTCTTCCCAATATTGCTTGATGGTATCTTCATCAATTTGGATCTGTGGCAGATCTGGCGTGATAGGAAAGTAGCTATCAATTCCCACAAAATCGATGTTGCTGGAAGCCCATAGCGGATCAAGGTTAAACCAGCCATCGGTGCTATGATATTCACTCCAATCCGCAGCGTAGGTAACATCAACACCACTGCCCACCGCCGTTTTCACCGTAGCCGCCAACGATACCAGTTGATTGACCGCAGGGTAATTGCCTGGCGTATCGGTAAAGCTGGTCATGCCCACCAGCTCAGAGCCGATAACAATGGCATTAATATCGTTTTTCAGCAGATTGGCATAATGAGTGATAAACGCATTATAGCCATCGGTTTTAGTAAACCAGTTATTTGCATCAGTAGCATTGGCGGGAACAATGCGTCCACGCCATGGCTTGGGATCGGGAGTAATCTGATCCACAAACGGCATAGGATAGAGCATTACGTTTAAGCCACGGCTCTGCAATTCCTGACAGATCTGCAGCACCGTTGCATCGGAAGGCGTACCGCCATAAGTTGGTGTTTCCGGATCGAAAAATAATACTTTCTGCGCTGTGGAGCGTGTTAAGCCTGCCACCGCCCAATCAGAAGGTAGCACCTGTGTCGTTCCTTGAAATTCTACCTTGGGAATAATAGTGCAATTTCCAGCATCCACATCGGTAGCAAACCATGTCACTACCACCGCGACCCATTCAATATTTGGCAACACATTCAATAGTTGATCAATGGCTACCTGTACATCAGCCTTGCCATCGTAGTTATGCATATTGATGTAGCTCTTGTCGCCGGAGGGGACGAAGCCACCACCAGGAAAGCTACCATCCTGCTTACTGGTCACCGCAGTGCTGTAAACAAACTCACCAGCACCAGGAATGATGACGATATCTTTAACTTTATCTTCCACGCTTGGCGTGAATTTAACCGACCGGCGCACCTCGAAGGTGAAGTTAGGAATGCGGTTGCCATACTCGGCCAGCGGAAAATCCTCAATCACCACATAGGCCATACCGCGATAGGCAGGGATAGTGCCAGCCGCCAGATACTTTGCCATAATGTCATCGACAATTTGCTCTTCATCACCCAGATGCACATTGTATTTACCCTGGCTGGCAGACAATACATCTTCGGTAAGCACCTTGCTATCCGCCCACACACGGATCACTTCATCCAGCGGCCCTTCGCAAATAGCAATCGCCAGCGTGACAAAATACTCATAGGTCACCGTGGTCTGGCTGGTGGTGGTTTTGCCGCCACCGCCACCTTTACCACCACCGGAGGATGTTTGCGTGCTGGTTTTCTCGGTTTTTACCTCCTTGATGTCGGTTGACCAGATGACATTGCCAGCCAGCCGCATCGTGCCATACACTTTGGAAATCATATTTCCGTAAGTGGATGTTTGCGCTCTTAAATCAGCAAGGCGTGGGCCTTCTTGTGTTGGCAGCTGCACCCGCTGCGTGGTCGGAAAAAACGCACCTGCAGCCATGCTTCCCAAATTAGCACCTAAAATGGCACCGGAAGGGCCGCCCAGCACGAATCCAACCGTGCCGCCGACTACGGGTAAAACTATATCAGCCATATTTTTCTACTTAATCGATTTGAGTTGTTTCTTTTTGAAACGATAAACGTGCGTCAGCATCTTCACCCATGTCATGGAGAAAGGCTGCTCAACCACCTGACCAGCACTGGAATTGCAGTGAATAATGCCAGGGCCATTGCCTGGATATTGCGTGAGCAATCCCACATGCTGCGGGTCTTTGAATGTTTTGAACAGCAGGACATCACCCACCGCCATTTTCTCAATTGGCACTGCCTTGAGATGCTTACTGATACTTCGTACAAGCCTGCCGCGCTCTGGATACATGGAGTAATTGAATTCATCGGCATTGGTTAGCGGGTTGCCATCACCATCCTGCAAGCCCAGCTCATCGATGATGCCAATAATTAATCCAAGGCAATCACATCCACCTGGGCCAGCAGATGATTTCTTCAGCCGCCCTTGATGGTGATATTTTGTACCCAGCCAGGTACGCGCCTGCGCTACAATCTCTTCAGGTTTGATATACGTCATTGCTCATTACTCGTTACGGTTGGTTTTGTCTAAAGTGCCAGCCGTGGTGAGCAGTTTGTCAGTGCCAGGCACATCTGGCTCTCCACGAAAGTTGATGATGTTGGAAAATTTGCTCTGGCAGGTTTCGCGGGTCTTATCGCAACCGGCGATGATATCGAATCCATCACCCACCTGAATGCTTTTACCCATCGGCAATGCCAACACCGCTTGCGTGGAAGCGAATTCCTTCACCTCTATTTTGCGACCATCATTATTGCCGGATGTCCATTCCACCTCGCCACCGGTGTACCATCCTGCAGCCTCTGTGAGCACGGTTGCTTTGAAGGTTTGGTTATTAACCACCTCGGATACAGTGCCGGAAACGGTAAAACCAGCCAGTGCCACTTTGCATTTGGAATCACCAAGAATCGCACGGCAGGAGGGAGAAAACACATCACCGATGGTCTGTGACAGGTGCTGCGTTAATCCGCGTACCTCCGCCTGAAACATCTGGCTGTTGAGTGTCACTTCGCCCAGCCGCCCACGCTTCACCACCAGCTTGCCTTGTGTCAGGTCTTCATAATTGACGATGAAGATCTCAATCTCGGCATAATCGTAGAGTCCAGCCAGCAAATCCTCTTCGGTGATTTTGGAAGGAAACACCTGACCTTCAATATCCAGATTATCCACCGACATATTGGATTTATTCTCCACCGTAGTGGGTGTGAAACCGGCAAGAGAATCATAATCCACGCTGTCAATGGTGAGTGACTGATCATGATCGGTAAAGCCCAGCTCGGTGGTATCCTCGCGGGTGATTTTCCAGCAGGTTGCCAGTGTAGTGAGGCCACCTTCAAAATGCGCTTCTAATTGTGGGGATATTATTCTCATATCCGCACCTCAATCAGAGGAATGCTGCTCCAGCTACCAGCATCAAAGCTATCCATGGAAAGCCCCAGCTCGTCCGTATCAAAGCGCACCGGCACGTCAAATTCAAAATCAGCGGTGATCACTTCACTACTGGCTGGCGCAGTATCAAACGTCACAACTCCTGTGGTAGTATCAACGCTTACGCCAGACGATTGCAGCACCGCATCCACGTAAATATCAACCGTACCCGCCACCGGCTTGGTAATATCGCGGGAGACTGCCACACTGCCACTGGAGTAAATCTTTATCAGCTGAAAATCGACTTCGCTGTCATCGCCAACGCCGATTTGTACATTTTCACCTTTATAATCGCTCCAATCTTTGAAACGGAATCCCACCGCCTTGCCACGCCGCGCACGGAAGAAGGATATCAATGCCTGCCACTGTGTTTCGGTTTTAATGCCGGATGCCGCATTGTATTTGGCACGGGATTGACTCCATTTGCTGTTGCGCTGCTCATGGCCGGAGACAGTTGCTACCACATCGGTTAAAAACATTGGCCCGCCGGTCGCGCCATACGAAATATCGCTGGGAAATTGTACTTCTTCAAAACTCATAGATTCCTCCTTGCCCGATCAATCGACCGCGCCATATCTGCAGCAAGCTGCCCCTGGCTCTGCCGGAAGCTCTGCGCGTCCGGTGTTTGCACGTTCATATTGACGGTAATTGGTGCTGCGCCTGTGCCGTTTGGCATGATGTTGAGTGGGGAACTGCCAGCAAATGCCAGCTCTGGCCCACGCTCACCAACAACACCGAATTGACCTGGCTTTAACTTGCCGCCATCGGCAAAGAAACCACCGAACAGGCTTGCCGCACCAGAAAGCAGGCTGCCAAACCCACCACCACCGCCTGAGCCACCACCAAACAGGCCACCAATGCCACCAAATATCTGCCCAATGATGCCGCCTTCACCTGTGATGCCTAAATCCTTCAGCGCAAATTGCAGCAATGAACGATTGAGATCGGACAGGAATCCTTTGGCAAAATCTCCAAAGCTATCAAAACGGCCATTAATGCCATCGAGCGCATCGGCAATACTGCCCTCCATGGTTTTTCCTAAACCATCAAATTCATCCTCAATTACATCGCCGACTTTCTCGCTGGATTTTTTGAGCTTTTCCTGTGCCTGCTCGGTGGCGCGTCCGAAGGTTTCCTGATTGATGTGACCTTCCTTGAGCAGTTTATTGAGCTTCTCCATCTCCTTGTTGTAATTTTCAAGCGGTGTGCGCGTGGCATCGATCACCCGCTGCGCTTCCTGTTGCAGCTTGGTGAATTTCTCAGTTTGCTTGTTGGTTTCTTCGGTGTTTTCTGGTGTAGCCGTTTCTTCAAACAAGCTATCCAGCGATGCATTTTTAGCTTCCCGCGCCTCAATAATTTTCAGTGCAGCATCCTGAATTTCAGCATCAATGGCGGCATTGAAGTCTTTTGCCTCAGTCAGTGCTTTATCAAAGGCATTGCCCATCGCATCGAGCAAACCAGTTTCCAACGCAGCGCGGGTGTTCTCAAATGATACACCGCCCAGCGGGTCTTCCACAAAAGCTGCCAGGTCTTTTCCCAGAGCCTCGAATCGGGCAGAAATTGCATCACCAAAGGCGTTAAATGCATCACCCACGCCCTCAAATACTGCAATGAACAGCCTGCCGAATTTCACCACCTCACCAATAATGGCTTTAAAGCCCAGCTTGAATGGCTCAATGGAATTGGTAATCTGCTCTGCCAGCCATTTGATGCCGTTAGCAATGCCCGTCAGTATTGCGGTTAAGCCAGCGTCACCAATGGCTTTCACCAACTTGGAAAATCCATCCCCCATGTTGGATAAAGCCACATTCAGCGTATCGGCTTGCTCTTCCATCGCTCCGGCAAACTGTACGTCACCGATGGATTTAAGGTAGGCTTCAATCTCTTTAGAGTTTTTACCAATGGTCGTGCTGACACCCTGGAAGGTGAACGTAACCTGATCGCCCTGGCTTTTGGCTTTGATGCCAAACTCCTTCAGGCGTTCAAATTCACCCGTTGCAGCATCCGCAACGGCCTCGATCATCTGATTGAGGCTTTTACCCATCGCCGTGGCAGTATTGCCGTAGGAGGTGAGTGCCTCTGCAGAGGGCGTTAACCCCAACGCCTTCAGCTTGATAAATGCGTCCGTTACTTCCTCTAATTGGAACGGAGTTGTGGCGGCAAAATCCTGAATAAAACCAAATGCCACCGCTGCTTTATCTGCAGAGCCGGTGATGGTACGAAGTGATGCTTCCAGTTTCTCAAACTTAGTTATGGTATCGGTGATCTGCTTTCCAACAAAAGCCGTGGCCATCAGCCCACCGATTTTACTCAGCCCACTACCAAGTTTGCTAAAACGCCGATCCATATTGCCAACGCCCTGATTGATCTGGGCGAAGGCTTTCTGCGTTTTATTAACTGCGCGTATGGTAAATTCTGCACTAGCGAATCTTGCCATGGTTTTTACTCAGGTTTTCTGTTTGAAGTTCGAAGAATGCGATCCATTCCATGTATTGCTGCGTGGACATGGCCTCAATTTCGGCCAGTGGTCTGCCGAGCTGCCATGCCAGTGCTAACTGGTTTCGCCGGAAGAGATCGCTGCGGAGTTTCCCTTGTGTTTCTCCATGTCGCCGAAGAAATGTTCCTCGATGCGCTCGGCAATGCGGGAAACCACGCGGTAATCCGCTTCCTGCATCAGCTTGTCACGGTCGGAAACGCTAAACATGCGCTTGCCATCTTTATCTTTGGCTTTGACCACGATGACATTGGCAGCTTGCTCAATGTTGGTTGCCTTTTTACTGGCAATTTTCCCCATCATATTGACCTCCGCCATGGTCATCGGGAATACATGGATTTCCAGCGGGTTTTTGTCATCACCCCATTCAGGGACTGAAATTATCAGCCTTTCCTGCGATGCGTAATGAGCAGTAGCACGATTAATAACACTCATGATGCCTCCTTTAAGATACGGTTGATTCGGTTAACGCGCCGGTGCCAGTGAAGCTGAAGGATGCTTCGACAATCCCGTCAAACGATGCGTTATAAGAAATGGAGGTGATGATCGCATCGCCGCTCCAATAGGTGGCTCCCGTATCATCTCCTTCGGGATAGAGATTAAGCGTTACCGTACCACCAGCGGATAATGCGCCCTGACCATCGACATCGGTTTCATCCCAGAAACCGTCAAAACTGCCAGACCAACCTTTGATGGTGGCCTGATTTTTGCGCCATGATGTTCCAATGATAGATGCGTCCACGGTGTCGGAGGTAATCTCCATCGACCATGATTTAATTTCAGCGACCTGGTCTGATCCAATAAAGACCTTTCCCTCGCTTCCAGCGTGTGTAGCCATAGTTTTTCTCCTTGAGTTGGGTTGGGTTACATAAAAAAAGGGCAGCCCCGAAGGACTGCCCTTAAGCATGAGCGGCTGACGGGGAGGCTTACGTCAGCGTTTGCGGCTCATGTTCCTTGACGGTGTACAGCACCGAGAAAGTTAAAATTGCCACTGCGATTGGCTTTTCTCCATCATCAGAGAATTGCGTTTCCGTGGTGTCCAATGCAGTATCTTTCACCAGGCCACCCAGCGTTGGATCGGCAGCAACCAGCTGCTCAATTTCCATGGCCAGCGTGTCGGTAGCTTCATCCACATTGCCGCGCTCTTTGACATAGGCTTCCACTGTAACCATTAATTCCCGTTGCTGGGTGCGAGGGCGGGACATGGATTGTTCGCCCACCGTTTCCTGTTTGGTGTAAACCAACAAGGCAGGAAGTTTTGGGTCGTTAATCGGATAGACCCGCGCTTCATATACATTATCGCCTGCGGTCGTATTGCCTTTCAGCAGGGCCGTTACCGCATTGCGGATTTGTGTGCGTGCATGTTTCATAGTTTTTCCATCATTAGTTCGGTGATGCTTTCATTGTCTGGGCTGACAACTGCCACCTCGTAATCTTGACTATCGATAGTAAAAACATCTCCGGCTTGTATCTCTGGGATATCGATAGTACGAACTGACAAAACTGGCTTGGCGACCACCACATCCACCGTTTCGCCACCTGTTAGCTCCGTAAATTCCTGCAGCATGCCAGAAACGATGCGAGGTGACCCACCATCTGGAGTGTAGGTAACCTCGCGCCCGTCCAACGCTTGCAGGAGCGCAAGATCACGCTCCTGCATGTCCTCAATAAACGGCATATTTACAGACCTACATTTAAGAGGATTTTCACATTGGCATCGCCGGATGCAGCGGCTTCTGCCGCCACCCCAGCAATGGTGTTGCCCGATGCAGTGGTAGTCAGGTTGCTGTTGGTGCTGTTCCAGTACAGCTTTGCACCCTGCGTTACCGCGCCGCTGGCTTTTGGGACGCTGAACACACCGGAGATGTGTACTGCACCGGTTTTGCCATCGGCAATGGCGGTTTTGGCAACACCGCCAATAACGCCAATCAGCACAAAATCACCGGATGCCAGATCAGCACCGGATGGGGTATAGTTGAGGGCTTTGCCCTCTTGAACATAATTAGTAGCCATAAGATTTCTCCTTTAGTTGATGATTAAAAACCTCTGCTTTTAGCCGAGGTCTTGGGCTAGGGTTGGGGGGTGGATTTCAGGAACCTGCATTTTTCCAGAAAGTGCGGAATTCCAGTGGAGCAGCTGCAGCATCAATGCGTACCTTGTATTCGACACCATCAATCGTCCAGCCTTCCTGCTGATCAAGGAATGGTGCTGCAACACCATCAAGGTAACCCACCTCAATCGTGTCAAAGCGGCTCGGATCAGCCAGCAAATACCAGGCAGTGAGCGAAGCCACATCCAAACGAGCATCCACCACCACTTCCGCAGCATTGCGTACAGCGTTTGGTTTCTTACTGTTCGTTTGCGCCGGATCAGTTTCCGATGCCATCAGCACTTTGGCGGTATCTTCCAACGCTGCCGGTACCAGGAAGAAGGATGGGCTGATATTCAGTGTTGCCTTACCATCTTTCTGTGTCCGCATGCCGGTACGACCAGCACCCACCGTAGTTACCGTTGGTGCAGCACCAGAACCAGCCAGGTTGTTATGATCAGCATGGAATAAAGCCGTGCCATCACTCATGGTTGGATTGCTGTTGATGATAGAGAATACCAGATCACCAACAGTACGCGCTGCCGCACGCCCCATCTTGCGAGGGATGTCGGTAAAGGCACTTAAGTCATCATTGATGATAGCCTGGCGGGAAATGCTGAACAGCTTACCATATGTGGCCAACTGAATCGGCTCTGCACGCTCACCAAAAGTGCCGTGCTTATATTCACCGCTTTCAGGAATCTCATCCAGTGAATCAAACGTACCTAAACCAACACGGCTGTGCTGTTTGAAGTCCGATAGATTACCGGCGCGGGTAAAGCGCGGGAATACTTCCTCTGCTTCATCGTATCCGCGCAGCATGGCCTTGCGAGAGTTGTTTTCCAGAATCTTTGGGAAATCGCTGGTGGAGTGCGTAAAGGCACGTCCCACCAACTCGCGCTTATCCATACGCTCAGTACGGACACCGCGTAATTCTAATGATTTACGCGCCATCTCCAGCAGAGTGTAACCCACCAGTTCTGTAGGTTTCTCATCTTTACCGGCAATACCGGCACGGAAGGCAATGGCATCTTCAGCAGCGCGACTGAATTTCTCAAGATCGGAATCACCCATCTCAATATGCTGGCCATTGGCTGCAGGCTGTTCCTGCTTGCCGATAGCATCTAGCAGCAGTTTGCGTGCTTCATTGACATCAACTTCTGGATCATCCAGGCATTGATCGCGCACTTGCGCGTGATCATCATGACCTTCAAATAAGCCACGAATTTCCGTGCGGCGTGCTTTCTCGGTTTCCAGCGCACGTTTTGCACCTTCATCCATAAATTCACCTTTGCGTTTTTCATCGACTTGATCCGATTCTTTACGCTCCGGTTTTTCTACGACTTTATCAGGCATAGTCTTCTCCTTTTGGTTAGGTTGGGGTTGGGTATTGAGGGTGCGCTCTTCCGGAGCGTCCTCTTGCGAGGGGTCATCCTCAGCACTCCGACCGATGCCAACACTGGCATCAGCAGGAATATCGACCAGCGATATCTCCATCGGTGTCCAACTGGTCACCCGATACAGATCTGGTTTATCTTTGTGTTCTTCTTCCAGCTTGCGCTCATTGATGCGGTAGGCCACGGAAACATTCCGCAGGATTCCGTCTCGCACGTCCTGCCAGAAACCTTCCACTTCATCACGCTTGCTTAAGCGAATCTCAGCATGGCCACGGCTACCTTCAAGCCAGGCACGCTCCACTACACCGATGCGGTTGCCACGCTCAGAGCGATCATGGTTGTAAAGCACCGGCGCACTGTTATTGAGGCGTTCCAGATCAACTTCACTACGCTCATGGCCCAGCACTTCAATCCATGGGTCACTGAAAAAACTCTGGCGCGTGACGGGTTCTTCAGAAGAAAAAGAAAGCCGCACAAGGCGGCTGTTTTCATCAACAATTGATTCTCGTGTGAGATCAATCGTCCGTGTCAGTATTTCCTGTTTGTTTTCCGGCTTCGTCTTTGTTTTCTTCGGCACTAGTGTCTTTGTCATCGGATTCTCCTTGGGTTTCGTTAAAGAGTGAAAGTTGTTTCCCACCATTGCTGGTGCTGAAGCTGATACCGGCTTCTTTTTCCTGCTCACGTTCCTGCTTTATCTGCTCGAACGTATCCTGCGGGTTGCCACCGCGAGCGCGGATAACTTCGGCTCTCGATTTGAAGCCAGCAGCTACGGCTTTTTCTTCGGCAGTCACTTCTTTCTGTGGGTCAATCCACGGCATGACTGGCCCTTGGAATCCTGCCTTTTTCAGAGAGCGCGGGTTAATCTCATTTTGTGGCACTTTCAACTGACCGGAGAGCACGGCCATATCCACAAACCGTTCCCAAATGGGGCGCACGCAACGCTCAATGAAATATTCTCGAAGCACAGCATAATGCACCGACTGCTCCACCAGCTCCTGCCGCTGGGCGGAATATGTGCCGTTGTAATCTTTTGCAATGGAGGAATAGCCAGTGCTTGTGCCAGCCGCCACCGCCCGAAGCTGCGAATTGCGGAATTGCTCCAGCATGGTATTGGGTCGGTTGCTGTCAATCATGCCCACTTCTTCACCAGGGAGCAGATTGTCAAAAATCATACCTGGCTGCATCTTCATCAGCCGGTTGCCAGCTTCATCCACCTGCAGACCGGAGGCTGGGCCATCAAGCGATTTGCGAATAAACGCACAGATGCTGGCTGCCACTTTCGCCGCTAGCCGTTCTGAAAGTTCATAATCCTTAATATCTTCCATGCGCGTCATCACGCTGGCAAAGACGGATACACCGCGTGTCTGGCTGATGCGCTTGGCAATTTTCAGGTGCAGAATTTTCTCTGCAGCGAAGCGTTTGGTATCCTGTCGCGTTACCAACACATGGGAATCGCCTGGATGTTCCTTATACAGGTAATAGGCACGTGGTCTGCGCCAGGCGTTTTTCTCCACACCGTGGATGATGCGTTTTTTCTGATCATTCAGGGCAAACGGTAGAAAATCCGCTTCGATCATTTCCAGCGAATATGGCACCAGCGTGCCGTGATCGATTGAATTGCTCGTACCTTCAATATGCTTAATCAGCACTTCACCGTCACGAAACCAATGCCGCGCAAGCAAGCGCAGCATGTGGTTCCAGTGGCATTCCCATGTGACTTCGGGAAAGCGAATCCACTCTTCCCACAGTTCTATCAGCTGATCATTGACCGGTTTGGCCAGATCTCCGCTTTTAAGTTTCACCTGTGGTTCAATATTGATACCGCGTCCCACCACATTATTGACCAGGCAATCAAGCACACCACTGGCTAGATCGTGGTTTTCATCCAGATGACGTGCCTGCAGGCGAAGTGATTCTCCGGCACGTTCAACAATTGCATCGCCACTACCTGGATCGGTTTTGACCTTACGCAGGCGGGAGGGTTGCGCTGCTTCATAGGCACGTTGGGCTTTAAGCACTTTGCGTGCGGTATCACGGCGCAAAGCTGCTTCCGGTGATATCACCTCAATTGTTTTATCAATGATATTAGACATCTGAAAAATCCGCTAATGCCGCTTGTTGATTTTGCTGGACTACCTGCTCGAAAGCCGAGACACGGCGTTCCCAATATTGAATTTGTTCCCTTATTTCCTTGGCATTTGCCAAAGTCAGGGAGCGACCGTTCATCGTGTAGCTCTGGCCTTTGGCTACAGCGAGATCAGCCGCAATCCACGCATCCAAAGCGGTCTGCGCTTGTGTTAATGTTAGTGCCATATTCAGTCCTTGATTAAGTTGATAATTGCTTGCCCGATAGCTTCGGGAATCTGTGGCACTACGGCGTTTCCGAGTGCCTTAAGTCTGTCCACCCTGGTGGAAAACCCATCACTATCTCGGCAAATGAGGGGTTGAGGTATATTGGGTCGGTTGAAGTAGTCCTCAGTCCTTCGGACATCTTCGCACCACGAAAATGCTTGCTGCCCACATAGCGATTGCGGTTCGCGCCTTTGAATTCGTTCGCTCCCATGGTGGGTAGTAATCGCGCCAGCCGAGCTAATCCCACACTTCCTGCCGTTCCCTGACCATTGATCTTTCTCGGCATGCCCGTTTTGGTGATGTAATACTGATCGTTCTTGCCGATGATCGCTCCCTGAGTCGCATCGCTTGCCATCGGTGTGGGCAACAATCCACACTCGGTCTCGCCGGTGGGGTGCGCCGATGGCACAAGCTGGAATAACAAATGGCTGCACGGTGTAGCCTTCATGCTCCAGGTCAATCTTCGTGCGGGTGAATGCCAGATTGACGAAGTTAGCAACGTTTTCACCAACAACCCAAGAGGGCTGCGCTTGCTGAATGATTCGAAACATTTCCGGCCAGAGGTCGCGGTCATCTTCCGTTCCTTTTTTGCGTCCGGCGACACTGAACGGCTGACAGGGGAATCCACCGCAGATAAGGTCGATTCGTCCTTCGTAAATAACTCGCTCTGCATCGTATAATCTTCCGTTTTCATAGCGTAACTGCCGAATATCCTGAGCAATCGGCACATGCGGCCAGTGCTTGCTTAAGATATTTCGGCAAAATGGTTCAATTTCACAAAAAGCAATGGTATCGAAGCCAGCACGCTCCAAACCAAGGGAGAAACCGCCGATGCCGGAGAATAAATCCAGCACAGTCAGTTTCGTTTTCATCATCTTTGCCTCAGTTAAAGTTCCAGTCTTCGTAGCCCATCCATTCATTGGCAGGCTGTGCTTCCGGCGTGTCTTGGCTTTCCGGCTTCCGTAAACGCTCACGCTCTTGCTCTTTAGCGAGGCGATCCAGATTCGGATTCAGAATATGCAGCGCAGCCAGCCCGTACACGCGGCAGTCCAATGCCTCATTGCGGCGACCTTTGGTCAGCACCCAGATACGAGTGGGGTGGCCGTTCACAAATTTGGTCTGTATGCGCTCGGAAGTGAGCTGCTTGAAATACTCTTCCGGATAATCTGCAGGGAAATGGCAATAACCGGCTCCTGGCTGATGAATTTTCAGCCGCGAGTAGATCATTTGTTTTGCCGTGTCCGTTCCGATGGTGAAGAGTTTGACTCTGAGCTTGTTGTTTTTGCTGAATTTACTAACCAGCGGCTTGCCGATTTGATTCGCACCTTTAATCGCGTAAATACGTTGATACTCACGGCCTTTACAGTATTCATAAACCCGCTGAGTCTGGTGACCACCGCTATCCACACAGCTTGCTGCCACCGATAAAGTACGGCCATCCGTTGTTTTAATCGTTTGCGTAAGCACATTGGTTAAATCCTCCCATACTTTGCTTTGCGCGGGGTCGCCATGCAGCACATGGTATTGCAGCGACCAGCTTTCCTGAGAAACGCCCCAGCCGATTACTTCTGCTTCCAGCCGATCATCCTGCACATCAACGCCGGCAGTGATGACAATCACGCCTTCAGGAGCTACGCGGCCCCAATTTTCCTTACGTCCCAGCAATCCTGAAGGGTCTATCCCTTCCGTTGCTTCCTTCCATGTCTCGCCCAGCGAGGTATTAACCCAAACCTTGAGCGTTTCCGGCAGACGTTTGGCTTTGAGGAAACTTGCCACCATCTCCGACCATTTAACCCATGGGCTATACAGCTCGTTTATATGGAATCCGGCAATCCCGTTAAATGCTGCTTCAGCACGCCATTCTCCGTGAGAAAGCATCCACATTTTGTCGCTTTCCTTCAGGCATGAGCCGCAATGTTCGCAGGCATACACCGCGTCCTCTGTTTTTTCTTTTTCAAACTTAACCTGCTGCCAGCAGAGCACCTGAAAGGTGTCGCACTCAGGGCAAGGCACGTAGTATTTGCGCTGATCGCTTTGCTGGTAGCGGGACTCAATCTTGCTTTCGTCTTCAATCGTTGGCGTGCTGGCGGTTACCAACAGCCGATTCCAGAAGGTCGTAGTACGTTTCTGCGCCAGGCTGCCAGGGTCACCTTCCGTTCCAGCGGAGTGTGGGTAGCGGTCTTCTTCATCCAGCAGCACAATCCGAATCGGGCGGCTTGCCAGCGAGGATGGACTGTTCGCACCTGCCATGGTGATATGCCCACCAGGGAATTTCTTATGCAGCAGCGTGTTGTTGCTATCGCGGCTGCGTGGATCACCAAACAGATCTGTCAGCGCATCCGTATCGCGGATCATCGGTGCAAGGCGATCTTTGCTCCACGTCTCTGCCATATCCAGTGTGGGCTGGATTAGCAGTAGCGGCGATGGGTCTTGATGTGCAAAATAGCCGATGATGTTATTGATAATCTCGGTTTTGCCAATTTGCGAAGAGGTCATATAGACCACCTCGGAAACACCAGGCTCATTCACCGCATCCATCATCCCGCGCTGATAAGGCGCACGGTCGGTTACCCATGATCCAGGCTCGCTACTCGCTTCCGGACTCAGCCTCCGGTTCTGATCCGCCCACTGGCTCACTGTCAGTTGCGGCGGCGGCATCCAGGCCTTCATCACCGTCTTCAATACTGTCTGATAAGTCTTCGTCTGATTCATAAGCAGCCATTTCCGCCAACGCCTCGTAAATGGTGCGCTTCAGGAATTTCTCAATTTCTTGTGGGTTTTCTAAATGGGCGATCTGGTATGCCGTTTTTGTTGGGATACCGAGCATCTTGGCGCGGCATGCCGTCACCATTTCCAACCAATCGGTTTCCACTCGTTCTACCGTCACCAGCGCACCGGTGCGCTCGGCCAGTTCAATCTCTGCCATATCTGCCTGCGCTTTTAATAATCGCGCACGCTCCAGATGTGTGTCCTGCGGTGCAACGCCTTTGCCGAAGGCACGCTGCTGAAGATAATTGATAATCCCACGAACGCATCCAACCAGCTCATACTGACCGTTAACCGGCTTGGGAATGATGCCATCCTGGGCGTATTGCTGTACTCGCCGGTCGCTTACGCCGAACAATTTGGCGATGGTGGTTACTGGATACATCGTTGGCATATAAGACACTCATTTCATTCAACTTTTTCCATCGAATTGACTTGATTAAGCTCGTGATTGAAGCATTCATGGGTGTGTCCTTAAGGGCAAATTGTTAATCAAACCAAGGAGTTAATCATGACTGAACTTTCTACAGCACAACGCACCATTTTAACCTCTGCAGCTAAATCGCCAAATACTGAAATTCGACAATTTATGCAGCACATCAAAAGCCCTGTCATACAGGATAAGATGATCACCGCCTTGCTACGCAAAAAGATGATTACGGTGCAAGGTGCCGAAGCAGTCGGCAACCATTACAAATTCGATAAAAACACCAAGTTTGTAATCAGCCAGGAAGGGCTGAATGTCATCAACGGCTCGGCAGAGGCCGCACCTGTAACATCATGTAACACGGAGAAACACGATGTAACGCCGAGTAACGAACCGAAACGCGAGACCAAGCAATCGATTATCATTAATCTTTTATCCCGCGAAGAAGGAGCAACCCTGGTAGAGTTAATCGATGCCACCGGATGGAAACCACACTCGGTACGCGGTCATCTCTCCAACCTGCGTAAAAAGCGTGGATTGCCCATTGAAACCTTCACCACCGGCGAAGGCAAACATGGCTACCGACTTTTACCTGATCAGGAAGCGGCCTGACGCTTTTTCGCAATCTCCGCAAAGGACTTCTTTTCACCGGCATGCTTCGCAGTTTTGCCGGTGAACTCTTCCCACCGCTTCACAATCACATCCACATAGCACGGATCAAGTTCAATCAACCGCGCCTTACGTTGCAATTTCTCACACGCGATCAGCGTAGTGCCGGAGCCACCGAAGCTGTCCAACACGATATCCTTTGTTTTGCTGCTGTTTTCAATGCCACGGCACACCAACTCCACCGGCTTCATGGTCGGATGTAAGTCATTGGTTTTAGGTTTATCGTAATGCCATAGATCGCTCTGGCTACGATCTCCACACCAGAAATGCTTGTTGCCATCAGGCCAGCCATAGAGGATCGGCTCATATTGTCGTTGATAATCTGAGCGACCCATCGTGAAGTGATTCTTTCCCCAGATAATAAACGTTGACCATTTGCCGCCAGCGTCTGCAAAGGCACGATGGAGGGTATGGAGTTCTGAGGAGGACATGCAGATATACAACGCACCCTTGCAGACTTTCACCATCTCGGTACAGGCATCTGTCAGAAACTTCTGAAAATCAGCACCGAGATTATCATTCTTAATCTTCCGTTTGTTACCGCGCACATTGTCTTTCATGGTTTGACCATAATCGACATTGTAGGGCGGGTCGGTAAATACCATGTCGGCCAGCTCGTCACCCATCAATGCCTTCATGGTTTTGGCCTTGGTGCTATCGCCGCAGATTACACGGTGGTCGCCCATCAGCCAGATATCACCTTCTTTGGAAACCGGTATCTCCGGTGCTTCCGGTACTTCATCATCATCGGTTAATCCATCCATCGCAGCACCATCGAGCAGCTGTTCCAGTTCAATTGCTTCAAACCCTGTTAGATCTAAATCAAAATCCATATCGCTCAGTTCACCAAGCTCAATCGCCAACAGATCTTCGTCCCACTCCGCATCTTCATGGGTGCGGTTGTCAGCCAGCCTGTAAGCCTTTATCTGCGCCTGTGTGAGGCCAGTGGCTACATGCACCGGTACTTTTTTTAACCCCAGCGTCTGCGCCGCCTGCAGGCGCGTGTGGCCTGCAATGATAACCATTTCCTCATCCACCACGATAGGCTGGCGGAATCCGTATTCCTTAATCGAGGCAGCAACTTTGGCTATGGCAGCATCATTTTTGCGGGGATTACGCGCATACGGAATCACCCGACCAATTTCGATCAGTTCTACTTTCATAATCTTTCCTGTTTTGCAGTTAAGTTTTGTGCATACAGCACGTTAGCGAAATGGCTCCAGCAGACCCGATTTCGCAGTCAGCCACTTTAAGCATTTGTTATATAAAGGTTTTGTATTCGGAATTGCGAAACGAAATGGCTTTTCTGAATTTGTGGCTAGTAAAACGCCGCGCCCTCGGCGTACCCGCAGGGGGGACGGGTCGGGAGTACCTTTTTGAATCCAGGGGATTCGGTGCGGTGTTAGCGGCGTTTAAAGCGGTTGATGTAGAATTTCAGGTTGCGTGCAAACTCAATGGGGAAGCGTTCCTTCACCTTCGCTTGCATGATCGCATCGTTCTCACGCTGCTTGAACAGCTGCATGATGCCAGGGCCGTACAACAGTTTGAGTGGGTGACGCTTGCCGGTCTTCCGCATGTAAACAGTGGTCTTACTGGAGCCGCTTTTGCGCGGGGCAATAAAAGCATTCGATAACGTTGATACCTTGCCGTACTTCTTCACCTTGACCAGCCCACGCTTACCACCTGGTTGTTGCGTTGGCTTCTTGCTGCCGACCACAAACTCAATCAACTGCAGCGCACGGTCGCGTGCCACCAACGTTGCCCACAACCGTTTGAAGGTTGCCTTTTGCGTGACGATGCGCCGTTTGACCGCAGCTTGCCTGCTGTTCATTTGTGGTGCGATGTGCTTGGCACTCGCCACCTTTGCGCTCTCGGCCACGCGGTTGAGGGTACGCACCGTGGCCTGTGGTGCCACCTTGGTTTCAAGCGTGTTGAGCTGCCGCCTCAATTTCTTGAGGTCGTGTTGTATGGTGATATCGAAGGTCATGGCTAAAATAGAGATGCTTGTTTTTCAAAAGGCGGATGAAATGTGCCTATGATCACATAAGGGTTTGTTGCGCGGCGTATGTGCCACTCACGCGTTGTTCCCAAGAACAGATACAAATCCTTTTTCTTTGCAAAATCATCCAGATATTTTTCTTTTACTTTCTGAGGAGCTTCCTTTTCTCCGTAATGCTTTACACAATTCCAGTAGAGTTGGCCGATTTCCCAATCCTCAATCATTAATGTGCTGGTTTTTCCTTTTTCATCCTTAAATGTGTAGGAAAACTTATAAGGTAGCTTAGGCATGATTTTGAATTCGGCAGTATCCTGTTCTTCCTCAAACAAGTGCGCTTGCTTCATGCCATCCAGCACTTTCTTCAATTTGTCTTCTGGCCAGTCTTTGGGGGCTTCTTCAATCTTAAACCCTTCAATTGACGCTGTCTTGAAAATAGCCAGGGAAAGCTCATCTTTGTGTGCTCCACTGATCAATGCAGCCAGATCTGTGTGAATCGTATTCTTTTCCAAAATCAGGCGTTTGCGTTCTGCCCAGTTTTTTTCCGAAGGAACTGCGTTCAGCAATTCAATCGTATCACGGTTGGTAATCTTGTAGCTTTCAGGACGAGGGTCGCCCTGGTTCTTGGCAATATCAGCTTCTATCCACTGGTATTTCTTGTAGCGTTTGTCTTCTTCCAACAAGCGGAAAGGAATGGGGTAAAGACGTATCCACGATCCATCTTCACGAAACCCTGCAGTACAAGCCAGTTCCCGATATTTTTCCGAGAGCGTAGGGTATGTTTTTACAGCTATGAGAACGCGCTCTCTTGGCATGGCCTTCCTTAAATATGCTCGACCGGATAATCCCAACCTTGAAGTTTAACTAACTCTTTTGCCACGCGTCCACGGTGACATTGGCATGGCTCCGCTTCAAAGCAGGTAATAGCCACACGCTTATATTTATCAACGAGTGAGCGCAAATTATCTAACGCAGCTTTATTATCTTTCAGCGTTGTTTTTTCATACTCATCAAACAGCCGATCATAATCTGATTGCGTATTAAGCTGTTGGCGTTTTTCCGAAACGATTCCCAATTCAGGCATATGCACATACTCAATGCCCAGCTTCTTCAGACTGTCACTCAATGTCGATTTGGAAAAGCCGTATTTGCGGCTCAATGGGTTGCGGCGCACATCACAAAGTAATTTTACGTTATTGCGTATCAACCGGTTAAGGTAATTCTCAAAACTCTGGCCTTCGTAACCAATAGTAAAAAAGGATGACTCTGTTTGGGAAGGGCGTTGTGTTTCAATATTATCTAATTCTTCGCTACTCATTAAGCGATTAGCAATCTCGCTGTTAATCGCATAATAGGGGAAATTTCGATATACTTCCTTGATTAAATCATTGCCGGATAAGTGCCCATAATGCTTTTTGAAAGCCAGGACTTTTTGGGCATCACCCTTTTTGAGCTGACTCATATGTCCGTTATCATTTAACGCCCAATCATCACCACTCATAAGGTGACCAGCTTCGGTTAAGTTCCTGCGATCTGCATATGACTGGAAAGAAAAACAGCCGTATTTGTACGGAACAAACTCGTAGCTTTTGTCTTGCTGGCATTTTTGGGTAAACAGAAAAAGATACTTCTGCAGGTCACGGCTTTTTAGCCGCCCTCCAAATGCCTCAATCAGTGCCAGTAATATTTTCTGTCTGTAAAACATACATTTTTCCTCTAAATTAATCATAACTGGATAAGATGTTTTTGTAAAAGACTATCCAGAAAAACTTCATTTCCCGCGTAAAATTACTCGGCAGCTATGTATAAATAGTTACCATCTGCACAGTAAACTTCTTCGGCGATCCCGTGGGATCGTTTTTGAGCCGTTTTTGTTAAGAGGTGTTTTGGCTAAGTCTTTGATAGAAGGGGAATTCGTTACAAACTATTCGTTTGCGACCCCAGTTATGTCAATGCAGTGCTCTCCCGCTGAGCTAACGTCCCAAAGATAATTCGTTTGAAGTCTATAGCTGATAGCACCAGGGTTTGACAAGTGACCATTTTAACAAAAGCAAAACATCACACCTATAAAGACACAATCCTCTTTAATAAGAGAATATCTCCCCTAATCGCAAATCCACGCCAGTTAAGCTGCGAGCATACGGTCCACTTCATCAACCAAGTCACGCAAATGAAAAGGTTTAGAAAGCACTTTAGCGTCAGGTGTAGAATTTTCAGCGTTCAATGCAACAGCTGCAAACCCAGTGATAAACATGATCTTCAGATCAGGATCAAATTCAGCCGCACGCCGAGCCAACTCAATGCCATCCATTTCAGGCATTACAATATCAGTTAGTAAGAGCGTAAAAGGCTCTTCTTTGAGCCGTTCAAAAGCTTCAACACCTGTTCCAAATGAAGTCACTTCATAGCCAGCACGGCTCAAAGCTTTTTCAAGAAACAGACGCATGGACTCATCATCCTCTGCGAGTAATATTCTTTGTAATTTCTTATTTGACTGTTCTTTGTGTGACATTGAACGCTCTCTTTTGTCTCTACCTGTTCAAGACCCAAAATAATATAATAATGGGTACCCCCTTATAAAAGAAGACAGGTCAATATTATACCATCTCAGCTACATTATATCTTAATGGCCCTTCTTTGACTAATATTTGATGAAGAGCCTAACTATTTTTTACCAGTTTCCCACACTAGCACTCTCGATTGTTACTCGATCAACGATCAAAAGCACCATCCTTCAAAATTTAACCCTCACTGCATAAAACCAGCTTTTTCGTATTAGTTGTGGGCAAGCTACGCATAAGACATGCCAACCCTAAAAATTTTGGTTAATTTAAAAGGCTGAGGCAAACTATAAAAAGATCACAAAGGCAGTCAACAGCGTGGGACAAAATGGTCAACCCTTCAAATGGTCAAATCAGGCAAACCCAAGCCATTGGGGGCCTAATAATGCCTGTCTTGATAGCCCCGCTGAAGATAGCACAGCTGCTTCTTTCAATCAGAAAGCACATTCTTTAAAGGAAAAAACTGAGCCTTCAAGGCAAGAACATAGCTTTAGTCTTACCTGCCCTCCCCAAACAACTGTGCCATTTGTGTTCAATTCGCCTCATAGTGGGCGCCATTATACACCCCATTTTTTAAAACAAACTCAATTAAGCCCTTTAACTTTGCGCATGTCAGAAGATGTTTTGGTTGATCAACTTTTCCAATTCGCTCCTGACCTTGGGGCGCCCCTCTTGGCGGCAAACTTCCCACGCGCTTTTGTGGATTTAAACCGCGAGCCCTTTGAGCTCGATCCAAAGCTATTCAAAGGCCCCGTGCCAAGTAATGCCAATCAAAAATCAGCCCGCGTGGCCGCCGGTCTTGGGACCATCGCCCGTGTTGTTGGTCAAGGCTTTGAAATTTATAGATCCCCGTTATCACTTGAAGAAGCTTTATGGCGCATTGGTCATTATTATCTGCCCTACCACGCTCAACTGCGAGATTTGCTCGACAATCAAGTCGCCCGTTTTAAAATGGCGGTTTTAATAGATTGTCATTCAATGCCGTCACGTCAAAACCACCTTGATCACACCCCTATACCCGATATCATCATCGGTGATCGGTTCGGCACATCCGCGAGCCAAGACCTAGTCAGCCATTTAATACAATTATTAAAAAGCCAAGGGGTCAGCGTAAAACGCAATGAACCTTATGCTGGCGGCTATATAACAGAACATTATGGCCAGCCCTCAACAGGCATTCATGCCATACAAGTAGAGATAAACCGTGCCCTCTACATTGATGAACCCACCCTAGAACCTCATACCGGCTTTCTATCACTTGGGGACACTCTCCATGAAGTTTTCAGCACCTATGTCCAAGATGTCTCAAACTCACTTCAAGTTCCCGTTGCCGCAGAATAAGCCCCCCATTGGCTCAAAAAACAT
>JAJFHF010000246.1 GCA_021775775.1 Hyphomicrobiaceae bacterium
GCTCTGTTTGGTACAATCAACAACAAGCGCCCCTCAGGCTTAAGCACCCGCCAAATTTCCCGCAAATGGGAATTAACATCAAAACAAAATTCAAGGCCATGAACTTCTAAAATCTTGTCAAAACAAGCGTCAGCCAAGGGAAACATATCTTCATCAAACAAGACAGAGCGCAAAGGACCATCATTGGGCCAAATCACCCCCCCTTGCGCGCCGGGGCTAAAATGAGCAACCAATGAACTCTCAGGCTTTGAGCTTTCAGATAAAAACGAGCGCAAATAAGGTGTTGCATACCCCATTCCTGCAATTGAGCCCTCTCCCCCTTTTGGCCAATGAGCATGTATTTTTTGACATATATTACGCCGCACCATTTGCCCCAGGCGCTTAGAATAAAAATCTTTGATTTCAATAACATCCAAATGCATAGTTTTTTTTCTTAAACACAATAATGGTCAAATAATAAAAAGTTATATTTAACAAAATTTAGTACAAACACGTTAACAGCCAACTTGATAAATTAACCTTTCACGACTAATGTCCCAAACTAAATCGCAACCAGTTCTTAAACAAAGTTTCATCTGATATCTGTCCTAAGACAACATCAACGAACAACCAATATTTAAAGAGGCAACCATGACTTTAGAACTTATTCAAATTCCTTGTCTAACAGATAACTATACGGTTTTAGGCCATGAAACAGAAACGGGAGAAACCTTCTGTATAGATGCGCCTGATGCCCGCCCCATCCTGTCAACATTAGCAGAAAAAAACTGGAAACTAACTCATTTATTCATCACTCATCATCATAAAGATCATGTCCAAGGTCTTGACCAACTAAAGAAACAATTTAATTGCAAGGTCTATGGCCCAACCAAAGAAAGTGACAAGATTATCGGCTTAGATGAACTCTTAATTGAAGGGGACACGTTTAACTTTGCCGGCCATAACGTCTCAATAATAGAGACCCCAGGTCACACTCTTGGGCATATTTGCTACCATTTACCAGATGACCGTTTGCTGTTCTCAGGTGACACATTATTTGTCGGTGGCTGTGGGAGATTGTTCGAAGGAACGCCAGCTGATATGTGGAGCAGCCTTTCAAAACTAATGGCCCTTCCTGGGGAGACAACCTTTTATTGCGGCCATGAATACACACTCTCTAATGTAGAATTTGCAATGAAGTTAGAACCAAATAACATTGACCTACAAACAAGATTGCACGAAGTGCGCGAAAAAAGAGCCGCAAATCAACCAACAGTGCCCTCAACCATTGAAAATGAATTAAAAACCAATCCTTTTTTGCGGTCATCAAGCCAAGAATTACGGGCCAATTTAAAGCTTGAAACAGCTTCAGATGAAGCCGTCTTCACACAAGTGCGACACCTAAAAGATCAAGGATGAAATCCTCTTAAGTTCATATTAGCTACCTTAATAAAACAGATCACAAAATGGCGGGCACGACCTTAATAATAAAACCAGCGCTCGCCATTTTTCCTTAAATCTGCTAAATAGCCCATGTCAGAATATCTACAAAACAAACACATGATGATCACTCATCATGGTAATTCAAGCGGCACCAAGCAAGCATGTCTCACCCAAGCAAAACATTTTCCAAACAAGCAAGTAAAACGCTTTATGAAATCATCTTTAATCGGCGCGATGTGCGCGGGGAGTTTAACAACAAGCCCATTGCTGATGAGGTGCTTGCAAGATTATTAATTGCCGCCCATCATGCCCCTTCCGTTGGCTTTATGCAGCCTTGGAATTTTCTGCTGATTCAACAAGAGACCCAGCGCACGGCCGTCCATAAACTATTCCAAACCGCAAATGAAGAAGCCAAACAGCAATTTGATAGCGAGCGCCAGAACCTCTATCAATCCTTAAAATTAGAAGGCCTCTTAACATCCCCTCTACATATTTGCGTCACCTGTGACAGAAACAGGGCAGGCCCCGTTGTCTTGGGGCGCACTCATATGCATGACACAGATCTTTATTCAACAGTTTGCGCCGTTCAAAATTTTTGGTTAGCGGCGAGAGCTGAAAATATTGGCGTTGGCTGGGTCAGCATATTCCATGAAGCTGAGCTGAAAAAACTCCTCAAAATCCCTCAAGAAATCCACATCATTGCCTACCTCACGGTGGGACATGTCAACTCATTTCATCAAACGCCAGATCTGGCCCGCAAAGGCTGGCGTAACCGGTTGAACTTAAATGATTTAGTCATGCACGATGAATGGAACAATCATAAAAACAATAATTTGTCAGACCATATTCAATCTCAACTTGAACGTTTAAATCCAGACCCAAAAAACCCTGAAAACAAAAGCTAAACCAAACAAGCAACGTCAAGTAAAGCCCCAACTGATTCGCCTAAATTAAGTTTAGATCTCAATAAAATTACGAAAACAGAAGTTCATCCACAAATATTTTGTAACAATTCAGTCTCACTCTCCCCTAATAACACCACATATCAACGAAAAACTGTGTATGTAGCACAAAGACAATCTCCCTACCCTTGAGTTCCTGCCAATACTCCCCAATAATAGGTTAATCCAAAACTTTAAGGATCATGTGCGTATCAGCTACTTTGTAAAAATATAATAGCGTTATAAAAAGCATCACAATTAGGCAAATAAGTAGCAATGAATGGATAAGCAAAGAGAAGGGGCCTTTTTTCTTTGCAGCCACGCACTTTGTGGGGGAATGATAAATGAAGAATATGCCAGCCAAGACACGCTTGTGCGCGGTCTTTGTTGACTATGACAATATATATCTGTCTCTTCGCAGGCAGGATGAACAAGCTGCAAAACAATTTCCAAAAAACGTTGCGAAATGGTTGCGTCAGCTAGAATCTGGTGAATTAATCACCCAAACCGCACGACCAAATGAAGTCGTTGAGCGACGCTTTGTTATGTGCCGTTGCTATGGCAACCCAGTTCCCAGACGGAATGCAAGTGATAACAGCACTGATATTGGGTCTTTCCCCTTTGTTCGCCATCACTTTCTGCGCTCAGGATTTGACATTGTTGATTGCCCGCCCCTAACCGCTCAATTAAAAAACTCCTCAGATATTCGTATGGTGATGGACATACAAGATCTTCTTGAGCACAAAACCCATTTTGATGAATTTATCATTCTTTCTGGCGACGCTGATTTTGCTCCGATATTGCAACGACTGCGCACCCATGCCCGGCACACAACCATATTTGTCAACGAAACCACCGCTGTTCCCTATATAGCCCTTTGCGATGCACAAATTCGCGAACTAGATTTGTTGAGCACACTTCAAAAAGCGGCACAAAAAGAAATATCAGAAACCAAAAAAGCACCTGTACAAATAGAACAAGCCGCGACAACGACGCAAGACGTTCAAACCAGTTTAGCTGAAATTCGCAATCAGATTACATCCCAGATAGAGATAGCAGTTCGTGCATCAAGCCGGCCCGTAGCTCTTGCCTTTTTAGCTGACAAAGCCCAACGTAGCATCGGCTATGATGAAACCATAGGAACCAATTGGGCTGGGTACGGCACTTTTTTAAACTTTTTACAAAACAATCTTCCCCCGACTATGCGTGTGACCTCCAATCAGCCCTATTATGTGGTTGATGATCGTTGTCATGCCCAAGCCATGGAAGAAAACGCAGAGCAACAAGTTCCGGTTGCAACTCACACTCAAGCTGAACAGCCCCCTCTAGAGCATCAACAGTTAGAACACGCACCTCAAGATCACACTCAACAAGAACACCCGCGCCAAGAACAAAGTGAACGACGCCAACAAGAAGCCCAACAATTAGCTGAAAACAATCACGCAATACGCGATACCATCAGCCAAGTTCATGAACACACTCATGTGCCAGCACTTGCACCCAGCGAATATCAAATCATGTTTGAGGTGATATCTGAAGAGCTTAATGAAGTAGGGCTAAAGGGTAGACAAACCGCCTATAACATTTCAAGCCGCGCAAAAATTGAAAGCGTAGAGCTAAGCCCAGAAGACGCACAATTTGTATTAGACATTATTTCTGAGGCAGACCCATGGTTTGAAAAAGGCATAAGCCCCCCATTGTTTGCTCAAAGATTTATGAACGCCATAGTCGCCAGATGTCGCAACAATGGGCTGCACTTAACCAATAAAGAATATGAGCTGGTCGCCGCTTGGTTTACGGGCAACACCAAAAGCTTATATCATCAACAATCAGTCCCTCAATTGGATCATCAGCCTGCACAAGAAGCACAATGGATCTTGCCAGTTGGCCAAGAAGAAACCATTCGTCAACCCGTGCAACAATTACGCGACCCATATGTTGATCCCTTTAATCCTCCACAAGATTTGACCAGCAAAGAAAAAGAACTCCCAAGGATTTTTCGTTTTGGTTCAGATGGTTAAGCACACC
>JAJFHF010000247.1 GCA_021775775.1 Hyphomicrobiaceae bacterium
GGTTTTATGAAGGGGATAAATTCTGAATTTGATATGACTTTTATGTTTAATCAGCCTGGTATTAAAAAAGTTGTTTCCAGGGCGTCTGAGATTATTTCCGGAAAAAAATACGTAAAACACCAAGACTTGATGCGAGCTTTCGATGGCGATATTATGCAGTTTATTGTCAATTATTTTAAGTTTGTTGTGAAGTTTGGCCGCAAACCACGCATAAAACTTTATTAAAAAAAAATTGCCCCTCTCCTCAATTGGAAAGGGGTTTTTTGTTCCCTTGACGTTGACCTTCCAAACAAACACCCGGAGGATGGGGGGGATTCATTTAAAAATCCCCCCTCCACTCCGTGTTCAAAAGCATTTAACTCGATGTGCTTTTGCTCTTTGCTCTTGGCGTGACAAAGGTCTTTTTGTTTGGCCGCGACTAGAGCGCACCTCCAGTTACAAAGTGGGGTTTTGGGGGAAATTGGGACAAATTTAGAGGAATATTATTAGGTATGGAATTTCGTGTTTTAACAAGAAGCACTTGGTTGCCGGAAATAGGTAACAATACGGTTTATCTAAAAATCGACAATTGGAATGATTTTTCGTTTGTTACCTTGTTTTCTATGTCGCTCCATGATGAACATGGTCAGTACCATGATATCGGTACGATTAAAATTGGCTTTATAGGACAAACAATAGAAACTTGTACTTACGAAATACTACCCTCAAGGTTTGAAAGCCTAGACGATGAGTTTTTTTCTCTGGGTGGAAGTGTTGAGTTCTACCGTAAAATGGCGTCCTTGCCTAATAATCTCCACGTCAAGATACTATCAGCACTTCGCGATATTGTTGTAAACACTGGCATCATTGAAGATTTAAAAGAGGAAGAGGTTTTTCGGACGTCTTTACTTCGTAGTGTCAGCCTTTCTGTTATAAAAGGGCAATATGCTCGAGTCCTCAAAGGTGAAGCAGAACTCACCGATTTTAAATTTAAGTTTGCGAGACCTGAGACAGAACAATTGGGTCGTATCGATCTCGATTTTGATTTATCAGTGGGTTCCATGCCCAGCACAAATATTCACGCAATTATAGGCCGTAATGGAGTAGGCAAAACAACTTTACTTAATGGCATGATTGAAGCTATTACCGATAGAAAAAGTGCTATCGCTAAGTTTTTCGAAAAAGACAGTATTTGGGGAGAACAAGAAATTGAGAATGATTATTTCAGTAGCCTTGTGTCGGTTTCCTTTAGTGCATTCGACCCGTTTAACCCTCCTAAAGAACAACCTGACCCTTCTAAGGGGACCTGCTATTTCTATATTGGCTTGAAAGATTCGCACAACGGGGAGCGCCATCGTACTATTCCTGATCTTCAGCATGATTGTGTAAAAGCCTTAGTTAATTGTTTTTTAACGCCTAAAAAGACTGAGCGTTGGTTAAATGCAATTAATAAGCTCGGCTCAGATGAAAACTTTTCCTCAATGAAGTTAGAGCAGTTAGAAGCTATTTACAGGGAGCTTCGTAACAATACCGGTGCTATAGAACAATCTGATTCAAGTTCATTTGGAGACAAATATAGAGATGCGGTCACTCGGTATTTAACTTGTATGAGCTCGGGGCATGCCGTAGTTCTACTGACCGTAACTTGCTTGGTTGCTACTGTAGAGGAAAAGACGTTAGTCCTGCTGGATGAGCCAGAGAGCCATTTGCACCCGCCACTATTATCCGCGTTTGTGCGTGCGCTTGCCGATTTGCTCTATGATCGAAACGGAGTCGCCATCATAGCGACACACTCACCTGTGGTTTTGCAGGAAATTCCGCGTTCTTGCGTTTGGAAAATTTTCCGTGTTGGCACAAATATCACTAATAGCCGCCCAACTACTGAAACCTTTGGTGAGAATGTTGGTGTATTAACTAGTGAAGTTTTTAGCCTAGAGGTTGAACGCTCAGGATTTCATGACCTTATTGCTAAATCTGTTAAAACAGGCAAAACTTACGAGGAAATAGTTGACGATTATGGTAATCAACTAGGGTTTGAAGGGAGAGCCATTCTAAAAGCACTCATCGCTAACCGTGACAGGAGTAATAGTCATGATGCGACTGAGTGAGCCTGAATACAGCTATGAACAAACTCTTGATGAATGTATTGCTGGTATTACGGGGAATGCCGCGCTTCGACAGAAGATGATATCTAGTAAGCCTGAATTAATGACGCTAGAGGCTCAATATTTAGGTGTAGGTTGCACTGGAGATCTACACACTATCCCGTGCATTAATATTGATGTGAATGCCGACCCTGCCGTTATCAATGAGCTAAAAAAGTATGAGTTAATCAAAGTTTACGACCAATACTTTGTGCCGGAGCAAAAGCCAGCCGGAAAAATTTATGATGCTTTGTTAAATGCTGCAGAAGAAAAGTGCCCGTTTTGTGGTGGGATAGGCACGCCACAAAACTTAGACCATTTTTTGCCCAAAGCGCATTTTCCTCAATTTTCTGTTCTGCCTCACAATCTAGTACCGGCATGTCGCGATTGCAATATGGACGGTAAAGCAGATGCCTTTGCGACGAATGCAGAAGATCAGATCATTCAACCCTATGTAGATAACGGTAGGTTCTTTCTGGAGCAGTGGATTTTTGCGACTTACCATTTAGGTAATGATGACGAGCCAGGCGAATTTGAGTATTTTGTTACTCCGCCCGAAGGATGGTGTGAGATTGACAAGCACAGAGTTAATAAACACTTTGCAGACTTTAATTTAGCCAGGCGATATACGACTAAAGCCGCTGAGTTTTTGGGTACAGTTTTGCAACAGATAAATTCTTTACACCAAATAGGTCTAGATAATGAAACCATCAATACTGTTTTATTACAACCATGGATAGATACTGCACCTTTCGTTAATCATTGGCAAAAGAGTATGTTTCAAGCTTTGTTACTTGTTTGACGTCAGCCAAAAGTGGACCATATGTTGTAAAAAGCTAAGTGGTTTTTTGTAAGACTTTCTTTAGGTGATTGTTTGCTTTTGGCCGAAAGCAGACATATCTAGATAAGAAGACCGACTCCACTTTAAGTTTCCTTTTACGTTGACCCTCCAAACAAACCCCCCGGAGGGTGGTGGGGATTCACAAAAAAATCCCCCTCCACCACCGGGTTCAAATGCATTAACTTGATATGCTCCTGCTTCTTGCTCTTGGCGTGACAAAAGTCTGTATCTTTGGCCGCGACTAGAGCGTACCTTCAATGAGAAATTGGGTTTTATTGGAAATTGGGGCAAATTAAAGAGTAAAATAAAAATGTCCGCATTCGACCCAAAGCGGACATTTCTCAACAATGGAAACGCATATTTAAAAAAAGAAAGTGATTATATGGAAACTATTGATAGAAAATTGAAAAACTAATATCGCTCATTGAAAAGCTTGAGCTTGCAGCAGATAACAAACCAATTAATCCGGCACATTAAATCTGTTCTTTCTAATTAGATTTACATCACCGCTTAACTAGGAGGGTCTTCCATCAAAGGTAGCTCCCAAAAATGATTATTGAGAATGGTGTCGCCTGTTTTCAAATTAGGGATATCCATTTCCTTATTGTAAATTATTGAATCATCAAGAATAGTAAAAATATATTTGTAAATTATAATTTCCAAGCTGGCTAAATATTGCTTAAATTCTTCAAAAAGTTTCAACCAATCAAAATCCCCTTCTTTCATTTTAAACCCACCCGCAACAATTCCATGATAAATATCGCTTAAAAATCCCGTACCACCACATTCCCAATTTGAATATAATCTAACTTCCGGGAAATCAGGTTTATTTTCATTGTCAGTGAAGAACAAATCAAAATCCTTGTCATAGTGGAATGCAATTTTATTTCTTATTCTTTTCAACTTTTTTAAATTACTGCCTTCTGCTGTGCCTCCAAAATATTTTTTTAGTTTTTCAAACAATTCCTGGCCTTCCTCGTCTAGTTTTTCAAAATAACTTCTATGAATTCTTCCATCAGTTGGATGCGAATTCTTTTTCTTTTCATGTTCACTTATTAAGGCCCAAGCTTCTATTGTTTTACCTACAAGTATAAATTGTAATGTAGTCATCGTTGAGAAATTTGAAACTGCGAGAACGTCAAAGGTATCTGGATTATCTTTAAACTTTTCTTTCATCATAGACGTTTCATGAGCAAATGAAGTATTCAACTTACTAAATGTACTCAAATCAGTTAATGCAATTGATAATTTAACGATATCAGTTCCTTTTTCCAGACCCAATTTTTTTAATGTCTCACCCTTTATTAAGACCCTATTTATTTTCATACACCTCTCCCTTTTATTTTGTGTACTAAGACAATTGCTGAGGTAAGCAAGTGGTTCACCTTATGAATCAGGCAGAATTGATTGAGTTGGCATTGCCGAACGCCGGATGGGTTGACCTGCCCCTATAACTTGTACCACAGCCGAATGTCCGCTTTTGGCCGATAGCGGACATTTCCAGAATTCTTTACTTCCTCACCCTCTTTTCTTTTTCAATTATCAATAGTCCTTCCTTGTTGATTTTCAATTGCGGAAAGTTCTCTTTCTTTTAGAATATTTTCCTTTTTAATTTCCTATTGATTAGAATCCTACTTGTCCACAAAATTCGAATGGGAGGTACTCTGATGGCTCTGAGATTGATTCAGCGTGGGAAAAGTAAGATATGGTATGTCAATGATAGGTTGGAAGGGATGCACGTTAGGGATTGCCTTGGTACTTCTGACAAGAGGATTGCTGAAAAGCGTGCGGCTGGTATTGAGTATCAGGTATTGAGTGGTTTTTATAAGCTCTCAAAGAAAAGCTTTTCTGATTGCTCTGAAAAATATTCCTCGATGGTTTTATCTAAAAAATCTGTTTCTTCTCAAGATCGATATCAAAGTATTTTGAGGAATCATCTACTTCCATACTTTGGAAATATGACTTTGATGGATGTTGTCTTTTGCGACCCCATGACAGGCCAGAGTCCGTTGATTCGTTTCTTTGAAGAAAGGTCAAGGTTTCCTGAGAGTAGCTTAAAAAAGATTTATCGAGTTTGTCGTGATGTGATTTTTATCGGCTATCCAGACTTTAAAATGCCCAGGGTACTCTTTTCTAATAAAGGTTTTTATCAAAAGAAGTTTTTATCTGAGTCTGATGTTTTATTGATTATTTCTTTCCTCGATGAACAGCATCAAAATCTTGCGCTGGTCATGGCATATACTGGTTTGCGTTTAGGAGATGCTTTGGATTTGCGATGGTCAGAAATAAATCTAAAGTCACTGATGATTAATACCGTAATGGGTAAGACGGGGGACAAGCTTAGGCTTCCTATCTCGTCTAGCATTTTTCCTATTTTTAAGATAAAGAGCCGTATTCGGAATATACAGGATGACAGGTTATTTACTGTTACTCCTAGAGCATTCCAAAAGGCTTGGAAAAGAGCAAGGGGCAAAGCTGGGATTGAGTGGCCTCGTCCTCATGATTTGAGACATTTCTTTTGTTCTTACTTGTTAAATCATGGTGTGGACCATATGACCGTGGCTACTTTATCTGGTCATAAATCCATAGACATATTGAAAAATCGTTATGGTCATTTTGATGATTTGACCTTGAAAAAAGCAGTATCTGTTTTTGACGTTGTTGAGAATGTGCACAAGTTGTACACAAAGTAGTTTTTCCAAGATTGGAAGTGTTTGAAAAAGAGTAGCCCCAAGGGGAATCGAACCCCTGTTTCCGGCGTGAGAGGCCAGCGTCCTTACCCCTAGACGATGGGGCCATATATCAATCAATACCTGTAAAGCCTGATTTTTTAGATAATTGTATCACACTAGAACCCCGTTCTCTAATTGAGAATGGGGTTTTTTTGTGCTGGATAAAT
>JAJFHF010000248.1 GCA_021775775.1 Hyphomicrobiaceae bacterium
AACAAACCGCGCGCCATATCCACAGCTGGCGCATGCCAAATAGAGCCCCCTCCAAATTTCCAAGCATCTGGATTGGTTTTATGCTTCTTTTTCTCTGCCTCAATATCGCGCGGCAAAGCAGATCCATACGCTGTTTTTTGAACGAAGTCCCCTTCCCACCCCTTAGTGGTACTGTCAAACTGCCAAACCCGTTTGCCTGTTTTGGCATCAAACGCTGCCATAAAACCAGAGCGCCCATAGCTCCCCGCAATGCCCACCACAGTGCCAATCGGCATACCTTCGCGTTTCGCATCCAAGTGCAAACCATAGCCAACTCCAGTGATGCCAACAATCACTTTACCATCATAAACAAGCGGGGCCATATTGGCCCCCACCCCGGTCTTTCCCGAAGCCCTTGTGGTTGCCAGTTTGCCCCCTTTGTCGAAATCAGATTGATCCTCGGTGTGTTCATCACCGGTCGTGGCCAAATTTATATCCCAAACCACAGCCCCCGTTTTTTGATCAAGCGCAATGAGGCGGGCATCAATTGTGGCCACATAAACCCTGCCATAACCAATCGAAACACCCCGGTTAGACGGCCCACAACATAAGCGTTTTGAGGCCCGCTTATGAGTATAACGCCATAACTGTTTGCCCGTTTTCGCATCCAGCGCCGCCACATGTGAAAACGGAGCTGAGACAAACATAACCCCATCCGCCACGATCGGGCTGGTTTGAAACGTCGCAGAAATCCCCGTTTGATAAACCCACTTGGGAACCAATTTTTTGACCGTATTTACATTAATTTGATCTAAGGGAGAAAAACGTTGATTGGTATAATCACGCCCATAATGCAGCCAATTGCCAGCATCGGATACAGCCCCTTGCAAACGCTCATCATTAATCTCAGCATGTGCCATTAAAGGGATTTGGATCAAACTGAAAACAAACAAAGCAACAAGAAAAGCACGTGCCCACATAACAAACATCTCCTGAAAAAACAGCCGCTACCTAAAGTTAGTCAACAGCATATCTCATGTCAGGTGAAAGTCTAGCACACGGACCTCTCAACCAATGGAGAACGAAGCCAGCTAGAGCATATTACGTTTTATTGAATTTATAGAAACACGCTCTGGCAAGTTCTCATCACGAAGAAAGGAGCGAGCTTTTGCGCGAGCGCACATGGCGCAGCCCGGCGACTAGCGCCGCCTCTCGGAGGCTCAAGCGCCTTTTAGCGCTTGAAATAGCCGTGAGAGAAAAAAGGCTAGAGCGTAACAAGGAAATTCAACAAAAGCAGCACGCTCTAGCCCAAGCCAAGCTTCGCCTTCAAAATCTCATTCACCGCTTGCGGGTTGGCTTTGCCCTTACTTTCCTTCATCACCTGGCCAACAAACCAGCCAAGCAATTGCGGCTTATCCTTCACCTTTTCAACCTGGTCAGGATTATTCGCAATGATCTCATCAACAACCGCTTCAATCGCGCCCGTATCAGTAACCTGCTTCATGGAGCGCTCTTCAACAATCTTGGCCGGGTCCCCCCCCTCGCTCCAGACAATATCAAACAGATCTTTGGCAATTTTTCCAGAAATATCACCTTTAGAGATCAAATCAACCACGCCGCCCAACTGATCAGCGCTAATCGGGCTGGTCGCAATCTCTTTGCCCTCTTTATTGAGACGGCCAAAATATTCATTGATAACCCAATTGGCGGCCAATTTAGCATCGCGCCCTTTAGCAACCTCTTCAAAAAAACCAGCAGACGCTCGATCAGACACCAACACACCAGCATCATAAGGAGACAAACCAAAGTCAGAAATAAAACGTTGCTTCTTCTCATCTGGCAGTTCAGGCAGATCTTTTTTCAAACCATCAACAAAACTCTGTTCAATCTCTAAAGGTAACAAATCAGGACAAGGGAAATAGCGATAATCATGCGCTTCTTCTTTCGAACGCATAGACCGGGTCACACCCGATTTAGGATCAAACAACCGCGTTTCTTGATTGATCTCGCCGCCATCTTCCAACACATCAATTTGGCGGCTCACTTCATAATCAATAGCCTGACCAATGAAGCGAATGGAATTTACATTTTTCGTCTCTGTACGCGTACCCAGCTCATCACCAGGCTTTCGAACTGAAACGTTCACGTCCGCACGCATCGACCCTTGGTCCATATTGCCATCACACGTGCCCAAATACCGCAAGATCGTGCGCACTTTGGTCACATAAGCTCTGGCCTGTTCACTCGAGCGGATATCAGGTTTAGAGACAATCTCCATTAACGCAACACCCGTGCGATTAAAATCCACATAGGAAAAATCAGGGTGCTGATCATGCAAACTTTTGCCCGCATCTTGCTCTAGATGCAAACGTTCAATACCAATCTCATAGCTAGAGCCATCTTTGAGATCAATAATAACCGTGCCTTCACCCACAATCGGATATTGGAATTGAGAAATTTGATACCCTTGCGGCAAATCAGGATAAAAATAATTCTTACGATCAAAACGTGAAAACAAATTAATCTCAGATTTCAGCCCCAGGCCTGTGCGCACAGCTTGCGCCACACACTCCTCATTCAGCACGGGAAGCATACCCGGTAAGGCACAATCCACCAGCGATACTTGACTATTTTGGGGGGCACCAAACTCTGTCGAAGCCCCAGAAAATAACTTAGAGTTAGAGGTGACCTGCGCATGCACTTCCAGTCCAATGACGACCTCCCAATCTCCAGTGGCACCTTGAACAAGATTTTTATTTTCGCCTGACATACATCGACCTCTTATAAACCTAATAAAACCGTCAATCACTTCATTTAACCAGCAAATAAGAAGGATTACAGCCTTGTCAAACCTTGTGTTTAACCTAATCATTCCAAGAGAGCAATAACCTCATAGCTCTTTTTCCCTAAGCCCATTTTAACTCATGACATCAAACCACATTTATTGCTAAAGTGACCTTATATTTTCGTTCAAGTAAAAAGCGTGACGTGTATTTATGGTAAAAAAAATTATTCTGAGTGTGGTCATTTTAGTCATGGCTCTAGCTGCCCTAGCAGCAAGCTTACTCTATAAATATCCATATGTACCAACCATGGTCGCTGAAGGCTTCCCCCAAGGCCAATGGCCGACAAAAGGGGTTTATGTCCAACTCACCGGGCGCCCGATCACCTTACCCCATAAACTATCTGTAGGCTCAGTGCCAAAAAGCCCAGCTGGCAAACAACTATGGTCTCTCTTACAAGATCGTGAAACTGATGCCTTACTCGCCTATCACAAAGGGGTGTTAAAATATGCCTATATACGCCCTGGTCTGTCTCCAGATACACAGTTTAATTCCTACTCAATGGCCAAAAGTTTAATTGGTTATTTGGTTCTAAAAGCCATTGAAGAAGGAGAAATCGACGGGCTTGATAGCCCAATAGGCAACTACCTACTTGATCTGACTGATAAAAATCTAAGCGCTGTCCCCATCAAAAAATTTCTCACCATGTCCAGTGGGTTGGAATTTGAATTTGAAAGAACGTCTGGCGCGATCAACAAAAACACCCAACCAATAGCAAATAAAAGTTACTCAGATCCCTTTTCACACATATCTCACCTGCACATAGAAGGGATCCAAGGGATCTCAGATCTATTAAAATTACCAAAAAACCCTCACTATGACTTTCATTATCAAAACGTAAACAGTGCCCTGTTAGGGGCAATGCTGGTTGCCATATATAAAAAACCGCTGAATGAAATTTTATCTGAAAAAATCTGGAAACCGGCCGGTGCCTCCCATGCCAAATGGCGCACATATCCAGATGATGGGCAAATAACAGCCTATTGTTGTTTATTTGCTCGCGCTCACGATTGGGGAAAAATTGGCAATTTTCTCTCCATGAATGGAACAAAGAACAGCCCCTTTTTATCAAACGAGCGGCGCGATCTCATGTCAACAAAACCCTACACCAAAGAACAATTACACAAAGGTGTTTATGGATTGCACGTTCGCCACGACACTCTCGATCGAGAAGGGGAACCATTGCAAGGGCCCTTTACATACTTTGCGGGTCATGGGGGACAATTGGTATATCTCAAACCAGAAAATGAGTTAGTGGTCGTGCGTTTTGGACAGCAAAACACATTACTACATTCAACCCTTTATTTGGTCTGGCGCGAAATAATGGCCAGAGAAGAAACAAGTGAAAAGACAAGAGAAAACATAAGTGAAAATACAAATGAAGAAACAGCTAAAACCCCACAAGAGGCAAACTAACCCCTTATTTTGCACCCTCACTCTGATTTCCGCTTCTCATCCAGTTTTTCTTCTTCATACTGGATGAACCACCCAATCATCTGGCGCCATAAAGCCTCGATTAAACGAGGCGGCACACCTTCTGTTTCAGCATGAGCACGCACTTTTTCTATCACCTGCTGAATGCGCCATGGTACAGTGGCATCTTCAGGATTCTCTTTGAATTTCCACGCCATATCAACATAGGTAAAACGCTCGCCAATCAATTTCACCAATTGGGAATCCAACCGATCAATTTCAGCTCTAACGTCTTCCATAGACGTGCATTCATTCGGCTTTTTA
>JAJFHF010000249.1 GCA_021775775.1 Hyphomicrobiaceae bacterium
CTCATCCAGCAATCTTTTTGACAATAAAACAATAAGGGCTGGGTTTTATCGCCTTTACTTATGCGCTCTAAATTTTGTTGAAAAAATTGTGCCATCTCAATTGGCAAACGGCCGTAACCAACATTGGCAAGCCAAACACTACCGGCGATATTTTTACGCGGTTTATCACGCCAAATCATTTTCTTTGGTAAATTAGGCGGGCGCGGTACAAACGGCATAACATCAACAAAGATGGTTTTTTTCTCTACATAAAGCTGCATTGCCTGTTTGTCTGAAACCACATGCGCCCCAGCCAACGTCAACGGCACAATGGTGCGGTATTCCTTCATTCGGTAGCCCTTGGGCTCTGGCGGGGGCTCATCAGGAAATCTCAACTCAGAAACTTCATCGTCTTGTTCAAGGGCTTCCAGCTGCGCAAAATTTCCCAATTGGTACAATCCATATACCAGCCCAGTGCTCAAGAGCACAAAAAGGAAACAACGAATATAAGTTTTAGAGCGCATACGAAAACCGTAACGAACAACGACAGCCTTTGACCAGCTTTTTTTGTCTTTAAATTAAAATTCAACGGAAATGACCTCATAGGATATGTAGATTGATTGTACAATTTTTCCATTGCCAGGACGTCAATAGCCAGTCTACCATTAGGTCAAATTGAAGTTAAATGAATCGAAAATGGGAAAATGCTCAATGACCATAATCTCTAAACAAGCCAGAAAAATTGGTATTTTCACAAGTATTCTCACAGGTATTCTCACTGTGATTTTCGCCCTCTGCGCGGTCCCTTTCGCGCTAGCGGCAGAGCCTACTTCCTCTTGTCCCAGCAATGAACAAATGAGCTTTAACCTAACCAAAGTTGCAGACAATACCTATGTACGCAAAGGCGCCCATGAGCTTTTCACACCACATAACTTAGCCGCAATCAGCAATGTCAGTTTTGTCATTGGCGAAACTTCAATCGCTGTTATTGACAGCGGGGGTAGCTATTGTGATGGCAAACGCTTCTTAAGTGCCATCAGGGCAATCTCACAAAAACCCATCAGCCACGTTATCAATACTCATGTTCATCCCGATCACACATTTGGCAATCAGGCATTCAAAGCTCTAAACCCGATCTTCATCGGTCACGAAAATTTGCCGCGCGCGATGCGAGACAAAAGTCATTTATATTTGGAGAATTTAAACCGTTTGGTTGGGGAAAAAATCATGGCAGGAACAAAAATTGTTGAGCCCTCTCAAACCATTAAAGATACTATGACCATTAATATAGGTGGCCGTGAATTGCGGTTGCAAGCCTATCAAACGGCCCACACAGATCACGATTTAACCGTATATGACCCCACTTTCAAAATCCTTTGGACCGGTGATCTATTGTTTCAAGAACATACCCCCGTGATTGATGGCAGCATTTTAGGATGGAAAAAAGTCATGGATCAATTGGCAAAAATACCAGCGAAACATGTGATCCCAGGCCATGGTGGGCCGTTTCTTGCCTGGCCAGCCGCCCTAAAACCTCAACAAGCCTACCTTGATACGCTCATCAAAGATTTAAGACGCATCATTGAAGAAGGCGGGACCATGCGAGAGGCTCAAACGCAAGCCGGCCTAAGCCAAAAAAAATCATGGGCTTTGTTTGGAGATTTTAATGCACGCAATGCGTCAGCAGCTTTTGCTGAATTAGAATGGGAATAAAGTGAATATTACAGTGGGGAACCCGAAACATTATCTTTCATACACAAACTGCATGGCATGATTTGCCAAGAAGAATGCATTTTACAAGAAAACATGTTAAACTGACTAGTAGGTAGACAAGTTGGAGTAAACAAGTTGGAAACGGGTCAAAAAGAGATCTGACACCGATCTGACACGGATCTGACATTGAGTGTGTTAAATTGAGTGTGTTGAAATTTTTTTCTTAAAGCCAGCTTCTCTAACACCGGCCGAAACGAAACCTAAGGGATATCCAAAGATGTTTTTAAAGCAAATCATAAAATCATTTTCAGTCCTCACAATGATGATGATCAGTTTTTCACTGATCACAACAGGCCCGTTAAACGCTGCAGAGAAAGTCGCTACCCAAAAAACAAAGGCTAAGAGCATCCCGCAAGATATTAATCTGGATGCATGGGATGATATAAAAGATGATCTTTATGATAAGCGCGCCATCAATGAAAAAGCGGCTTGGCTAACCCTTGACGCTCCTTACCGTGCCTATGACGCGGGGCTCGTCCCCATCACAATAAAGGCCACTCCTCAAAAACCAGGGCAATATTTCAAAGGCCTCACATTAATCATTGATAACAATCCCGTGCCAGTAGCCGCTGTTTTTAATATGTCACCCAAAATGGGGGTGCTTAATATTGAAACAAGAATCCGCATTGATCAATATAGCCATGTTCGCGCAATAATAGAGACCAATGATGGAGAGCTTTTTATGGCGGCTAAATATGTCAAAGCCGCCGGAGGGTGCTCTGCCCCAGCTATGAAAGATATGGATGCCAAGATGGCCATGTTGGGCAAATCCAAAATGCGCCAATTTACACCGGCTCAAAAGCAGGCAAGCAAGCAGTCTAAATCCACCAGAGAAATACAACTCATGGTGCGTCATCCTAATTATTCAGGCATGCAACTTAATCAAGAAACTGGTTATTATATCCCCGCTCATTATGTAGAAGAAATGATTGTTCAAGTGGATGGCGAACAATTAATGAAAATTGAAGGAGCGATTTCATTAAGCGAAGATCCTATCATTCGCTTTCAGTTCCAATCAAATGCCAAACAACCTGTTGTCAATTTCCAAGTGCGAGATACAAAACAACAAGTCTTTAAAAAACAATGGGAGCTAAAAGCGCTTGCGAGCCAAGGTTCGTAAAGAGAGCCCTCAA
>JAJFHF010000250.1 GCA_021775775.1 Hyphomicrobiaceae bacterium
ATGGCGCGGGTGGCTCCTGCATCAACTTTGCGTTTTAATAGGTCAATGTCTGCGTCTAGATTTGAGCTCTCTGGGTGCTTTTCTGGGTAGGCGGAGACAGAAATTTCGAAATCATCACTGATGGTTTTGATGCCTTTTATAAGATCTACGCTGCCTTCATAGCCGTTGGCATGGGCGGTGTATTTGTTGCCAACACCTTCTGGTGGATCACCGCGTAAGGCTACAATATGATTGACGCCTGCTTCTTTATAAGAATGGATGACCTCATTTACCTCTTCTTTGGTGGCAGAGACACAGGTGAGGTGGGCCGCAGGTTTAAGACTGGTTTCTTTGACTATGCGGGTAACGGTTGCGTGTGTGCGCTCACGCGTGGAGCCGCCTGCCCCATAGGTGACAGACACAAAGTTTGGGGCTAGTGGCGCAAGGCGGTTGATTGCCTCCCATAATGTGGCTTCCATCTTTTGCGTTTTTGGCGGAAAAAATTCAAAGGAAATATTGAGCTTTTCCGGCTCGATTTCGTGGCATTTTCTATTTCCAAAGCTCATTGTTTGAGGCTCCTATTTCCCAGCTAACCAAAGAGATACGCTTAGCGTGTTATTGTTTAGTGTGTTTTGGTTAAAAGGGATTTTATTTTTTGTCTTTGTACTGCTTGTATCGTTGGTGTTTGGTAGCAGTTTAAAGTCAATGGTTTTCAGGCCGGCTGATTTGAGCCAACCCCAGATTTGGTTTTCTTCAAAGCCGAGGCGTTGGTGGGCAAAATCTGTGCGTAATTGCTCGTGTGTGTGCGGCGCAAAATCTACAATTAAAAGTTGCCCGCCTGGTTTTAAAAGCCTGGCTGCTTCTTTGCAGGCTTCTTTGGGTTTGGCGAAAAAATGTAAAATTTGATGCATGATGATTGTATCTGCGCTTGCGTCCTCAAAGGGAAGGTGGGTGATGTCACCATGACGCAATTGGCAAGATTTTAAATTAATTTTGTCGAGACGTGCGCGCGCGTTACGCAACATCTCATGATTGATATCAATGCCAATGCTGGTTTTAAATTGGTTAGAAAAAAGCTCTAAAATGCGTCCTGTGCCAGTGCCCATATCAAGCAAAAGCTCTTTTGATTTGGAGCCCAGCAATGTTTTCATTGTTTGTTCAACTGTTTCTTCTTTGATATAAAGGCTTCTTATCCGGTCCCAGTCTTTGGCATGGGTTTTGAAATAGTTTTGGGCTTCAAGGGCGCGCTTTTCCTGGACCTTGAGGGCTTGCTTTTTATCCTTTTGAAACTGTGGGTCTTCTAGGTTGGCATTGTTGATGATTTTGGAAATTAAGCTTGCGTTATTACCATGCTGATTGGCACGGTAATAGACCCAGGACCCTTCTTGAAAGCGCTCGATTAAACCTGCGTTGGTGAGTAGCTTTAAATGACGGCTTAAGCGTGGTTGGCTTTGTTTGAGTATTTGAGTGAGGTCTTTAACATTGTGCTCGGTCTGGGCCAGCAACACCAACAAGCGCAAACGGGTGTCATCGCTGACCGCTTTGAGCGTGGTTAAGAGCTCTGATTTGCTCAGTGTTGTGGACAAGACCGTTTCCTTAAATTTTTGAAAAGCGCTTAAAGATTACCAGTAACATATAAAGATTTCTTTATATGTCAATAGGTGTCTGGATGGTTTGATGATTTAAGTGGGCTTAATAACTCAAGAGGCTGGTGCCAAGGCCTATCAATAGGAGGAATTTTGCCCCCTCTAGAAGGGCATAGAGTTTATGATGAATGGAAGGGGGAGGGATTATGCCGCGTTGATAGGCTGTGGCTCTGGCAAATAGCGCTGGGCGGATGCCAAAGACTTGTAGGAGCAGGGATAGGGTTATAAGCGTGAAGATGATCCAGCTGTAGCTGTTTGCTTGGTTGATGAGCATGATGAGGAAAATCAGACTGAGAAAAATAAACTCTATTTTATTGAATAGGGTAAAGGTGACGCGGCCAATCTCGAGGGCGAGGGGTTTGTCTAAGCCTTGGGCTTTAAATTTTGCTGGCGTGGCGATAAAGCTGTGACCAATGACGGCCCCTGCCCATAAAAAAGGAATGATGAAGGGAACAATGGTGCCCCAGCGGACAGGGATGTCCTTTATGAAATCTAAAAATTCTGCCATTTTATTGTTGTTTCAAGTGGTTATCGATCTTTGTTTTATGTTTATCATGCGCAAGAGGATTTGTCTTTTATAACTTTTTCTCTCACGGCTATTTCAAGCGCAAAAGGCGCTTGAGCCCCTGAGGGGCGGCGCAACGCGCCCGACGCCTTTGGCGTCATGTCCGTTCGCATGCTCACTTCCTCTTTCATGATGAGAACTTGAGAGCTAGTCAAAGACTGTTAGTTTGTATTTCTCCGTTTTTAAAGGCATTTAGAGGAGCCATTCTATCCTTAAAAAAGTAGGCTAGTTGTAGGCTTTGTGCGACATGTTCTGCCTTGTCGATTAAAAGAGGGGCGATTTGGGGGCCGCAAACATCAAATGCGGTGGTGCGAAAGAGTCTCAGCCAGATTTTGAAATGTTCCGGGCTTAGATTGGATAAGGCTACATGTTTTGGAACCGGCTTTCCTTTATACGCGCCAGTTTTTAGGGCGATGGCGCCCCAAAATTGGGTCATGCGGTCTAAGTGCTCTGGCCAGTTATCTTGTATGGTATCGTTAAAAAGGGGCGCTAGTTCTTTATCTTCACGAATAGACTCGTAAAATTGGTGAACGAGTTTATTGAGCAGCGCTTGGGTGATGTCTGGATGTAGAGGATCACGTGGCCCGGGGGGATGGATTTGGTCTGTCATTGTGTGGTTCTGCTTTTACAAAGTTTATACATGTATTATAAATGAATGTATAATGCTTTTGTCTTTCATTGTCGATGTTTATTGCACTATGGTGCGTTTATTTTTTTAAATGAATGCCATGTACCATCTTTGCCAATTTTGGCTTCATAGTGAGAATAATGGTTGTTTTTTAACATGGCACTGGCTTTTTGCGGACCGACCAGGCGGAACAGATCAATTTGTTGAGAGAGGTTCAGCTTATCTAACGGTATGCCGGCAAAATAGGGCCAAACATAATCTCCGTCTTTTGTCTTTATGGGGGGCCGTGAAAAAACCTGCACTAAGTCGGCCATTATATCGCGCGCGGTGCCATCTATGGAGGTCTTTTTCCAATAGTCTATAGGGTCAGCGATGTGCTTATTTTCTAAAACTGGTGCCAGTTCATTGCTTTCAAATAAATCGAGTAGGTCATCTAAATGCCCTTGCCTGGCGGCATTGAGTAAATTTTCATGCATGGTGCGGGTTAGTTGCGGTAGCTCATCTGGATTTGTGATGATTGTTAAGGGGGGTGTGGATTTATCTTGAGCGCTCATTTGTGTAAAAAAGGTAAGGCTAATGATAAGGGCCACTGTTAGAGCGAGTGGGTATGTTAGATTTTTCATAAACTTATAGATCCTCAAAAATCATCTCATCCTTATTTATAGAGTGAATAGACCCACCATATAAGGGAAAAATGGCTGTTATTTAGACTATAGCTTTAAATTTTGTGGTGTTGTGATTGTTTGACAAATTTTATGTCTGCAGGGCGGTGACTTTATTGTGTGACGCGATCAAGGGTAAAGGCACCTTCGTCAATGCGAACGGCTAAATTACGGGCCATTTTGGCAACTTCTTCTTCGCCATAGGTGGAGACCAAGTCTGTTAATGCGGCAAATAGAGAGGCACCTGCTAATGTATCTGGCTCAAAGCCAGCACAAATTGCATCTTCCCATGCATCGATTATGAAGCTTAACGCTTCTATATTTAGGATGGTGTCTTCCCCATGAATCCTAAACGTCATATGTAACTCCCAAATTGCCCTGATTTATTCTTATGTTCTTATTCATAGTGTGGGCTTTTGGGCTTGGAAAGCTGAATTGATTGTAAAGGTAAATGAAGTGAAAAGAGCGGTTACTTTTTTTAGTTACTGGAAGTGGTTAATTGTTGATGGCGGTTAATTTTTCTGAAATTTCAATACCTTCTTCAAGAAAATGATCAATTGCCACTTTGGCTGATGGGGTGCAGACCCGATAGGTGCGCTGGAAGCTTTTATAGCCTTTGTTGAAGCTTTTCGTCAGCTTTAATTTGCGCTTGACGGTTACACCTTCTGTGGCGATCAGCTTTTCCATTTTTTTGCGCCAGATGAGTTTGTCGTTAATGCCGCAAAGGGCACGAAGGTAATGGATTGTGCCTATTATTTCAGACAAGCGCAAAAGATTAGCATCATAGGGACGGTTCTCGGGTGCACTAAATGCTGGGGAATTTGATGTGAGTATCAAAATCATTAGCGCCGAGCCAGTAAATGCGCGCTTGCGTGTTAATTTGCGGTTTGCGTTCCGGAAGGTCATGGATTTTAAGTGCTTCTTGGTTGATTGGCATTGGTTGGTAGTTTATAGGATTTAGATGTAAATTTCTCTGTTCTTTTTCTCAGACACAAAGTCTGTTGGGTTTTCTTCCACACTTTGTGATGTTATGGGCAAAAATTGCATAAATTTTGACGATCTTCTCTTGCATATTTTGCAAAACCAGGTATCAATCTTTTCTTTCTTGCTAGGAAAGAGCGAAACCGTTAATCTCGCGCTCATCTGAAGTCTTTTAGAAATTCACTAGCTTTTTGGGGCGTGGCCAAATGGTAAGGCAGCGGCTTTTGATGCCGAAGAGTGAAGGTTCGAATCCTTCCGCCCCAGCCACTTCATTATGAATAATATCGGGAAACGTTGATGTTCCTATTGGCATTGTGCTCGAGGATGGGCGGAAGGTTTTTTGTTTGCGCGTCCTCATTCGCTATCGCTCATTGTGGGCGACAAGATTTTACGTTTGCGCGTCCTCACTCGCGAAGGGCTCGTTGCGGGCGACGCGGGCCGCCCCAGCCATTGTGTCCCAAGTTTGATTTGAGATTTGTCTTTGACGATTCTTAGAGGACATTGATAGTTCTTGTTACTTTGAGAACGGGGCGCTCGACAGCATTTCCTAATTATGAATTGTATCGGTCATATCATTTTTTTCTGGCGACGATAAAGCGACTGACTGGTTTTAGGGGGTAAGAGGCTGTGTCAATAATTTCGAAACCTTGAGCTTCAATCATGGCCTCAAGCTCGGTGACTTTATAAAATTTTACATATGGAGCGCGGCCAAGTTTTTGCATGATAAATATAAGAGGAGGCCAAGGATTGAAGTGTTCGTCCATGCAGATGGTTTTAGAGACAAACAAACCGCCAGGGATGAGTTGGTTTTGAATTTTACGAATGGCGCTTGGGGCATCTTCGAGTAAATGTACTAAGTTAAACGCTAAAACGCAGTTAAATGACGTTTGCGTAGCTGCGTTGCTTAACGCATCGGATTTTATAAAACTAATATTTTCTACGTTCTGATCTTTCGCTTTGGCTTTTCCAATTTCAAGCATGTCACCGGATATATCACTGGCCGTAATATGATGAACATTCTTTGCTAAGCGCAGTGCTGTCGTGGCTGTCCCGCAACCGATCTCAAGCACTTTATCATCCTGGTTTAGATATTTTCTGGTGTGCTCAATGGTTTGATCATAGGCAGCCATATCTTTGATTTGAGATTTGCTATATTTCTTTGAGGCCTTATCCCAAAATTGCTCCGATGTGCCCATGGCTTCCTTCTCTCAATTTGTTCTAAATGCTGAATGATACAGTTTTGTTGTTCTGGGCTTATTCAGCAGCTTGAGTGATGTTTGGTTGCTTTTTTTCTTTTGTGAATTTTTTTTCAAACTCGCGTAGGAGAATATAAAATACAGGCGTGAAAATAAGACCAAAAAAGGTAACCCCCAACATACCAGAAAATACTGCCACGCCGATGGCTTGGCGCATTTCGGCGCCAGCGCCTTGACTTAATACCAATGGCAAGACACCCATGATAAAGGCAAAAGAGGTCATTAAAATGGGCCGCAGCCTTAAGCGGCACGCTTCGACGGCGGCTTCAATTGTGCCGCGGCCTTGAAATTCTAAATCTCTGGCAAACTCAACAATGAGAATGGCATTTTTGCAAGCTAAAGCGGCCAATACAAACAGGCTGATTTGGGTGAAAATGTTGTTATCTCCCCCGCTGATATAAACCCCAATAATTGCTGATAAAATGCTCATAGGGACGATGAGAATAACAGCTATGGGCAATGATAGGCTTTCATACTGAGCGGCAAGGACCAGAAAGACAAAGAACAGGCATAGGGGGAAAATGAAAATGGCTGTGTTGCCAGCTAATATTTGCTGGTAGGTCAAGCCCGTCCATTCATAGTCGATACCTTGGGGGAGGGTTTCTTTGAGGATTTTTGTGATGGCAGCTTGGGCTTGGCCTGAGGAATAGCCGGGGCCTGGATTGCCGTTGAGATCAGCAGAGGGAAAGGCGTTGTATCTTGATGAGATTTCTGGTCCATAGGTTTCTTTAACAGTGAGGACTGAGCCTAAGGGGATCATTTTTCCGGCTGAATTTCGGGTTTGCAACCTTAAAATATCTTGCGGCGTTGCACGAAAAGGTTGGTCTGCTTGGGCGATGACTTGATAGGTGCGGCCAAAATTGTTGAAATCATTTACGTAGATTGAGCCCAAGTAAATTTGCATTGTTCGGAAAATTTCATCAACTGAAAGTCCCAATTGTTGAGCTTTTGTACGGTCCAGATCAACAAAGAGTTGTGGGACATTAATGTTGAAGTTTGTATAGACGCGGCTTAAAGCTGGGTTGGCATAAGCCTTTCCTTGTACTTCTTTGAGGGCATTGTCCATCGCTTTAAAGCCAACATTGCCGCGATCTTCAACTTGGAGCTTAAAGCCACCTGTGGTGCCAAGGCCACGTACTGTTGGTGGGGGGAAGATGGCGATAAAGGCTTCTTCAATTTTGTTAAATTGACCTTGCAATTTCCCGGCAATAGCGCCGGCGCTGAGAGCTTTGCTGGTGCGTTTTTCAAAATCATCTAAGGTTACAAATACAATGCCTGCACTTGATGAATTTACAAATCCATTCACTGATAGACCAGGGAATTGTACAGCGCTTACAACGCCTTTTTCTTTCAAGGCAATATCAGCCATTTTGCGCATGACAGTTTCAGTTCTGTCAAGGGTCGCGCCTGGGGGCAGTTGGGCAAAACTTATAAGGTATTTTTTGTCCTGTGCGGGGATAAAGCCATTTGGCACGATGCTAAAGCTGTAATAGGTAAGCCCTACAAGAATGGCAAAAATGGTCATCATAATTGCTTTGCGAGAGCCAAAGGCTTGGACTGATTTGGCATAACCAGTTTGTCCTTTACCAAAGCACCAGTTAAATATCTTAAAAAACCATCCAAAAGTAAAGTCCATAAACTTTGTGAGTTTATCAGTTTGTTCACCGCGCGGTTTTAGCAAGAGGGCGCACATGGCTGGGCTTAAGGTGAGTGAATTTAGTGTTGAAATGAAAGTTGCGATCACGATGGTGAGTGCAAATTGTTTGTAGAAAAGCCCTGTTAGACCACTGATAAATGCGAGAGGAATGAACACGCCGGCTACAACCAGAGAGGTTGCAATGATCGGGCTGGTAACTTCTTTCATGGCTTGAACGGTGGCGTCTCTTGGCGATTTCCCTTCATCAATATTGCGTTCAACATTCTCGACCACCACGATGGCATCGTCGACCACAATGCCAACGGCAAGGATTAATCCAAATAATGATAGGACGTTGATTGAAAAGCCTAATGGTAACATGATGGCAAAGGTGCCAACAATGGAGACGGGCACTGCCAATAAGGGAATGATTGAGGCGCGCCACGTTTGTAGGAATACGACGACGACAATGATCACTAGTAGAACGGCTTCAAAAAGGGTTGTGATGACACTGGTGATGGAATTGCGAACAAACACAGTTGGGTCATAAACAATGGTGTAGTCAACATGTTGAGGGAAAGTCTTTTTTAAAACCGCCATGCTTTTTCGAACGTTGTCTGAAATCTGAAGAGCGTTTGAACCGGGGCTTGCATAGATGGGAATGGCGACAGCTTGTTTGTTGTCTAACATGGATCGTAGTGCGTAGGTTTGGGCATCCAGCTCAACCCAGGCGACATCACTTAGCCGGGTTATGACGCCGTTGGCGCCACGCTTTATGATGATTTTTTCGAATTCTTTGGGATCTTTGAGACGTCCATGCGCATTTACAGGCAATTGGATCTGGGTTGATGAACTGTATGGCGGCCCGCCGATTATGCCGGCGGCAACTTGGATATTTTGGGCGCGGATGGCATTGATGACTTCTGTTGGTGTCATTTTGCGCTCTGCAATGCGGTCTGGGTTGAGCCAAATTCGCATGGCATAATTGCCAGAGCCAAAAAGCCTAACCCGGCCAACACCAGGGATTTTTCCGAGTTGATCCTTGATATTAAGATTGGCGTAATTGCGCAAATACAACATGTCATAGCGTCCATTGGGCGAGGTTAAATGGACAACCATGGTTAAATCTGGTGCGCTTTTGGCCACGACGACACCAAGTTGACGGGTTACTTCGGGAAGGCGGGGTAGGGCTTGAGAAACGCGATTTTGGACAAGCTGTTGGGCAAGGTCTGCGTCTGTACCAATTTCAAAGGTTACCGTTAAGGATAGGCGACCATCTGAAGAGGCAAGAGAATTCATGTACAACAAGCCTTCAGTACCACTGATTTGTTCTTCTAGTGGTGTGGCAACTGTCTGGGAGATGATGGTTGGGTTGGCACCAGGGAAATGAGCTTGAACGACAACGGAAGGGGGGGCGACCTCTGGATATTCTGAGACTGGCAGAAGAAACATTGCGATTAATCCTAGAAGAAAAATCACAAATGAGATCACGCCAGCAAATATTGGCTTGTCAATAAAATGCGTAGATATATTCATTTGACTTTTTGCTCTTAATTTTGTCTGTCTCAAAGACCTAATGGGTCATGAGGGTGATGATTTTTTGCTTGGGGCTTTGTTTTTCAGTTCTAGCGATTTTTCTTTTTTGGGAAAGGTTGGACTTACGAGGGTGTTGGGACGCACACGCATGAGGCCTTGTGTTATGACGATATCCCCTTGTTTTAGCCCAGAGAGAATGATGCGTTTGCCGTTAATGGATTGGCCAATTTTTACTTCGCGATACGTCGCTTTGTTCTCTTTGTTGACCACGTAAACAAATTTGCGATCTTGGTCTGTGCCAATGGCGCGTTCAGTTAAAAGTATTTGTTTGTCGCCCATGGTGTTTGCTAAGCCCATTTTCACACTAACGGTCATGCCAGGCAGTAAGTGCTCATCAATGTTTTTAAATAAAGCACGACCGCGAATGGTGCCAGATGAAGGATCTATACGGTTATCAAAGCTATGCATAAACCCGGTTGCAGGCTCTGTGCTTCCGGCGAGATGAACTTGAACGGGGATTTTAGTGATGTTGCTCGCTTTGGTATGGTGAATGGATTTCATATAAGTTTGTTCATCAATTTCAAAATCGATATAGACATAGTCATTGGCCACAATATTGGTTAAAAGAGGGGCGTTTGGCCCCGCTTGTACAAGATTACCTTCGGTTATTTCTGCCCGGCTAATTTTGCCCGAGATTGGCGCTTTGATGTGAGCATAATCAACATTGATTTGTGCTGTTTCAATCTGTGCTTGGGCGCTTAGAAGTTGGGCTTGGGAAACCTTGTAGTTGTTTTCGCGCTGATCAAGCAGACTTTCTGATACGGCTTGTTTTTTAACAAGCTTTTTGGTGCGCTCTAGTTCTTTTTGGGCCAGTATCGTTCTTGTTTGTGCGGTGGCGAGGGTGGCTTGAGCTTGTTTTAAAGTCGCTTGAAAGGGGCGGGGATCAATGACTATTAAAATGTCATCCTTGTTAACTTGCTGACCATCTTCAAATTGAATTTTTGTTATTCGTCCACTTACTTGGGGGCGGATTTCAGCTTGATTTACAGCAACTATTGAACCGGAATATTGTTTCCAAAGTTGAATGGTTTCTGGTTCTATGTTGGTGACGGTGATTGGTAAACCTTTTGGTTTTTGCTTTGTTTTTTTGGAGTTTTTGGTTTCAGCTTTGGCTGTGATAACTCCATTTTTCATTTCAGCTGTATTCACAGTTAGGGCGATGATAACCACAATAGGTATCGCGAATAAGATGATGGCTGATAATGTAAACGAAACCATGTTAGCGCGTTGCATGTTAATTCCCTGGTTATCTTAATTTTTTATCGTTATCAGTTGTGTCTTGCAGGTTTTGTTATTTTGAAACTTAAGTCAAAAAGACATAAAAATGATTGGCTTTTGTTAAATGAGCTCTTTTGATTTGAGCTTTACCAAATCAATAAGAGCATCTTTCAAATTATGTTTGATAAAGCTCAGGTCATTTTTAATTCGTGCAACAAAAAGTTGCCCAACCACAAGAGCAAACATTAACTCAGCTTTATGTTTCACATTTGTGTCTTTATCAATTTCATTCTTTGCAATTAAATCTTTTAGCACTTGCTCATAGTAAGATATTTTTATCGCACAGATTGCTTGTATCTGGGCATCGATCAAGGCTTCCTTGCCGGCAAGTTCTGCACCCAAGCTCATCATTGGGCAGCCACAGACATGCCCAAGTTCTTGTTGTTTTTCTTCTTGTATTGCGCTGATGTAATCAACGATTAATTCAAGACGCTCAATGGGATGGCGTTTTGGAGAAAAAATATCGTCATAGTGAACAATGGCTTCTTGTTGGCAGCTTTCCATTGTTTTGAGGGCTAGATCGGCTTTGCTGGGGAAGAAATGATAGAAACTCCCCTTTTGAACGCCAGCTTTGTTGCAGATCTCATCAACACTTATGCTGCTATAGCTATTGCGCCAAATAAGTTCAATTGCAGTATCTATTAGCTTTTGCTTTGTATCTGATTGAGTGCGACCCATAACTTACCACCTTGTTAGTTGGTGAGGTTATGTATAGTTGACTGAATGGTCAAGTGGAAATTTATAAGTGGGTTTAACGCGAGTGAATTGACTGATTTGGAGGGCGTCTAGGTTTCAGGCCAACATATATTTATATGTTGGCCTGAAGGTTTGGTTGGTGGTGCTTTTTGGTGTCCTCTTTAGAATGGTAAGAGGATGTCAAGAACCTGTGTGCCGTAGCGCGGTGCTTGCACGTTGGTGATATGACCTCGGCCACCATATGAAACCCTTGCTTCAGCAATTTTCGAAATATCAATGGTGTTGATGGAGCTTACATCTTCAGGTCTGATCACACCAGCGACAATGATTTCTCTGATTTCATGATTGACGCGAATTTCCTGGCGCCCTTCTATGACAAGGTTGCCATTGGGTAATTCTTGCATCACAACAGCCGCCATTTTTGTGGTTAGCTTCTCTTCTCGATCAACTGTGCCTGACCCTTTATCTGCGGTGGTTGAATTCAGATCCACTAGTTTTGAAAAATCAGCATCTGTTGGTAAAAATTTCTTTAAAAGGGTTGTGTAGCCCGCTAATGCATCCACACTGACGGAATTACTGCCTGTGCGGTCTCTGGTGCTTTCATTATCGATTTCAGCTTTATCGGTTATTTCTATCATTACTGTGATGATGTCACCTACTTTGCGCGCGCGTTGGTCTTTAAAGAATGATCGAGAGCCATTTCGCCATAAGGAATTTGGATTGTAACTGACTGTCTCTGTTTCTGGCATCGGCATACTAACAGGGCGATAGCCAGGTTTTTCTTTAGGGCTTTCAATGGCGCTTAGTTTTGGCGTTTCTCCAATTTCTGATATTTTGTCCAGATGTGAACAGGCACTGGCTTGGTGTGCCATAAATAGAATGACGATTGATTTTATTACTAGACGATGCATGACTTAATATCTCTTATTTGATTTTGTGAACCTTAGTTTTGGTTTAGCTGGGCTGTTTTTTGAAAGGCGGGGGGGATGGTTGTATTTTGAATCATTACGATGCCAGCTGATTTTATAACCCCGTTGACCATGCGTTTTGATTGGAGGTTCATGACAGCTATGGTTTCATTTAAGCTGCCGTCTGCCATGGCTTTGCCTTGGGTTTTTAAACTCAAACCTGATCTTCTGAAGATGATTGTAACCAACTCATTCTTCTTGATTAGCCGGGCTATTTCTAAATCTTGGATTTTGATAAAGTTACCTGCTTTTAAGGCTTTGGTGGCGATTTTACCTATTATATTGTTGGTGTTCTTTAGACTGTTTTTGGAAAGTTGAAAGCGGCTAAAGTTTTTGTATTCTAGATCGGATTTAGTTATGGCTTCACCCACTTGGATGGCTCGTTTTAAGATGGGGCGTTTGTAGGTGATAGACGTTGTCCCATTTATGGTGCGGTTGAAGCGATTTGTGAGTGCATCTTTTGGTGCGAATTCAGCGTGAAATTTTTTATTCACTTTATTGTATGAAAAATTAAGCAGTTTGAGTTGTCCTGATAAGTGGAGAGGGACCATTTGATTTGTTAATGGGCTGCTGAAATTGAAGCTGAGATTTTGATCGGGGGCTGTATCGATTAGTTTGTTGAGTTGTTTGTGTAAATGAGTTTCAAAATGGTCTGCTTTTATCGTCCGGGCGGGGCGGGAGACCGTGATCTCTTTCATGTTTAACGGGGTGTCGAAAGTAAAGCCATAACGGGAGGCGGCGTCAATAAGATGTTCTATGGCCACCGTGCCCTGTCTGCCTAAATCAGGACTTTTAAATAAAGGTTTGTCGCGATCTTCAACGGCGTTAGGAAACAGATCGCTTAAACGCACAATGTCGCCATGGACCTCTATGCTTGGTTTTAGTTTTAAAATTTGGGTGGCTTTAAGCCCGCCTGGTTGCCAAATGAGGCAGCCAATCATTGTGATGAGCGATAAAGTTATATATTTTTTAGTCGATCTCATTTTGGTTTGCCTTTCTTCTATTGTTTCTTATGTTTGTTGATTTTATCGAACAATGTTGCTGCTGGTTGACATCATTTCATCTGAGGCGCTGATAACTTTTGCGTTCATTTCATAGGCGCGCTGGGCGGCGATCAGATCTGAGAGTTCGCTTACAGCATTGACGTTTGAATTTTCTAGAAAACTTTGTAGGACGGACCCGAACCCGGCTTCATCGCCCACGCCATCGATGGGGGCACCACTGGCTGGGGTTTCAAGATATAGATTGTCGCCAATGGATTGCATGCCTGCTTTGTTGACAAAACGGCTGAGGGTAATTTGCCCTAGATCTTGAGGTGTCGTGCTGTCATCTGTTAAGGCTTGGACTGTGCCTTCTCTGTTGATGGTGACAGAACGGGCGTTATTTGGGACTGTGATGTTGGGTTGTACTTGATAGCCGTCGAGGGTGACTAAACTGCCGTTTGCATCAAGTTCAAATGATCCATCTCTGGTGTAGGCGGTTTGACCACTAGGCAATTCAATGGAGAAGAACCCTTCGCCGCGGACAGCGACATCATATTCTTTGCCGGTTTGTTGAAGATTGCCTTGTGTCATGATACGGGCGGTGGCACCGGTTTTAACACCATAACCAACTTGTACACCGGTTGGGATAATTGTGCCTGATGAGGAAGAGGTGGCGCCCACGCGCCGTATATCTTGATAGAGTAAATCTTGAAATTCTGCACGAACTTGTTTGTAGCCTGTGGTTCGCATGTTCGCGATGTTATTTGAGATAACTTCCACATTCAGTTCTTGGGCTTGCATACCGGTGGCGGCAATTCGTAAGGATTTCATTTTTAAAACTCTTTCTTTAACTTATGTTTTTTAAATGTTGTCGTGTTTGCTCTTATCAGCGTGGCATTTGGGCTAGTTTTGTTATGGCGTCATTTTTTAAATCTTCGGTTTTTTGCATCATTTTCGCCTGTGTTGTATAAGCGCGCACGGTTTCGATCATTTTTGTCAATTCCAATACAGGTTTGACATTTGATTGTTCGACCATGCCTTGAATTAGATTGGGGGCAACAACAGGTTGAGGGGCCAGGGCCGAAGAAAAAAGATTAAACCCTTGTTTTTGTAATTTTTGTTCATCGGCAAAACTTACAATTCTAATTTTGCCTTTAACACCTTCTGATGAGGAGATGGTTCCGTCCCTGGCAAAGGCGATGCCAGTTTCGTTTTGTCCAAAGTTGATCTCTCCTGCTTCTCCTAGAATTGAGAAGCCTTCATTTGTGACCAGTGTGCCGGTATTATTGAGTTTAAATTCACCGTTGCGCGTGTATCGCTCGCCATTTGGTGTGTTCACCACAAACCAACCTTCACCTGAGATTGCCACATCTAGCTCATTGCCACTTTGAGCTACAGGGCCTGGGCTCATGTTTTTTACTGTGGCGCGGTCATGCACGTAGGAAAGTTTTTTCTGTTGTCCTGAAAGGTCCGTCATTTCGGCGACAGGCATTCTGAACTCTTCCATATGAACCATGTCACGCTTAAAACCTGCCGTGTTGATATTGGCAAGATTATTGGCAATGACACTCATTTGTGTTTGAAGGGCCATTTGCCGCGATAGTCCTATGCGCAGGGCGTTTTCCATCTCACACTTCCTTTACGTGGTTTTGGTTTCGTTTTATTCGTTAACTCATTTTATTACTGGGCAATTTTTGCTGTTAATTATCTTGTTATGGTTAATGCAGATCTCGTGCCAAAAATAAAACTCAACAAAAACAATAACTTAAATAAATTCATTGGTTTTTCTTTTGTTAATAAGGAAAAAATGACTGGGCAGAATTTGCCTAATTTTTGTTTTTAGCAACCAATCGTTAACCCTATTGCAGCTAGAAAGGGTTTGGGGTTTTGCGTTTAAGTTTTGCGTTTTGTGTTTTGTGTTTAAGTTTTTGATTTTTTTAGTTTTAAGAGGTTGTGGTTTGTAATGGCAGAAGACGATCAAGACGATGCAGCTGAAGGTGAAGAAGGCTCAGCGCCTGAGGGTAAGCAAGGTTCTAAGAAAAAACTCTTGATTTTGGCGCCAGTGGCTTTGTTGTTGCTGGGCGGAGGGGGGTGGTTTGCCGCCTCTTATTTCGGTTTGTTAGAAGACAATAACGATATGCAAGTGGGAGATAATAGAGCGCCGCCACCAAAGCCTGCTTATTATCATGAACTGCCTGAAATGGTGGTGAATTTGAGCAGTAAAGAAAGCCAAACCCATTATTTAAAGATGGTTATAGCACTGGAAGTTTCGGATCAATCTGTGTCAGAGGCGTTGCAGCCAAACATGCCACGGGTGCTTGATATGTTTCAGATTTATTTGCGCGAATTAAGGGCACAAGATCTCGAGGGATCTCAAGGTATTTACCGGTTAAAAGAAGAGCTCTTAAAACGAATTAATTTGGCTGTCCATCCGAGCCGGGTTAATCGCATATTATTTAAAGAAATTATTGTCCAGTAAGGGATTTACTTAAATGTCAGATGAAGACCTAGATCAAGATGCTATGGCAGCTGCGTGGGGCGCGGCTCTTGATGATACGGATGAGGCTGATGAAGCAGCCCTTGAGGGGCTTGATAATGATATGGCCGCTCAATGGGCGGCTATGGTTGGTGAACCTGAGGATGATGGCGATGGCCAAAATACTGGCGGCGAGCGGATTCTTAATCAAGATGAGATTGATAATCTTTTAGGGTTTGATCTTGATGAGGCGTCTCTTAACGATACCAGTGGATTGCGCGCTATTATTAATTCAGCAATGGTTTCTTATGAACGATTGCCGATGCTTGAGGTGATTTATGATCGCCTGGTTCGTTTGTTGACGACAAGTTTGCGTAATTTTACCTCTGATAATGTGGAGGTCAGTCTTGATACCATTACCAGTATGCGTTTTGGGGACTATTTGAACTCAATTCCTTTGCCGGCAATGCTGGCCGTATACCGCGCAGTCGAATGGGATAATTTAGCTCTCATTACCATTGATTCAGGTTTGATTTACGGGATCGTTGATATTTTGCTTGGCGGGCGCAGTTCTCCTGCTGTTCGGGTTGAGGGGCGTCCTTATACGACAATTGAGACCAATCTTGTCTCACAAATGATTGAGGTTATTTTAAAAGATTCAGAAACTGCCTTTCAGCCTTTGTCGCCTGTGAAATTTGAATTGGAGCGGTTAGAGACAAACCCGCGTTTTGCCACTATTGCTCGGCCAGCCAACGCCGCGATATTGGTGCGGTTGCGTATTGATATGGAAGACCGTGGTGGCCGGGTCGAGATTATGATCCCTTATTCTACCATAGAGCCAATTAGACACCTGCTGTTACAAGGCTTTATGGGTGAAAAATTTGGACGAGACCCAATTTGGGAGGGACACCTTGCCAATGAACTTTGGAATACGGAAGTGCCAATTGATGTTGTTTTGGATGAATTTGAGGTGCCTTTGCAACGTATTATGAATTTACAAGTGGGGCAGACCTTGCCGATGACTTGTGCAGCTGAGGATCTTGTTGTGTTAAAAAGTAGTGGGATTCAACTTTCAAAAGGATATGTGGGGCAAGCAAATGGAAATGTTGCTCTGAAATTGCACCATGGTCTTGATCGGATGGTTTTAAAAGGTGCATCGACCAGTATTGAGCAAGGATCATAGAATGATTGGGTCAAGTCTTAGTCTTATAATCGAATTGATTGTATCGCTGCTTTTGGTGGTGACGATCAGCTATTGTTTTATTGTTAACCGTAAGCTCACGGCTATTCGAGCCGATCAATCAGGATTGCGTATGGTTATCGGAGAACTTAATCGCTCGAGTGAACGCGCAGAGCGGGCCATTGGTGAAATGCGCAGAACGGCCCAATCTATTGAGGGTGAAATGGCTGGGTATGTTGTCTCAGCTAAGGGGGCACGTGATGAGCTTGAAGACGTGGTTGAGCGCAGTAAAGATGTACGGATGGCAGTGGAAAAACTTTCCCAGGTTGATTTAAATGCCTTGCGCTTGGTATCTCGCGCCGCCAATGCCGTGCCGGCATCTAGCGAACAAATGCAGATGGCCAAACAGCTTAAAAGACAGCGGCTTGGATTTGGCCGAGAGCAGGTTAGGTCCTCATCAACTGAAGTCCAAAAGCGCTCTAGCGGTGAGGCTTAAGATTAGTTAAGGAATTTGCACGATGTCTAATTTTCGATTGTTACAATTGGTTATGTTTGCTGGGGTTTGTTTGCTGTTTCTTAAAGGAGCGGCATTTGTGTTCTCTGGTGGGCAAGTTTTAACTGGTGCCGCTTTGTTGAATGCACAAGAAAACCCAACGGCCACTGAAGCGGATAGTAAAACGTCACAAGAGGGGGCCGACAAAAAACTTGGCCCGGATGCAAAAGAAAAAATAACAGAAAAAGCTAGCACGGATGATAAAGCAAAAAAAAAGGACTTTATTAAACCCGTTAATTATGCCGAGAAGAAAGTTGTGCCCTCTGATTCCAAACTTGATTTGCTTGAAAGTTTGGCAATACGGCGTAAGCAACTAAACGAACGTGAGAGCCAGCTTAAGCTTAAAGAGAATTTATTGACGGCGGCGCGAGGACAGATTGATGAGCGTATTAAACAATTAAAGGAGCTGGAAGCTAAAATTCAGGTTGATTTGAAAAAACAAGATGTTTTGCGACAAGACCAGTATAGGCGGTTGGTAAAAATTTATTCTTCTATGAAGGCTAAAGAAGCTGCACGTATATTTAATGGACTTAAAATGTCGATCTTGGTTGATTTGATACGAGCTATGAAAGCGGCAGCTGGATCACAAATTTTAGCGAAGATGGAACCTGAAAAAGCCAGGGAACTAACCTTGTTGTTGGCTAAAAAAGAGCAGTTGGTTGCGGAATTACCAAAGGGTGATGTTAAAGATTTACCTAAAATTGATGGGGACAAACCAGCTAAAAATAATCAATAAGACGTTGTTTTTTATTGTGAATTTATTAATTTCCAGTTTCTTGGAATAGATAAAATTTTATCTATTTCTTAAAGGGGATTTAAGAAAAGTAATGCATAATCGTAAATTCATGTTTGGGGTGGATGCCCCGGTGAGTTTGACCCCGAGAGACCTTAAATTTAGGTGTTTTGTATGCAAGGAGTGCGTTAGGGGATGTTTATGCGATTAAATTTAGTTAGGTATTGTTGTGCGAAGCTGTTTGAGTCTTTGCCAAGGGAAATGCCCATGCTTAGCTCTTTTTCTTTTAAACCTGTTGGTGTTGTCCTTTTTGGTGTGCTGGTCAGTGCGTTGATGGGCGGCCAGGCTTTGGCAAAAGTTAGTGTTAGCCATGAAGCGCGACAAGAAAAGGGCTATGCACGCATTGTTTTAAACTTTGATCGTTTGCCTAAATATGAGAGCAAGGTTGATGATACCATCTTGGTGTTTCGCTTCTCGGAAGATGTCGATCTTAATTTTAGTCAGCTTGTTTCAAAATTACCGAGTTATTTAGCTGTTGCCAGAGTTGACCCTGATGGGCGGGCATTTCGGCTTGCGTTTGTTGATAGTTATAAAGTCAACATAATGGAAGCTGGAAACAAAGTATTTATTGATATATTGGGTCGTGATTGGCGCGGAATGCCACCTAATTTACCACAAGATGTGGTCCGGGCTATTACACAACGCGCCGCTGAAATTGAAGCCGAAAACAGAGAGCGAGAACGGCAACAAGCGGCCTTAAAAAAAACCTACAAAGCGAAAATTAGGGTTGGCTCTTTGCCGACCTTTACGCGCTTGGTTTTTGATTGGAATAAATTTGTCACGGCTAAAATGGAGCGACAGGATAGCTCTGTTACTGTGACCTTTGGTCAGCCTGTGAACCTTGATGTTGGCCGGGTGAAGCATAATTTGCCCAAATATTTAATGGATATTTCTTCAACTGAGCGTGATGCTGAGACGGTTGTTAAATTGAAACTAGATGCAAAAGCACTTGTTAAAGGATATCGCGAGGGGGATGATTATGTTGTTGATATTTCTCCTTCCGATGTTGCTTTATCGAGTGAATTAAAGGCGCTTGAAAAGACGATTGTTGATGATGATGGCAATGAAATAGGGCGCTCTGAAGTTCAGGTTTATTCTAATGAAGATGGATCGCAAAAACCAACTGAGACCTTAGAAGAACAAGATAAATTAAAATTGGTACGTTCTACCTATTCTAGTTTTAATCCTGATGCTTTTGAATTGAATATTTTTGGTGATTCTGGTGAGAACGCAGCTGACAAATCTGTACAGATCGACATATCTAATTATAAGCGTGATGAACTGAAAAGGGGTGGCGACCCCTTAGCAGCCAATAAAAAAAATGAGGGAATAGCGGGCCAAAAATCTCAATTGATGCAACCGATGTTGGTAGAAAAACCGGATCATAGCCAAATTGTTTTCCCTTTTAATGAAGGGGTGGCAGCGGCCGGCTTTATTCGCGGTGATACGGTTTGGATTGTTTTTGATAGTTTTAAAGAAATTGATCTCTCTAAGATCATGGCGGCTAAATCTAAAGATATAAAAGACGTTAGAAAAACGCGTCTTCATAATGGTCAATTAATCCTTATAAAACTTAATTCTCCTCAGTTGTTTGCTTTGGAATATGACAATTTTGTTTGGACGGCTAAGATTGGCGATATGGTCACGGCCAAAGCAAAAGCATTTAATGTAAGACGAAAAATAAATACTGATAAGCAACGTTTTGTAAGTGTTGCCGTTGAGCGCCCTGGCCATCTTTATTGGTTGAAAGATGAAGGTATTGGTGATCGTGTCGGTGTTGTTACGAGTTTTCCTCCTGTTGGGCAACTTTCAAAACCACAACGTTTTGTTGAGTTTTCTACTTTTGGAACGGCCCATGGGATCGCCCTGCTTCCAAAAACAGATGACCTTGAAGTTCGTATTGGGTTTCAAGAAGTTGTTATTAAACGCAGTCGCGGGTTATATCTTTCAGATGAAACGATGGTGGAAAAATTAATTCGCCAGTCCTCCTCGCCAAAGCCTACAGTTGCAGGTTTGGGGTTCATTAATTTTAATGAATGGCGTTACGCTGGCAATGGATCCTTTATGGACCAGATGGGTAGTTTTGAAAATCGCATCGCTTTGGCAGATGATAAAACAAAGTTTGAAACTAAGAAAAATTATGCACGGTTTCTTCTGGCCAATGAGTTAGGTTTAGAGACGCTTGGTATGGTGCAGAATATTGTAAGAGAAATGCCCGAACGTCAAAATGATGCTGATATTCGGGTTATGCAAGGGGCTGCTAACGTCATGGTGTATCGCCCTAAAGAAGCGGTTAAATCTTTGTCTTTAGGGGCGCTTTATAATAATGAACATGCCTCTCTTTGGAGAGGTATGGCCAAGCAAATGTTGGAGCAATGGTCCGATGCTCTGCGCCAATTTAGAGGCGGGGCTGATGCTATGAGTTATTATCCAGAAGACCAAAAAGCGCGTTTTTTACTAGGGGCTGCTAAGTCAGCTATGGCGCTTAGAAATTATGCCTTAACGAAACAATATTTACGCGATGTCTCTGGGAATACAGGTGAGAAAGATATTGATGTAAATAACATGTTGTTAAACGCTCAATATCTAGCTGGCACCGGGCAAATGGAGCCTGCCCAACGGTTATATGAGCGGGTTGCTAATTCTGAGGTGGCCCCAGCTGTTGCCAAAGCGAAGATAGATTTGCTTAGTTTAAAGTTGAAAAATGACCAGATCAAAGCAGATGATGCGATTGCTCAGTTAGAAGGTATGCAATTGATGTGGCGCGGGGATTCTACTGAGCTGGAGATGCTGTCACTTTTATCAGAGCTTTATGCTGATAAGGGCGATTATCGGTTGGCTTTTGCAAATATGAAGCAAGCGGTAAAAGCCTATCCTACTGATGAGAGCGCAATGCGCATTCAAGATGATATGGCAAAAGTATTTAAGTCATTATTTTTGCAAAATCGGGTTACTGATATGCGTCCGATTGAAGCGTTGAGTTTGTTTTATGATTATAGAGAGCTAACGCCGATTGGGAGAGCGGGTGATGAGATGATCCGTATGTTAGCCGATCGATTGATTGATGTTGACCTTCTTGATCAGGCGGCTGAGTTGTTGGATCACCAAGTTACCAATAGAGTGCATGGGGCTGCGCGCAGTCAAGTGGCGGCAAAATTGGCCATGGTTTATTTGATGAATAGAAAGCCAGAGTTAGCTTTGCAGACAATTGGCCGGACGCGGCAACCTAATTTGCCCAAACAAGTAAAACGAGCAAGAGATATATTAGAGGCCCGCTCTTTAAGCGAGTTGAGCCAGGTTGATGGTGCTATTGATATTCTCAATCGGATGGAGGGGTCTGAAATTGAGAGAATGAAAGCTGATGCTTATTGGAATGCTCAACAATGGGGCAAATCTGGCGAACAGTTAGAAAAACTCCTTGGCACCAGTTGGAATCGCGGTGAATCTTTGCAACCGTATGAGCGCAAAGACGTGTTGCGCTCGGCGATTTCTTATTCTTTAGCGCAAGATGCGTTTGCGCTTTCGCGTTTGCGTAAGAAATTTTATAATAAGATGGTGAATAGCCCTGATGCCAGTGCGTTTGTTGTGGTTACCAAACCTGTTAAAAAAGATGGTGAGGCTTACAAACGATTGGCCAAAGATATCGCTGCGATCAATTCACTGGACACATTCATGAAGCAATATCGCGATTTTTATCAAGATAGTTTGGGTACCAATGGTGAGGTTAGTGATGTGGGTAAAGA
>JAJFHF010000026.1 GCA_021775775.1 Hyphomicrobiaceae bacterium
GAGAGAAACTAAAGACTCACATTTCCATAAACGGCCAAGTTCAAAAACGCCTCAGTGCTGTTTTTTGAAAGATCTTTCCCCAAGGGCTTATCTTTATCCATAGCCCGGATAGCCCCTCGTTTTGAGCCCGTGATCATATTGGTGGCGATCAAAGCAAAGCCGGCCTCGTTGTGAGTGGAAATACCAATGCCAATATCACAATTGCGCACCAAATTATTATTGGCCGTGACATGACGCAAATATTTATCCCATCCAATACCAATGCCGGCGCCATCCACTGTTTCAATCACATTGCCAGTGACCATCGTATCAGCTTCAACCGCAATACCAATGCCAGACACGCCCTTGCGTTTTTTGATATTGCGAATGAGATTGCCGGTTGCTGTGGCGAGCCGACCGCCTTCATTAAAATTGGTGATCGAGATGCCCACATGCGCATCATCAACCAGGTTGTTAGAAATAATGGCACCCTCAAAACTAAACTCCGAATAAAGCGCAACCTCGCCAAGCTTCGTACAGCTATTGTTGAGGATTTGCACATTATCACCGCCATTATTGCGAATGGCGCTAAAGGTGCAATCGCTGATGGTATTGTTCGTGGCGCTTACAGAACCGGCACGAAAAATATTAATGCCATTGCCATTTTGCCCTGTGCCTCCTGCATTTGCCTTTATTCTCTCAATGCGATTGTGCGCAATGATGGTGCCATCAAATTGCTTTTGAGAGGTCCAAACCAAAATGCCATTATTGCCACAATCGGCCAACTGATTATGAGAGATCTCTAGTCCCTTAGCATCAAGAGAAAACACCCCGGTTACAGCGCACTTGGTAATTGAACAAGCACAAACCCGGCCGCTCGATTGGTGCAATACGACACCATTAAGCAAGCTGTCTGTAACATGGCAATTTTCAAGGGTGAGATTGTTGACGTGCTCAAGAGAAATCAAACCTTCAACCTGATCATTTGAAAATCCTTTAGAGCGCCCATCAAAATTCAAATGGGCCAAGGTAACATCGGAAATATTCTTACCTAAAATCAAACCCGCGCCGCCAGCAAAGACAAGTTTTGTTTGTCCTCCCACCCCTTCAAAATGCAACCCAGAGCGCAATGTTAAGGGGCCGGTAAGATAGGAACCGCCAGGTAAAATTAAACGCTGACCCAGCTTGCTGGCTTGGTCAATCGCTTGTTGTAAGGCTTTGGTTTGAGGTTGTTTTGTATTTGGTTTGATCCCAACACTGGAAAGATCAAAAACGCTCATTGTCTTTGTCTTGGCATCAGCTGGATTTGAGTCTGTGGTTAAAGCCGCCCCGACAATAAGCGGAGATACCCCAATTAATATGTCACGTCGATTAATGGTCATTCTACAGGTTAATATCAGATATACCCACGTATATCCTTCCAAAAAGGCTCCGTTGGCGGAAAAAAGACATTATACGTGGTTTTTTAAACCCTCAAAGTAAATTGTTAACGAATTCGATAAACTTTTACGTCTTTTATAGATTAAGAATAATAGGCAGTATTGCAAATACTATTGTTTTTATACGACATCTTGTCGAAAAATGTAATTAACGAGATCTATATGGGGAATGAAACGAGTGATACGCAACAGCTAGCAAAAAAGGTGAAGTTATTTGAAGCCATCATAAATAGAACACAAGATGGCATCCTTGTTTTTAGTCACCAATTTGAAGTTATGTTTGCAAACAATACGGCGGGGGATATTCTAGGCCTTACGCCTGCAAAGTTGCGCGGTAAATCACTCAATGATTTCATTCCCAAAGACGCACGATCAAAGCATGGCAAGTTGGTTGATTTATTTAACGCCTCGAGTGAAACAAAACAAGAATTATACGATTGGCGGTCCATTAAATGTTGCAAAGGTGATGGGAGTGAATTTCCTGCCAAAATCACCATAGATAAATTTTCTATCTCAGGCTCTATGGTCTTTATCGTCTCTCTTATCGATATGACAGACACAGCAAAAATTGAACAAGAAAAAGGCTATGCTGAAATAAATCATTTTCTTGCCGAACAGCAAAAAAAATATTCAGCCACGACGTTGCATCATAACTTTGAAAATTCGATTAATAAAATCGCTAAGACCGCTCAAACAATTAAAGAGAATTTTGATATAAAGCTGATTAAAGAATCCATGAGTGGTATCATGAATTATTCTTTTATAGCTCTCAGTCTTAGCCAGCGCGCTATATATATATCGGAAAGTTTAAACAGCAAATCTTTGACACTCATAGATAAGTCACTTCATGGATCTTTTGAGCGCATTCAAAACATTTTGGAAGATGCAGCCAGGGCAAAGCAAATTAAACTCATTTGGGATATTCCCAAAGTCACCAAAAATTTTAAAATAAAACAACCTCAAACCATAGAACAGATTTTCTATAACATTATTGAAGATGCCATAGAAAATGCGATTGGCGGTGAGATAACGATTCAAATGACCCAGAGGAAGAAGGAGCCAGAGAATGATTTGAATATTGAGTTCCAATGTAAAAACCAAAGATTTGGTATTTCTCAGCAAGTTATGGACCGAGTTTTAAATGCAGCGTCCAACCACGACATTCCAACCAATAATAACCTTAAATTGAATGGTATGCGCTTAAGATTGGCCAAACAATTGATTGAACAAAATAAAGGTAAATTGCGCGTAATAAGTCATCCAATTGAAGGCACCGTTGTCTTTGTAACCATCCAACTCCCCATTTTAGGTGAGACGATAGAACCAGAAAAAAACAAGGAGGCGGACTTTAAAAACGAGACCAAACAAGACAAAGTCTCTTCTCTTAAAAAAGACAAGATTTCTCCAAAAGATGACATGAAACAAAAAGTATTAGCAATGAGGAAAAAAGCTAGTTAGCGCACCAGGCCTTACAAGTTTCATCTTGTCAGTTAGGATGAAAATTAAGTGCTTTGAATAGCCTCAATAATACGCTGAGCCGCCAATGCAGGGGTAACCTTACCAACACGAACACCCTGCTCACTTTCAGCAATAAGGTCCAGCACAGATCCATCCTCTTTCAATATTGAAAGTAGTTTCTGCTCCACCATATCATGCATCCATTTAACCGCTTGGGCAGCCCGTCTTTCTTTCCACTCACCACTATTTGAAAGAGCCGTGTTATGGGCCATCACACCCTCCCAAAGCTTATCTAATCCATCACCGGTAAGACCCGAGATGGTTAACACGGGCGGGGACCAATTGGGGCTTTGAGGTTTTAAAATATGCAGAGCGGCGCGATATTCACTTGCGGCTTGGCGCGCTTGTAAAAGAACATCTCCATCCGCCTTGTTCACACAGATCATATCTGCGATTTCAAGAACCCCTTTTTTGATGCCTTGCAATTCATCTCCCGCGCCTGGCAACATCAAACAAAGAAAAAAATCGACCATCTCACTAACTGTTGTTTCTGATTGGCCCACCCCAACAGTTTCTACCAAAATGACATCAAAGCCAGCAGCTTCACACAAAGCCATGGTTTCGCGGGTCTTTCTTGCAACCCCGCCCAATGTTCCAGATGTTGGTGAGGGGCGGATAAAAGCATTGGGGTTAACACTTAAATTTTGCATACGCGTTTTATCGCCCAAAATAGAGCCCCCGGTTCGCGACGAACTAGGATCCACAGCAAGCACACAGACCCGTTTGCCTTGTTGGGTTAAAAAAAGACCCAATGCTTCGATCAAAGTTGATTTGCCAACACCGGGCACACCAGTAATGCCAATTCTCAAGGCCTGACCAGTTTTGGGCAACAATTTTAACAAAAGACTTTGGGCGCGCACTTGGTGAGTGGGATGGGAGCTTTCAATAAGTGTAATCGCGCGCGCCAATAAAGCCCGGTTCCCTGCCAATATACCAGCTTCTAAAGTCTCAACAGTCGGATCGTCAAGCGACATGATTTCTAACCCAATCATAATAAATTTCAAAATAACAAGAACAGCTATATGCCTTAGTGAACGTTTCCTTACCATGACCAAGCAAGGCAGAGCATCACTAGATTATAGGTTTATCTGTCATATATGCATCAAACCATCAAGCCAATTTAATCTGCCTTAGCTTACCTGTTATCATATATAAATATGATAACAGGTAAGGAAGCACTTTTAATTTTGCCATAAACACAATACATATGAAAAGAATGACTAAAAAACAGGTTTGACACTCAATCATTACCAAGGGCATGAAACGAAAAAATGATTACCATGGATGAAGAAAAAATCAGAAAAAGTGCAAGCAGCCCCAAAGCCTATGGTTTGCTTGCAACGGTTTCATTTTTAGAAAGCGCAATTTTGCCACTACCTGTGGATGCTGTTTCAATTCCCATGATGATAGGCGCCCCATCACGCGCCTTTAGGGTCGCTAACGTAGCTTTAGTCACATCTATTTTAGGGGGACTGTTGGGCTATGCAATTGGCTATTTGTTTTTTGAAGGCTTCGGCGACAAAATCATCACATATTATGGTTTAAGCGAACAATTCAAAGACTTTGAAGCGCATGCACAACAAGATTGGTGGAAAGCGGCAAGCGCCATTTTCATTGCAGCCATCACGCCAATTCCTTTTAAATTGGTTTGTATTGGTTCTGGATTTTTAAAAATCAGCCTTCCACTCTTTATTGCCGTTGCCATGTTGGGGCGCGCCATTAGGTTTTATTTCTTTGCCATCATTTTTAAATATCTAGGCCGCCGCGTGCGAGAATTTGCTCTTAAACATTTAAAGCTAGTTGGCGTCGCCGCATTGTTAATAATGATCCTAGGGTTTGCCAGCGTCTATTTTCTATAACAGAACTCTTATTTTCCAACCCGAAGAAGGAAGCGAGTTTTCTGAGCGAACATGGCATCGCGCGAAGGAGGCCCGGCGCACAAGATCAGCCCGAGCGGAGCTTTAGCGAGTACGATAAGCTGATCGTAAAGAATGTGCCGCCTCTGGCGAGGCCCGAGCGCTTTTCGCGCTTGAAATAGCCGTGAGAGAAAAAAACACAAAAACCCCCTAAACAAAAAGCGGCCGCAGATCTTTAAAGGCAGCGCTATCAGCCGTTTCAATCCATTCAAAAAGCACCATTTCAGTGCTTACCAACTGAATGTCATTCATTTTCAAACGCTCCAACGCAATTTTTAAAGAAGATGACCGGCGTGACCCAATCGCATCAGCCACAACAAAAACCTGATAGCCTTCTGCTCGCAAATCTAGCGCAGTTTGCAAGACACAAATATGAGCTTCACTCCCAGCCAAAACAAGCTGGGCGCTATCTTTGGGCGTTGTCTCAGATATGTAAGTTTTAAAGGGGGTGTGTTTTACGCCAGAAAAGCTGTTTTTCTCAATAATTTTGACAGCCCCCTGCGCTAGGTCGCCAACAGCAGACACAGTTCGCCCTAAGCCTTTTGGGTATTGTTCAGTTATAACGAGAGGAACATCAAATCGTTTGGCACCGGTAACCAAAGCGGCGCAATTAGCTATAATTTTTTTGTGGTGTTTAACCGCTGGCATTAATTTTTCTTGAACATCAATAATGATCAAAGATGAATCTGTGTGATTTAATAGCATGAGCTTTCAATTTCTAATGAGTACGAAAAGTCTTATTTCGAAGGGAATGACTTTTGGTTTTAAAAAACTAAACATAATAACGATGTAAAAATTTCTTATAAACATCAGTAAGCTGGTGCATATCCTTCACGCACACATTTTCATTCACTTGATGAATGGTCGCATTTGACAGGCCAAGTTCGACAACGGGGCAGGTGTTTTTGATAAAACGGGCGTCAGATGTCCCCCCAGATGTTGAAAGACTGGGCTTAATTTCAGTGACTTCAAAAATAGAGCGAGTCAAAGCCTCAATCCAATCACCAGGTTCAGTGATGAAACAATCAGCACTTCTTTGAAAGGAAAGCTCATATGTCAGGTCCATAGACCCAAGGGCGTCCTCAATTTTATCTTTAATAAGAGCTTCTAGCTTTTCGGCAGTGAACAGGTCGTTATATCGAATGTTAAAATGGCACCGGGCTTCACTTGGGATCACATTCACCGTTTCATTTCCCACATCAACTGAAGTGATCTCTAAATGGGAAGGTAAAAAATGAGCCGTGCCAGAATCCAACTCTTGGCGTTTTAATTCGACCAATGCCAAAGCAATGCCATCAATCGGGTTCGATGCCAAATGCGGGTAGGCCACATGACCTTGTTTCCCATTGACGCTCAACCACCCGTTTAATGAGCCTCTACGCCCGATTTTAATCGCCTCGCCCACATAATTTGGGTTGGTCGGTTCGCCGACAATGGAATGAGTTGGGTGAATGCCTTGGGTCTGCAACCATTGTAACATTTTGACCGTGCCATTAATGGCCGGACCTTCTTCATCGCCGGTGATTAAAAAAGACAATGTCCCGCTAAAACCATCTTGTTTTACATGATCTAATGCAGCGGCTAAAAAGCAAGCAATGCCGCCTTTCATATCAGCTGAACCACGGCCATAAAGGCGCCCGTCATGAACCTCGCCAGCAAAAGGAGGGTAGGTCCAACCATCTAAATCACCAGGGGGCACAACATCTGTATGACCGGCAAACATAAGATGGCGCTCGCCAGTTCCAAATTGAGCATAAAGATTATCAACATCAGGGGTGCCCTCTTGTGAGAAAGGCAACCTCGTACATTCAAACCCGGCCCCGCCTAGCACGCCTTGTAAATAATCAAGCGCGCCGCCTTCAACCGGTGTCACGCTTTCACATTGGATAAGCTTTTGAGCAAATTCAATGGCGCTATCTGTCATGCTTCAAGTCCTTTAGAAATGTTAATCATCTCGAGGGTTAACCCCGTATTTATTTGGGTCCACGGCTCCTAAAAAACCAAGCTCTATCAAAAACCAAATGCCCGCAGCCCCCATTTCAAGCCCAAGCAACCAACCCCAATCTTGCATCCAACCAAGCCAATCGCCGCCTAAGGAAACACCGGTGTAAAAATGCCAAGCTTGCAAAAGGGCCGGACCATAAAACAACACTGCATACAAGCCTGTCTTATTGCGATCATGCAAACGTTTGGTCATCAATGCAGCCAGGCAAAAGATCAAAACAAGAGACCAGATTAATCCCTTAAAGCCAAATTTTTGAATATTACCAATAAGATCAGCAATCGGATCCGCTGAGATCAATGTTGAAAACGCAAACGGGCTAACCGCTGTAAGGATAAAAAGGCCAACCCAAAAGGTGCGCCGTGTGATGCGCCCGCGAAAACTAAGCAAGGGAGAAAGCAAGGACATGCAAAAAAACCTCAATATACGAACGACTTAAATCATTCAACCTAGACACAATAAACTATAATAGATCTTATTTGCTCATTCTAGGAGAAAATAAACACGTAAAATCAAAGTCAATATTGTATGAAAAGCAAGCGTTGAAAAACAATCTGAAAAAGCTGATCAATTTCTAGCGTTGACCAGGCTTATAATGGATCAGAGCCATAGCCATTATCACCCTTAACACCTGGCAACAGCACCATAATGGCAAAAAACACAAATGAAGCCATACCCAACAATGAAACCATGCCCCAAAATGTCGAGTTTTCATTCGGCGTGATTGAAAAAACGCCCATAAGAGCCATCAGATAGACCAGCATCAAGGCACAATAAACGGCCAAATAGCTCATCCCAGACCAGCCCACATCGTGCAAGCGTTTTATGCCAAGCGCCAGGTGAGACCAACTAAATATCAAGTTGGACATCAAATCAAATCCAAGCGTCGCCTGGGTCACCTGTTTCATGTAGTCCTCAATCGTCAGGCCAGACAATCTCAACAGAAAAAAAGAACTGCCCACCTGTAAGCAAAACAGGAATAAGTAGCCTAAAATAAAAATTTGGCGCGGAATCCGTCCCTCAAACCTAAAAAATAGTTGTTGCATGGTCATAAAGACGTTTCTTTCTGGTCCAAAGGATTAGGCCCATAGTGATTAGCCCCAGCTTGCCCTTTTTTAAAAAACGTAATGTAGAGCACAGCTAAAAAAACAATGGCCAATAGACTTATCGTGAACCCAAAATAAATATTGTCAAATGGCAGGTCTGAAAAAACTCTAAGCGAGGTCAAAAACATAAATATCAGAGCAGTCAAAGAAAAAAAACCATAAGGTTTTCCAGACCACCCCAAATCATGAAATCGTTTATAATTCAAAGCCAAGTCTGGCCAAAAAAATAGCCCCGCCACAAGGGCATCCAATTGCCAAGCACGATAGGTTTCATCTTCCCAATATGTGGCAAAGTTATAGTCAAACACAGGGAGCAATAAATACGTAAGCAGCAAGGAAAGAACCACTAGCAAGGCATAAGAAAAGAAAAACAGCTTACGCGATATGCGGCCCGAAAACCCAAAAAACAATTGCATCATCGTCATAAATTATCTGCCCTGCCAGTCTTTAAACAAAACCAGTGATCAAACAAAACCAGTGATCAAAAAAATCGTCGCTTAACTGCGCAACAATTCATTAATGCTGGTTTTGGAACGTGTGCGCTCATCCACTTGTTTCACGATCACCGCGCAATAAAGGTTCGGCCCAGGTTCTCCATTCGGGAACGGTTTGCCCGGCATGGAGCCAGAGACAACAACAGAAAAGGGTGGCACTTCCCCATAATGCACTTCGCCGGTCGCCCGGTTTACAATTTTGGTCGATGCTCCAATATAAACCCCCATTGAAAGCACAGAGCCCTCGCGTACAATCACACCTTCAGCCACTTCCGCGCGCGCGCCAATAAAGCAATTATCTTCAATCACCACCGGTCCGGCTTGCAACGGCTCTAACACACCGCCAATGCCCGCCCCGCCAGATAGATGCACATTCTTACCAATTTGCGCACAAGAGCCAACGGTCGCCCAGGTGTCAATCATAGCCCCCTCGCTAACATGCGCCCCAAGATTCAAGAAACACGGCATCAACACGGCGCCAGGCGCGACATAGGCTGATTTGCGCACAATACAGTGCGGCACAGCGCGAAACCCAGCACTAGAAAACTCAGCCTCACCCCAATTTTTAAACTTACTATCAACCTTATCCCACCACGTGGCCCCGCCAGGACCACCAGAGATAACCTCCATATCATTCAAACGAAACGACAACAAAACAGCCTTTTTCAGCCATTGATGAACGGTCCACTCGCCATTCTCAGGGGAAGCAACACGTGCTTTGCCCTCGTCGAGCAGGTTCAAGGCTGTCTCAACAGCCTCTCTGATCTCTCCCTTTGTGTCGGTTGTAACCGCATCTTTATTGTCAAAGGCATCGTTAATAACAGCTTCTAAGGTGGCATGGCTCATAGGATAAATCTCTTTAAAGGATGGTTGTTAATTTAACTGAACCATAATCAGAGCGCCGCGCAAGTCAATAGGGCAAAAAATAACCTTTGTTAATTGATGCAAAACTAATTTATAAGGTTCATCTTTAAAGCGATAAAATCATACTCACGAAGGGGCAAGTCTTGGCCAAAGCAAAAAAACAAATAGGGCAAACAAAAGGTGTCAAAAGACAAGGTCAGTTTCGCTCCTCCAAAGAGGATATGAAATTACTTGAGAAAGTACCAGCAACACCACAAACAATGGCAGCCGCCTATAAACTTGCATTCGATGACCTAGAATTTATGACGAGAGAAGAGTTGCGCCCCGTTCGGTTGCAACTAGAGCTTTTGAAACCAGAGCTTCTCATGCAAGAAGCGGGCATTGAATCCACCGTGGTGCTGTTTGGCGGCGCGCGCATCCCCGCTCCAGGGGCAAAAACAATGGGCAAAAACAAACGCCAAAAAGAAAATTTAGTCGCCAAAGCTCATTTTTATGAAGAAGCACGCAAATTTGCAGCGCTGGCCTCAAAACAATCTAAAAAAACTGGCTATAAAGATTTTGTGGTTTGCTCTGGCGGTGGCCCGGGTGTGATGGAGGCTGCCAACAAAGGCGCAAGCGAACTGGGAGCTCCTTCTATTGGTCTCAACATCGTTTTGCCCCATGAGCAAGCCCCCAATGAATATGTAACGCCAGAGCTAAGCTTTCAGTTTCACTATTTCGCCATAAGAAAAATGCACTTTCTAATGCGCGCTAAAGTGATCACGGCATTCCCTGGCGGCTTTGGCACTTTGGATGAGTTGTTTGAAACCCTCACCCTCATTCAAACCCAAAGAGCGGCCCCTATGCCCGTGATTTTATTTGGTGAGGAATTTTGGCGTAAAATTATTAACTTTGAAGCCTTGGCTGATGAAGGCACAATAAGTCATAAAGATCTTGACCTGTTTAAATTTGCTGAAACAGCAAAACAAGGGTGGGATATTGTCAAAGACTGGTGGAAGTTAAAATAAGGACTTAAGCGATCATATGAGTTGGGATCAAATTTTAATCACAGCCATTCAATGGGGCATCCCCTTGATTTTGGCCATCACATTGCATGAAGCCGGTCACGCCTATGCCGCCAAACTATTGGGGGACCCAACAGCGGATGACCAAGGCCGCGTCTCATTAAATCCGATCAAACATATTGACCCCATTGGTACCATTGCATTACCAGCTTTGTTATTTTTCTTAAAAGCACCCTTTCTATTTGGCTATGCCCGCCCTGTGCCGGTCTCTTATAACCGGTTAAGTAAATTACCGCGCGATATCGCTCTGGTGGCGCTGGCAGGTCCCGCAGCCAATGTTATATTGATCATCTTGTCTGCATTGGCTTTTAACCTGGGCATCTTCCTGCCCGACAGTTGGCAAGAACCCTTTGCGCAAATGATGACCATTTCAATTATTATCAATACGGTTCTGGCGGTCTTTAATATGCTGCCGATCCCACCGCTTGATGGCTCCAAAGTTCTTATGACAATTTCCCCCGCGCCCATAGCCAGAGCCATCCATAGCCTTGAGCGCTATGGGTTCTTTTTGATCTTGGGGATTTTGTTGGTGATGCCGTTTATTTCCGAGCAGTTGGGCTACAACCCCTTAAACCTGTTTTTTCAAACCATGATCAGTAAAGTCTTTGCACTGGTCGAGCCTTTGATGAAATTGCATTGCATCAGCATTCAGTCGCAAGCTTGTGGCAATCTTCATCTCTAAATTTAAGTCCTATATCATCTGAAATTGTAAGAATTGCGTGAATATTTAACTTCTGGACCGATACCGGGTGATTAAGCTTTGCTAACAACCGATGAGTTCAGCTAAAGTCCCGTTAGAAAAAAAATAAATTGAAAAGGAAACGTTAAATGTTATTTCATCTAGAGTTCACGGTAGAATATAGCGCGCAAATGTCTCAACAAGATCTATTTAAAGTTTGGGCTGAGGAAGCTGACGCCGCCCTTGGCGCCAAAGAGGCTGGAGTTGTTGTTGATTTATGGAAAGCTGTGGCACAACGCAAAGTGTTTGCGATTGTGAAAGTTGAGAGCTTCGACATGCTCGATCAAATTAGTTTTGATCTCCCCATCATGAAATTAATGGGCCAACATGTTGATATTAAAGTGACGCCAATTCGCCCTTATGAATCATTTGCAAAAGATGTTTCCGAGCGCTTAAGCTAAACAAGACTTGCAAAATCTAACCAAAGAGCCTAGCTGATGTTTCTCATCAGCTAGGCTTTATTGTGAAATAACATGATTGTATAACCACTATTATTATTGCACAGATGTATAACCAACCAACAAGCACCTTTATCAAAGATCACAGCGTTAAGCTGTCAAGGAACGTATAAATGCTAAAGAGAAAAACAGATGCTGAATTGGCAGATTTGGTCAAACCATTGATCAAAGAGGTGGCCCAAAAACTCGATGCCAATATAAGCGTCAAATTATGGGACGGATCAATAACCCCACTTGGCACAAATGTCACCAGCGCTCATCTGATCTCTATTGCCTCACCAGGGGTGATAGCTTCGCTCTTAAAAGGCCCCAGCCTTGATAAGCTCATCCGCCACTACATACACAAGAATATCGATTTTGAAGGTGGCACCCTGTTTGATTTAAGTGAACAGCTGGTCTTTAAAAAAACCAGAAAAAGACTAAAGGAAATAAAAAAGGGCGATATTTTAAAAACCCTGGCTCCATTTTTATTGATTAAGGCCCAATCCCCTGAAAGCTCAAGAGCCTTTGATGGAAATGCCTCGGGAGAGAATAAAGAAGAACGCGATGAAAAAAAGTTTATGGAATTTCACTATGACGTCTCCAATGAATTTTATAAGCTCTTTCTTGACGAGCGCATGATCTATACCTGTGCTTATTTCACAAGCTGGGACAATAGTTTGGAACAAGCCCAGCATGACAAGCTCGATATGATCTGTAAAAAGTTGCGGCTCCAAAAAGATGAGACCATGCTTGATATTGGCTGTGGTTGGGGGGGACTGCTTATTCATGCGGCTGAAAATTATGGCATAAAAGGGCATGGCGTAACGCTCGCGACCGAGCAATATGAATATGTCCTCAAGGCTATCAAAGCCAAAGGCCTACAAGATCGCATCACCATAGAATTAAAAGATTATCGTGAGCTGGACAGCCAGTTTGATAAGATTTCCTCCATTGGCATGTATGAGGCCATAGGTATTGAAGCGGTTCCTGAATATTTAAGCAAAGTGCGCTCATTACTCAAACCAGACGGGCTCTTTCTCAATCATGGCATCACCAGAAAAGGCAAAAAGAAAAAGACCAAATTTTCATCGCGTCCCGAACAGCGCGCGCTACAAAAATACATCTTCCCTGGCGGCGAACTTGATGACCTGGGCAATACCATCGCAAAAATGGAGCAAACCGGTTTTGAAGTGCAAGATGTGGAAGGCTGGCGCATGCATTATCAATTGACCACCAAACTCTGGTGCGATCGCCTTACAGCTAAAAAGGATGAAGCCATTGCGATTGTCGGCGAGGAGACCTATCGTATTTGGGTGGCCTATTTGGCAGG
>JAJFHF010000251.1 GCA_021775775.1 Hyphomicrobiaceae bacterium
AAAAACCCTCAACACATCGAAAAAACCCTCAAAGCCCTCACCCTATGGGATAAAAAAGACAATCCCATCATGGCTCTCTCAGGCGGAATGAAACGCCGTGTACTTATCGCCAAAGCCCTCTCTCATGAACCTGAGGTCCTATTTTTGGATGAACCTTCTGCTGGTGTAGACGTCGAGTTGCGCAAAGATATGTGGAACATGGTGCATGAGTTACGAGACCTTGGTACCACCATCATTCTCACCACCCACTATATCGAAGAGGCTGAACAAATGGCTGACCGGATCGGTGTGATCAACCAAGGGGAGATCATTCTGGTTGAAGAAAAAAACGACCTAATGAGCAAAATGGGCAAAAAACAATTGATTCTACAATTGGCGCAACCCTTAAACGAAATCCCAAATGCACTTAAAGACTTCGACCTCGCTCTAGAAAAAACAGGCACCAAACTAACTTACAGCTATGAGACCAAATGCTCACGCACTGGCATTACCCGCTTACTCAACGCGCTAAGTGATAACAACATCAAATTCACCGACCTAGATACAAAACAAAGCTCCTTAGAAGAAATCTTCGTCGAATTGGTAAAGAAAAAATCATGAATCTAACAGCCATCTCAGCCATCTATAAATTCGAAATGATGCGTGCCTGGCGCACCCTTGGCCAAAGCATAGCCTCACCCGTTATCTCAACAGCCCTATATTTCATTGTTTTTGGTTCAGCCATCGGCTCACGCATCACCGAAATTGATGGCATCTCATATGCTGCCTTTATCGTGCCCGGCCTGATTATGTTATCCATTCTAACCCAAAGCATATCAAACGCTGCTTTTGGCATCTACTTTCCGCGTTTCACAGGCACGATTTATGAAATTCTCTCGGCCCCTATCTCACCAACAGAAATTACCATCGGTTATGTCGGCGCAGCGGCCACAAAATCAATCATACTCGGCCTCATCATTCTGGCCACAGCCCATCTGTTTGTCTCAATTGAGATCAAGCACCCCTTTATTATGCTGTTGTTTTTGTGCCTGACATCTCTGACCTTTGCCCTCTTAGGCTTTATCATCGGCATTTGGGCAGATGGCTTTGAAAAACTTCAAATCATCCCTCTATTGGTCATCACCCCGCTCGCATTTTTAGGCGGCACGTTTTATTCCATAGATATGTTGCCACCCTTTTGGCAAAACGTGACTTTATTAAACCCAGTGGTTTATCTCGTCAGCGGATTTAGATGGAGTTTTTATGAAATAGCCGATGTAAACATCACGCTCAGCCTACTCATGATCATGTTTTTCCTAAGTCTTGCCATGGCGGTGATTTGGTGGATCTTTAAATCTGGCTACCGTCTTAAACCTTAAAGCAATCCACTTAAAAAGGGATCCAAAGTTAAGAACGAGCGCAAACAAGATTAAAGACACACACCATAATCACAAATAAAGATCCCCCCCCCAGGCACCTTTATTTGGCACCTTCATTTGGTATCTTAATTTGAATTCCGCCAACTTGAATTCCACCATGGCTCTCGCGGTCTCCCTCGAGAAAGCAAAAAACTTATACACTTGCAATGAGCGTGTTTTATATAACAAACTCAGAATCTCATAAGGCTCACAAGATAAATACAAAAAGCACCACGTCAAAAGAAATAGTCATTTTTTGAAAGTTTTATCAAACCACTGAGGCCTCATTAACACACAGGAATACCTCTGAGCAAAAAAGGAGAAGACCAACCATCCTCTTTACAGAGCCTTAGTGCTGACCCGTCCAAAACGCCAACCCAAGAATTACCCCTGCCGAACACAACCCCTCTTCGGGGCTGTGAGAGATGGCGCAGCCCGCGCATTTTACGCCCCCGAAGGGCGTAAAAAACATTGCGCGCCCCGTCGGAGGGCCCGCGCCGCCGAGCGGCCGCGGAATAGCCCGCGAGACAAAAAAGAGAGAGACAAATTAATGCCCACCATCCGCGCCATACTTAGAGGCATAATCAACCGCCAAGCCATACACTGGGTCGTCGCTTTCTTTGTCAACAATCAGCATGCCAGAGCGCTCCAACAACACCTGACAATCGCGGCTAAGATGGCGCACATGCAATTTCTTGCCATAGCCATCATAACGCGCGGCGAGCGCTTCAATCACTTCCAGCGCAGAGTGATCCCAAAGCCGAGCATCTTTAAAATCAATGTACACTTCCTCAGGATCATTTTTAGGATCAAAATATTCTTGAAATTCCGCCGCTGACGAAAAGAACAATTGCCCTGTAACATGATAGACCTTGGCCCCATTATCACGAAGACAATCACGCACATGAATATGTTTGGCACTCTCCCAAGCAAACACCAGCGCAGAGACGATCACACCCACAACAACGGCCACGGCCAAATCGGTCATCACAGTGACAAGGGAAACAAGGATCAACACAAACGCGTCTGTATAAGGAATTTTGGGCAACATTTTGAAGGTGTCCCAAGCAAAGGTCCCGATAACCACCATAAACATCACCCCAACCAGCGCCGCCAGAGGGATTTGCTCAATCAACCCTGAGGCAAATAAAATAAAGCTTAGGAGAAACAGTGCAGCTGCAATACCTGAAAGGCGGGTTCTACCTCCAGAAGAAACATTAATCATGGTTTGACCAATCATAGCGCAGCCACCCATAGAACCAAAAAAACCGCTGGCCACATTTGACATACCTTGAGCAATACATTCTTTCGACGCCCCGCCCCGGCTCTCTAATTTATCATTGACCAAATTGAGGGTCAGCAAACTTTCAATCAACCCAATGGCTGCAAGTATCAAAGCGTAAGGGATGATAATTTTTAAGGTCTCAAAATTAAGCGGCACCATAGGAATATGAAACGACGGCAACCCAGCGCTAATATTAGCCAAGTCACCCACTGTGCGCGTATCAAGCTGCCAATAGATCACAATTAAACTCACCACAACAATCGCCACCAACGGCGCCGGTATCGCGCTGGTAAATTTAGGCACCAAATAAATCAACAGCATGGTTAAAAACACAAGCCCAGCCATTAGAAAAAGCTGAGTACCTTGCATCCATTGCAAAACGCCATTTTCATCAGCCACTTTAAATTGCGAGAGCTGCGCCAAGAAAATCACAATCGCCAAACCGTTCACAAAGCCAAGCATCACCGGGCGCGGCACCATACGAATGAATTTACCAAGATGAAACACCCC
>JAJFHF010000252.1 GCA_021775775.1 Hyphomicrobiaceae bacterium
CCTCACTGATGCAGACGTCTCTCACTCATGTTACCGGGTTGGCTCATCAACCACTGAAGATATGGTGCCCCGGTCAATACGCTGATCAATTGTGCGCCGACCAAATAACAGACCTGCTGCGACACACCGATTGGATCGTGGGCAACGCACATGAAATCGCATTCCTCAGGGCAAATACAAACGCCTTAGCTGACAAGATCATCATTAAAACCGATGCTGAGAATCCAGTGGAGGTTTACTACCCCGGGATGAAAAAAACCACACACAAAGTCGCCCGCAGCCTGCTCAAGAAAGACCCCACTGGGTGCGGCGATGCATTCATCGCTGCGCTGGCACACTATTTCAACCTTCATCGCACACAACCTATACAAGATATACTGCCGCCTGGTATTGCTGCAGCGACTGAAGCTGCGGCTGCCTGTCTTGCCGAAACTGGCAGTCAAAAACACCGCGTTAGCACCGGACCCAAACCATGAGTACAAAACCTTGGCACGATCATTCTCGTTTTACCCTGGGACACTGGCCAACCCCACTCGAACCGTTGAGGCGCCTGTCAGAAGAGTTAGGTGGGCCGACAATTTGGGTTAAGCGGGATGATTGCACCGGACTTGCTATTGGTGGTAATAAAACCCGCAAGCTGGAGTACCTTCTCGGCGCAGCCCTCGCCGCCGGTGCAGACACCGTCATGACATTTGGCGCCGTACAATCCAATCACGCTCGCCAAACAGCAGCTGCCTGCGCCAAAGCAGGCTTGCAGTGCCATCTGGTACTGAGCAAACAGGTGACCAGTTCAGATCCAGCTTATGAAACCGGCGGCAATGTTTTACTTGGCAAACTACTGGGTGCGCATCAGCACTTGGTCGACCCAGAGCAGATTAGTGACTACACAAAACACTTACGCACACAGTTGCACGATGCGGGCAAACAAACCTATTTGATCCCAGCCGGAGGATCCAATGCCGTCGGCGCCCTGGGGTATGCGCTTTGTGCAGAAGAACTTCAGCAGCAAAGCCAACAACATGGCATAAACCTCACCAAGGTAATTCACGCATCGTCTTCCGCAGGCACACAAGCAGGCCTGGTATTTGGATTTCAGCAACTCAGTCTGCCCGTCGATGTTTTGGGTATCAACGTATATCACTCCGATCCTGCGCAATTGGAGCAACGAGTGCGCGAACTGCTACAAGAGATGTCTGATAGTTACAACGGCGCTCCGTCTTCAGATCCGCAGAAGGTCTACGTCAACCATGCCTACATCGGCGACGGTTATGGCCAACCCACTATCGAGTGCCTGGATGCAATCAAGATGGCAGCCGGGTTAGAGGGTTTGTTGTTCGACCCGGTTTATTCCGGCAAAGCGCTGGCGGCTACTATCGACCAGATCACCGTGGGCGCTTTCTCCGGTGTCAGTGACGTAGTTCTGATCCATACCGGCGGAACGCCTGCCTTAAACGTTTACAGCCAAGCGTTCTCTTGAACAGACTGGCGCTTCAAACAAAACGGTTGGTCAGGCTACCCAGGTCGCCATAATCCACATGTATGACATCCCCTGCGGCCACCTCGACTGGACGGGTAAAGGAACCCGACAGAATCACTTCGCCTGCTTTTAGCGCAATACCATGCGCGGCAAAGCGGCGTGCAAGCCACAAGATGCCATTCGCCGGGTGGTTCAACACAGCAGCAGATACGCCAGACTCTTCGATTACCCCATTCTTGTATAACAGTGCTGCCACCCAACGTAAGTCGACCTCAGATGGTTTTACCGGCCGCCCACCCAGTACAATGCCTGCGTTGGCGGCATTGTCACTTATGGTATCCAACACGCCCCGCGGCTTGCCCGTATCGGGGTCTATTCGGTGGGTGCGTGCAGCGATCAACTCAACCGCCGGGACGACGTAGTCGGTTGCATTGATGACATCGACAATGGTCAAGTTGTCTCCAAGCAAATCTGCGCCGAGCACGAAAGCCAGCTCGACCTCTACTCGCGGGTCGGTAAATCTTGCCGCTTCGATATCAGCCCCGTCGTCGAACAACATGTCGTCCAACAAAGTTCCAAAATCCGGCTCATCGATCTGCATTGCCTGCTGCATAGCACGGGAAGTGAGCCCTATCTTGCGCCCCAAGATCCTACCTCCGGCTGCGAGCTTTAAATCGACCCATGCCTGTTGAACCGCGTAAGCATCGGCCAGATCCATGTCAGGATGCGTAATCGAAATTGACTGTATTTGCACTCGCTGTTGTTCAGCATCCTGTAGGGATTGTGCTGCTGCGGAAATAGTCTCTTTTGTTAACATCTCTTGTATCCGTTAGAAAAAACCAAATAGATTCAAATCTTCTACAAACCACGGGGTGAAATCATGAGGCCGCGCATGCACCCACTGTTTAAGTTCCGTCAGCCCGATATAGCGTACTTCAGCAACTTCATCCGGGTCCGGTATGAGCGGACCCGTATACAAACCTCGGTAGGCCTGCTGAATCTCACGGTCCGCGTGCTCATCGTCAACGATCTCCACCCACCGCTCAACGCCTACAAGCTCAAGGTCAATATCGGATATACCGAGCTCTTCACGCAACCCCCGCCATGCGCCATCGATTTGCGTTTCACCGGGCTGCAGGTGCTCGCCTACACTGTAATCCCATAGGTTAGCGTACAAGTCTTTATCCGCTGCGCGCCGTTGCATGAGCAGCTTTCCGTCGGCGTCGAATAT
>JAJFHF010000253.1 GCA_021775775.1 Hyphomicrobiaceae bacterium
CTGTGTTCTCTCTCGTGTGCTCCCACACACCGTATTGCTTCAGCTTTTGTTGCTGTGAGGCGAGCACTTCGCGGCACTGCGCTGCTTTTTCTTTTTCTTGTGTGACAAATTGTGGACATTCGGCTAGCAAGCCTTGCTCAGCTTGCACGTGACCGTTCAGCGCTTTGAGATGTTCGTGAAAGGAGGCGACGAGGGTTTTTATTTTGCCGGTGTAGGGTGTATCAACGTGTGTCTCTCCTCCCGACTTGCGACTCAGTGCCTGCAACATCGAGGTGGGTGTTTTCCACGCGCCCTGTCGGATAGCTTTTTTGAGCGTGTTAAGTTTTTTCGCAAAGTCATTGCCACAGTTGCGCCAGGATGTTGGGTTTTGCATGTCATGGCACAGTTCGTGGAATAACGCTTCAGCAGTTTTTCCCTCAAGCTGTGCTTGGTATTGCGCACTGTAGGTTTGTGCCACGTGCTTGACATGCGAGGCTTGTGTCTCTGTCAGCACGTCCCCAATCAATTTTTCAGGAAAAGCGGCGGCAGCAAGGTGTGGTTTTTTTTCACACGCTGTGGGTTCTTGCGCTGGGCTTGCTCTTGCTGCTGCTTGTTTTTGTTTATAATATTTATTTTTATTATATTTATTTTTATGTGGAGGATTTTCCGGACTCCGTAATTCAGGATGCGGCTTTTCTGAATTCGGTAATTCAGCGTTTGGAACATCATTTACTGGCGCTTCTACCGCCCTCTCTTCCGTTGTTGGTGCATTATCGTGTGCGATAAGCTTTGGTTGTACTTCATCATAAATAATATAGTCAGGCGCTGCTATTCGCCCATTCTTTTCTCGCCGTTCTTGACACTCTAAAAGACCAGCACGCATGAGCTCCTTTAACGTCTTGTAAATGACGTCTCTACCTTCTTTTGAGTTCTCAATGAGCACTTTAATCCGTATATCAAAGTTGTCCGGCAAGCTCATTAGGTAAACAAAGAGCCCTTTAGCACGCAAACTTAACTTGCTTGATTGGGCAATACTGTTAGAGGTGGTAACAAACCCGCTTTGATGACGTGCTCGCCGAATCCTACTCATGTGATTAACTCCAGTGCTAATGGTTTAATAAAATAGGGGGCGATTTTGTCTTGCGGTTGAAGACATGAGGACCTTATGTCCTTAAAAGCGCCGTCCTACTTCCTGTTGTATTTACACTTTGAGCAGATCCCGGCACGTGATAGGATGTGCGGGTTATCTGCCTTTGGGCAAATACGTCTGCCAGTTAGGGTTTTCTTGGTCGATTGGCCTAACTGGCTATTAATACCCCTTAACGTTTGGTAGCGAGGTAGATATTAACGCTATTCAAACAAAGTAATTTTGCTTTTTAGCTCGTTATTTAAACTAAACTTCGTGGCTAAATTGCTAATTTAGTATTTATGATTGTAAGCGCAAAATTTTGCTTTTGCAAGCACTTATTTGCTTTTTTTCGTAAAATATATACACTGTTAGTATTAATGGCGGAATGATGGACAACCTTCTCTTGGAATACGATATATGAAAGCCCTCCTACCAACCCGATTGAAAGCTGCAAGAATAGCTGCAGGCTATAAAAAACTTGCTACACTATGCGAAAAACATAACCTACACATGTCTAATTATTCACAACATGAGACAGGTGTCGTCATGCCTCGGGATTCCATCTTAAGAAAATACAGTGAGATCTTCGACGTAAATTTTAATTGGCTAAAGTTTGGGACGGGGTTACCGTATGATGATGAAGGCCAGTCTCCTAAACAGACGAAGCTTTTTGAGGAGCTAGAAACTTTAAATAAAATTTTGCAATCCCGTAAGCTCCCATTTGAAAAAACATTAATGCATAACATTGTGAAGGAAACCATTGAAAAATTAAATGAGTTACCCGGAGATCCAGATCCAGTGAAAATTGCAGATCTTATTGTCGGTGCTTATAGTGACATCACTGCCACTGAAACTGATCCTGACATTCAATTATTAATGGTCCCTTCAGCTGTTTCCTCAAGTATACGCTTCTTATAAGCTTCCAAAATTTCTTCCTTTTCTTTTAATGCTACCATTCGCTTAACTACATTTTCTGTACTACGTATTACGTCTAGGACTACCTCATAATTTTTTATAGCGTGATCGCTAAGCTTATTTTTCGACTTTATCTTTTTATTATAATCACAATAAAACGATTGCTTGATTTCCTTTAGCTGCTGTAACATTGAAATCAACTCCTCTTTCGATAATTCATTATTTATCTGATGGGACCTCAGCCCTTCCCGCACATATGAAAGCTTCACAAGGAGTTCTGACAAATTTAGCCATATCTCTTCAGTTTCTGCCTTACACAGTAACGCTATATCCTGTAATCTTAATTTAATCTCTTTCTTAGTCATAATTAATATCTCTAATTGGTGTTAGCTAATCGTTATGACCTCATAATACATCTCAAGTAGTTTCGCACTTCTGCGTCTTGTAACTCGGCAGCAAAGTTTGCATCTCGCTCAA
>JAJFHF010000254.1 GCA_021775775.1 Hyphomicrobiaceae bacterium
GTTTGCGTATGGCGAAGTATCTTACGGAAAAAATAAATGGTCATTTTCGTGTTGCAAGTCATCCTATTGAAGGAACAGAAATTTTCATAAAATTAAGAACGGCCCTTCTCTAGAGTGCCAATGAAAATTTATTTGTTTTCAACGAATGGTTTGTTGTTATTTTATCTGAAACTCACCCTTCACAGTGAGAGTAACCATCACTGGTTTTGCGCTTTCATTTTTCCAATACCAACCGTGGGTGCCTTCGAAGGGTAGCGTTTGGGTGCCTTGATCTTGTTTGTCAGTGGCGATTTTGTAGCTTTTGAAATAACCTGTGGTGTCGCCTTTTGGCTCGCCGTGAAAATCGAAATAAAGCGCCGCGCCGTCTTTGGCTTCCCAGCTATAGGTTAACACCGCGCCCTTCTTGGCCAGTACTTTATATTCAATGCCGCCTGTAGCGGGCACAGTGATGGTAAGGGTGTGTTCTTGGGCTTTGCTGGTGGCTTCTTGTTTGGTTTGGGTTGTCTTTTTGATTTGTGGTTGGGCCGCTTTTTGAGACTGATCTGCCGCGTAGTCTTGCATTTGCATGATAAACAATGCTGCGCCGCATATGATGAGGGCACCATTGATGAGTTTGCTGATCAATGGAAAGACATTTGTTTTGCGTAATAAATAGAGGATGGGGAGCAGGAGGCCTAAGGCTATGAGCTGGCCCAACTCGATGCCTATGTTGAAGCTGATGATGTTTGCTAACAGATTGTCTTTATCCAATGGCAATTGTTGCAAAATGGTGGAAAGACCAAACCCATGTATCAATCCTAGACTGAAAATCATTGCTAGCATCAAGGGGGTGTTGTTTGGGCTTTCAGTGGCAACGGTTTGCGGATTGGAAGATAGTGTTTGGGGTCTGTGTCTGAGATTATGAAAGCCGATGTAACAAATGCTCAAAGCTATGATGGCATCGATTATGTAATGATTGAGTTGTATGTGGTTAAAGGTGGCATAGATCAGCGTGATGGAGTGCCCCAGTGTGAAGGCTGTGATGTATTTGGCGATCTCTTTAAAGCTGGTTAGAAAAAACACAATGCCAAAGACAAAGGCCAAATGGTCATAGCCTGTCAGCATATGGGTGAGGCCTAACCAGATATATTGTAAATTCCCCCCCGTTATGGCGGTGGCTTTATCAGCCTCTGACAAGCCATGGGCAAGGGCCTGGTTTGTGTCGATGATAAAGATGAGTGCACTTAAGAAGAGTGCTCTTAAGATTAGTGTGGGTTTGTTCGACAAATTAGTCTTGAAATTGATGTGCATGTTTGATGTTCGCTTGAGCGTTTATGTTTGTCATGAAGACTTATGGGGTTTGGTCGTTGTCTATCGTCATAGCTTCATTTTGTTGAAATCAAATAATAATGGATGCTTGAAATGTCTTGCGGGATTGGGACATCGGCTGTGAAATCATACTCGACGCGCTCAACCAGCAGGGTGGCAGCTTGGCCATTTTTATGGGTGTAGCCGTGAATGCCCTCATAGAGGGTGTCTTTCTTGCCATCGTCACTGGTAATGGACAGGCATTTTTGCAACCCATGGGCACCGTGGCAATCAACCGGGTTAGGCGCGACGACAATGGTGAGTTGTTGTTTTGATTTGATGGGTATGTGCTTGAAGTGGCCTTGTTCGTAGAATTGTTCAGCACGAACTGGGGCGGCCCCTAAAAAGAAAAGACTTAAAAATAAAAGCCAATACTTCATCGAGTTTTTTCCTCTGGGTTTTCTTTGCCGAGATTAAATTTTCTTTTTTGCTTGTAAAATTCGCTCGTAAGCAGCTTGAATTTTAGCGCGTGGGATTTTTCCTGCCTTAACTGCATTTGCAATAATGGCGATGGTTTTTTTGGGTAGATTGCCATCTGGCTTTCTTGAGTTAGAAATCATCAAGACATCTATGCCTGCGTTGATCGCGCGAATGAGGGTGTTGGTGTAACCATAATTGCTGGCGATTGCTCCCATTTGCAAATCATCTGAAATGACAAGGCCATGATAGCCAAGTTTGCTGCGTAGCAAGCCTGATATGGCAGGTTTAGAAATCGAGACAGGGACACCGTCACTGGCGATTTTGTTATGCATTAAGTGGCCCGGCATGATGGCCGGGGCATCGCCTGAATTGATTAAGATTTTAAAGGGGTCCAGTTCTTTGGCCGTCCAGGTTTTTGAGATGTTCACAAAGCCATGATGGCTATCACCTGTTGAAGAGCCATGGCCGGGAAAGTGTTTGAGGACCGTGATGACGCCGAGCTCATTATGAGCTTGGACAAAGGAGCGCGCATAGCTGGCCACTTTCTTTGGATCTGAGCCATAAGAGCGCCCCCATTTGGCAATCACAGGATTGGCTGGGTTTACAAGTAAATCAACATCAGGACCTAAGTTCATGTTAAAACCAGCGCTATGGGTGATTTGGGCGAGTTTGCGAAAGGTGGCTTTGGCTTGGTGCGGGGTTTGTCGTTTGGCGGTGGTGCGCGCTGATGCGATGCGCGGATAGCCAAGTTTGCGCCCTAAACGTTGAACAGAGCCGCCTTCCATATCGACAGCTAAAAAAACCTTTTGATTGCCAGCAGCCCGTTTGAAAAGTGAGGTTAGTCCTTTGACCGCAGATTTGCTTTTAAAATTATAGCCCAGCATAACCACACCGCCAACTTGGCCAGCGCTGATTTGGCTGGCTAAGCGTTTGGCCCCTCGGGCATTGGCGCTTGAGCCTTGAAAGCCCATCATGAGCATTTGGCCAATCATTTTGTTGAGCTGTTCGTCTGCCCTGACGGGGGTTAGTGTTGCGCTCAAGAAGAGGGCAGTGAGGGTGATGGTTGGTAGGGCTCTTTTAAAACAAAGGTGCATGAAAGCGCTTTCTATGGATGTTTTTACTGTTGTTCTTATCTGTATTTGGTCAATTTTTTAGCAAGTTTGGCGATGGTTTTTTGATAGACTGTGGCCCGGTTCCATTTTTTAATCACTTCGTAATTTTGAGTGCCCTCGCTCCAATCTTGGCCTGGTTGCCAGCCATTGCCTTTAAACCAAGCCGCCGTGGAGGCCAACGCATCAGGGACAGAGCGGTAAAGGTCGCGGGTTTTGTTGCCATCAAAACTAACGGCATAATCGACATAGCGGGTGGCAAGAAATTGGGTTTGGCCAATTTCACCGGCCCAGGCACCGCGCATTTGTTTGGGGGTTAAATCGCCGTTTTCAACGATTTTAAGTGCTGCGATTAATTCAGCTGTGAAGAAATCTGAACGCCGACAATCATACGACAGTGTGGCCAGAGATCTCATGATGGGTAATTTGCCCATGAAGTGGCCAAAAGAGGTCTCTAGTCCCCAGATGGTGATGAGCATGGCGCGGTCAACGCCGTATTTCTTTTCAATCCGATTGAAAAGTGTGCGATGTTTTTTTAGCTTTCTGCGCCCGATTGGAATCATGCCTTTGGTGCGTCTGTTATAAAACTTTTCGAAGCTTTGCTTGAAGGATTTTTGGCTGCGATCAAGACGGATGACATGGGTGCTATACCGAACGCCATTGAGAGAGGACGATAAGGTGCGCTCAGATATGCCTTGTTGGCGCATGTCTTGTTTGAATTGTTTTAGCCATGTTTGAAAGCCAGCACCTGTATTGCCACATTGTCTTGCGTGTGCAACATTCGTCATTGCGAAAAATAATAATAAAAAGGCTATTGTTTTGATCATTTTGCCTTACCTTTGTTAATCTTTTTGGTGCGCTGACTTTATGGCAATTGCTGAACCTTGGCAATATAGATTAGAGCTCAAGGTTTGTTGTTGTAAGTGGTTATTTTTGATTGATCTTTAGGGCAAAAGGGTGGCTTTTTTTATCTTTTACGTTTTTCTATAGCTTTTGCGTTTTTTTGAAATTTGGTAAGCGTTGATGGGTGAGGGGTGGTTTAATTGGTTTTGGCGAAGAAAGAAAATATATGAAATCTATGTCTTGGGATTTAAAGTTTGCGCGTTTTCTTGGATGGATGACGCGGCCTTGGCGTACCAGACACTATAAGGACACAAGACATGGTAAATCCACAAAACATGATGGTGAGAAAACAAGTCCCGTTGGAACTTTCCCAATTGAAACAACATTAAGTGAAAGTCGGCCGATTACTCTTATTACAGGGACGACTGGGGGTATAGGGCGCGCCTTAGCGCAGGAGTTTGGTGGCGCTGGTGACCATCTTTTGTTGCTCGGCCGAAATGAGGAACGCTTAAGAGAGCTTGCTGATGGGGTGCGTTTGAAAAGTGAGGGAGAGGTTCTTTCCTTAGCGATTGATTTAATGGACCGGAGCTGTGTGACATTAATTGATGAGGTGTTAGAGGCGAAGGGCTTTCATGTTGCACGGTTGATCAATAATGCGGGCGTTGGTGAACGGGACGATTTTTTGGATAGTGATTTTGCAACGCTAGAGCAGGTGATGGATGTTAATATGGTTGTGCTCACGCAACTGACGCATCATTTTTTACCTGATATGGCGGCGCGC
>JAJFHF010000255.1 GCA_021775775.1 Hyphomicrobiaceae bacterium
TAGATAAGATAGTCTGCTAGCAATCATTTACAGCAAATTTGAGAGTATTTATGACGGACACTTCCTCTACAGACCGCCCGACCAAAGATAGACCTTGGTTATTTCGCACCTATGCTGGCCATTCGACGGCGAAAGCCTCCAATGAGCTTTACCGGAATAATTTAGCCAAAGGGCAAACGGGGCTGTCTGTTGCCTTTGATCTGCCAACGCAAACTGGTTATGATTCCGACCATGTTTTGGCCAAGGGGGAAGTGGGCAAAGTGGGTGTGCCGATTTCGCATATAGGCGATATGCGCACTTTGTTTGAGGACATCCCGTTAGAGGGCATGAATACCTCTATGACCATCAATGCAACAGCAGGGTGGCTGTTATCACTTTATGTGGCGACGGCTGAGGAACAAGGGGCTGATCGGGCTAAGCTGACCGGCACTGTGCAAAACGATATTATCAAAGAATATTTATCGCGCGGGACCTATGTGTTTCCGCCTGAGCCATCCATGCGTTTGATCAAGGATGTGATTACCTATTCTTATAAAGAATTGCCAAAATGGAACCCGACAAATGTGTGCTCGTATCATTTGCAAGAGGCTGGTGCGACCCCGGTGCAAGAGCTGGCCTTTGCTTTGGCCACAGCCATTGCGGTTTTGGATATGGTCAAGGCCTCTGGCGAAGTGGCGGCTGAAGATTTCCCGGCAGTGGTGGGGCGGATTTCGTTTTTTGTGAATGCGGGCATGCGTTTTATCACTGAGATGAGTAAGATGCGCGCCTTTGTTGATTTATGGGATGAGATTGCGCGTGAGCGCTATGGGGTGGAAGATCCTAAATTTCGCCGTTTCCGTTATGGGGTTCAGGTCAATAGCCTTGGGCTTACCGAGCCACAACCTGAGAATAATGTTTACCGCATTTTAATCGAGATGTTGGCGGTTGTTTTGTCCAAAAACGCACGGGCGCGCGCCGTGCAATTGCCGGCGTGGAATGAAGCGCTTGGCTTACCGCGCCCATTTGACCAGCAATGGTCCATTCGCATGCAACAGATTATGGCTTACGAGACTGACCTGTTGGAATATGGCGACATTTTTGATGGCTCGGTTGTTATTGATAAAAAGGTTGAAGAACTAAAAGATCAAGCCCGCGCTGAGCTTGCGCGCATTGATGAGATGGGCGGCGCTGTGGCGGCGGTTGAAAGCTCCTATATGAAACAAAGATTGGTGGAGAGCAACACAGCGCGGTTGCGTGATATTGAGCGCGGCGATCAAACCGTTGTTGGTGTTAATAAATGGACGGAGAGTGAGCCTAGCCCGTTGGCGCAAGGGGCTGATGGCGGCATTTTGACGATTCCTGAACATGTTGAACGCGAACAGGTTGAGCGTTTGCAGGCGTGGCGTGAGAGCCGGGACAACGCTGGATGCGAGGCGGCGTTGCAAGAATTGCGCGCGGCCGCCCAAGAGGGGCGCAATGTGATGGAACCTTCGATTGCTTGCGCTAAAGCTGGTGTCACCACCGGGGAGTGGGGCAATATTTTGCGTGATGTGTTTGGTGAATACCGTGCGCCCACCGGCGTTGGTAAAGCTGTGAATAGCGATGCTGGCGGTCTTGATGAGGTGCGAGCTTCTGTTGGCGCTGTCTCTGATAAATTGGGCCGCCGGATTAAATTTCTTGTTGGAAAACCCGGCCTTGATGGGCACTCAAATGGGGCCGAACAAATTGCTGTGCGCGCGCGTGATGCGGGCATGGAGGTGGTTTATGAAGGCATTCGTTTAACGCCAGCGCAGATTGTAAACGCGGCTTTGGAAGAGGGTGTGCATGCCGTTGGGCTTTCCATTCTTTCTGGCTCGCATGTGCCGTTGGTAAAAGATGTACTCACCCGCATGAATGAAGCGGGCATTGGGGATGTGCCTGTTGTGGTTGGCGGCATTATCCCGCCTGAAGATGCTGAGTTGCTTAAAGCGGCCGGTGCGGCGGCTGTTTATACGCCCAAGGATTTCCAGTTGAATGATATTATGGCGGATATTGTGCGGCTGATTGAGGGTGCTGAGCGGGCGGCTTGATTTGTTTTTTTGTCTCACGGGCTATTTCGCGGCTGCAAGGCAGCGCGAGCCCTGCGACGGCGCGCGCAATATTTTTTACGCCCTTCGGGGGCGTAAAATGCGCGGGCTGCGCCATGTTCGTCTGCCCACTATTGGCAGACTTCCTTCTTTCATCGTATGGGCTCTCATGGCTGTTCGTGCATTTCAATGCTAAGGCTGTGCTATTTCGTCTGCTTTTCTCCGTTAAGGCTTTTTTGACTTTGTTGTTTAACGTTTTTGTTTTTTCACACGCATAGATTGCATTTTTGGTAATGATGAGTATTATTTGGTGTGAACCATTTTTCATATCGTGAAGTGTAATGGTGTTATGCGTTTTTATGAAGAACATAACTAGATGGCATGGTTAAGCAGATGTTAGATACAAAACAGATACAAGAAAAGCTAAAGCTTTTTGAGGCTATTGTTGATCATAGCCAAGAGGGGACTGTTGTTTTTAATGATCAGTTTGAGGCTATTTTTGCAAATAA
>JAJFHF010000256.1 GCA_021775775.1 Hyphomicrobiaceae bacterium
CCCATCGCCAACCCAATCATATGCCAAACAACAGTCCCATTAAAACTGCCAAAGAAACTAGATGTCGAAGCAATCGGCCAAAACAATACCAAAACGCTAACCAACGCCCCTTTAGCAACGCCGGTCATACTGTGCTGAGAACCACTTTGAAACGTTGAAGCAAAAAAATAAATTAAAGAGAGAATAAACAGCAAATACAGAAAAATTCCAACAAGACCATGAGAAAGCCCCCACTCAATAACAAAATTATGAGGATGAGAAAAACATTTCTTTCCTTGCACCATAAGGTCAATAGAACGTTCAAAACCCATTGCGCTATCACAAATCAAATCAAAATTCTTTATACCAATCCCTGTCAAAGGGTAGTGCTTCCACACCTCCAAGCCATCGATCATCACCATCCCCCAAGAACTCTGATGAAAATGACTTAAGGAGTTAACCAGTTGCAACACCATTCGTTCTGACTGCTCTGGCATTAAAAAATAAGCCGTAAAAGAAGCTAAAACCAGGATAAACATTGATACATATAAAGATTGAAATTTATATCGCCCATATAACACCCAGGGTATAAGCACTGCCAAACCAAGCCCCAACAATAAAAAAGGCATACGGCTCCCGGCTATAAAACTCGTCAAAATTTGTACAAAAATCAGACATAAAGCTAAGCTCAACAATCTGTAATTAAGCTTATAAACACTCTTAAAAAGTAAAAACCCAATAAGAGGAAAAAAATAAAGAACTGTAAATCTTCCCCCTACCAAATCTCGATACGGCCCATATAAACGTTGGCCTACAGCAGTTGCTTTCCCCAACAAATCATAGCCAAAAGCATATTCAAACCACATATCCACAACCACAAACCCATAGCAAGCAGCCAATACAATCAAAACATATTTATATCCGCTCTCCACATCGCTAACAACATAAGCAACAGCAAAACCAAACAACACAAACCGCAGCCATATCAGCGCATACTTTGTTGAAACGACATCTTGAGAAAAGAAATAATTAAGAAAAATAAGACTTGCCCAAACCAACAAACAAACAAGAAAAAATTGATTGTGAGCAACACTCGCCCACCGCCGAAAAATTACAATGGGAATAAAAAGGACAATAATAATATTAAGAGCAATCTCTGCAGCTGTATCCCCAATCATAAAAAAAATAGGAAATACAGCTACCAAGAACAACAAAACACGATCTGCTAGAACGGATGCAATAAAACGATCATCACGCAACCAACCAAAAGACATAAAACACGCCCCTCCACCCAAAGCTCCCAACCCAAAGGAGGACACTATAACTTCGCTCATAACGGCGCAATAAAAATAAATAAAATAAAGATATCAAACAAGCTATTGCACTAAAGATCCTAAATACATTAAGGTCACATTCTTATTGTTATATAAAACAATAAGTTCCAATTGAATGCTCGGAGAAGAAAGACATGCGTTTTTCAATTATTATTATAACAATCATCAGCTTCCTCACCATTTTTGTAGGCACCATAAATGCTGAAACTTCATCCAGGCCCCTAGAAGGTAAAAAATGGGTCATCACCTCAGTTGGTGAACATAAAGGCAAACATCTAGGGTTTATCAAATTTGAAAATGGCAATCTAGAAGGTCAATCAACCTGCAACCTTTATTCCGGCACCTATGAATTAACCACTGATCAAACAATTCATATCAATCGCATCGGCTATACCCGCTTAATGTGCAAGGTCGGTAATAAAATGGAAATCGAGAATGAATTTATTAATGGCCTTGAAGTTGCAAAAAGCTATAAACGAGACGGCGACATTTTAATTTTACTCAAAGAAGATAAAACTGAAATCGCCCGCTTCAAATAACCCTAAAACAATCTAACTGGTCTTAATAATTTATGTCAAAATCAATCTTAATTACGGGTTGCTCATCAGGCATTGGTCAACAAGCTGTCAAAACCTTAAGCCAAAAGGGATGGCAAGTGTTTGCCACCGCCCGCACCCCTAAAGACATAGACAGACTAAACACTCATACAAATGTAACAGCACTCTATCTAGATTACACAGACCAGACCTCAATTGCCAAAACAGCTGATACAGTCTTAGAACAAACACAAGGCAAGCTCTTTGCGCTTTTTAACAATGGTGGTTATGGCCAACCTGGCGCCGTTGAAGATGTGCCAACACAAGCTCTACGCACCCAGTTTGAAACAAATGTGTTTGGTTGGCATGATTTAACAACGCGTCTCATTCCCACCATGCGCACCAATGATGCAGGGCGCATCATTCAATGTTCCAGCATATTAGGCTTTTTTAGCCCCCCTTATCGCGGGGCCTATGCGGCCTCTAAATATGCCATTGAAGCCCTCACAGATGCCATGCGCTTAGAGCTTCGAAAAACCAACATCGAGGTGTGTTTAATAGAACCTGGCCCCATAAGAACCAAATTTATACAGCGCGCCATAGAGGCCTACCAAACCAACATTGATCTGGAAAATTCCATTCATGCCAACAATTACAAAGACCGCATTGCCGCCATGCAACAAGGCGGAAAAACACGTTTTAAATTAGAACCAGAATGTGTGGTAGCGAAACTGGAACATGCCCTCACAGCAAAAAATCCCAAAAGCCGTTATTATGTCACGGTACCAACCTATGCAATGGCCTATGCAAAGGGGCTTTTACCAACTAAACTGGTTGATAGGCTTGCCTTGAACAATTAGGCATCAACCTTCAAAACACGACCGCTTTTAAAAAGGCAAAAAAAATCGAATGGAAAACATCGCACTCTTCCTCTCCCCCATAGCTGTCCTCCTTGTCTTTATTGTTCTTTGTCTGGGGATTTGGAACATGATGAAAGGCAACAACCCAGGCACGAGCCAAAAACTCATGCGCTGGCGTGTAATTTTACAATTTATAGCCATTTGCGTATTAATGACTGCCATCTATACCTCAACATAAATTCATACCCACCACGCTCGCCAAATTAACAACAAAACCCAACGATAAAAATATGGTCAAACTCAATAAAATATACACACGCACCGGCGACCAAGGCACAACAGGCCTTGCCAGTGGTGACCGTCTCAACAAACACCACACGCGCATCACAGCTTACGGGACAGTCGACGAAACCAACGCCGCTTTAGGCCTTGTTGCTGTCACCATCGGGCATAACGCCCCCAGCACAGATGAGGAAATCAACCTTAAAGCCATGGTCTCACGCATCCAAAACGATCTATTTGATCTAGGTGCAGATCTTTCAACCCCAGAGCTCCCAGACGCCCCCGTACCAGACCACCCTCCTTTGCGTATTGCCGAGCAACAGGTCACGCGCTTGGAAGAAGAAATAGACCTTCTGAACAAAGAGCTTAACCCCTTGCAATCTTTTGTTCTGCCTGGCGGCAACTTAGTTGCAGCCCACCTACATATGGCACGCACCATCAGCCGGCGTGCAGAGCGACATATGGTTGAACTTAGCCTGATGCCAAATGAAATCGTCTCCCAACCGGCATTACAATATATCAATCGCCTCTCAGACCATTTGTTCGTGATGAGCCGTTATGTAAATGACAAGGGATTATCTGACGTTCTGTGGACGCCGGGTCAAAACAGAAAATAAGTAAAAATAGCAATAATGAATGCAAAAACAACAATGGCTAAGATCAGTTAAATAGATCCCTCTTGTGGGCATCAAAAGTCACACTTATAGTAAGCTTAACTTAAAACAAAGAAAGGGATGCATAAAATCAGCCCTTAATATAAGTGAACCATAAAGGGTATTTTAAATTGTTTGTTCCTCTCAGAGATCAAAATCCGCTCACATACATCCACTTCCAATATGTAACGATTGCCCTCATTGTCGTAAACATACTCATTTATGTGATATATCAATCTGGGCTTATCTCTCCTATAGATGAAGCCACCTGGGCCAGTTTTGCCCTTGTCCCCAGCGAGTTTTTTTCAGAAGGTTTCAATGGCCTCCCCATCCCCGGTGAGCGCTATGATTATATTGCCGTTCCCGAAAAATACACCCTCATCACCTATATGTTTCTACATGGTGGCCTCATGCATTTGGGGGGTAACATGCTGTTTTTATGGGTTTTCGGAGACAATATAGAAGATGCAACAGGACATTTTCGTTTTTTAATCTTTTATCTTTTATGCGGCGTCGCTGCCGGTTTAACTCATTCATATATGGCCCCAAATTCAAACATTCCCCTCATCGGGGCCTCTGGCGCCATAGCCGGCCTCATAGGTGCTTATTTAATACTGCACCCCAAAGTCCAAGTTTGGGTGCTTGTTCTTGGTAGAATTCCTCTGCCCGTCAATGCAGCTTTGGCCATCATTGCTTGGTTTCTCTTTCAAGTTTTCCAAGTCGTTTACATGCTCGAAGATAGCACCGCTTGGTGGGCACATATTGGTGGCTTTATCGCAGGCGTATTCCTCATATTAATAATGCGGCGCAAAGGGGTGCCTCTCTTCAATTAAAAGGGAACAAGGGGGCACAAAACGATAATTCAAAGCCAAAAGCTCCATTTAATGCATTTCATTAGGCTTTTGTATCAAATGCTCAACGCCCAGATCCTATTGACAGTAAAATTTCGGACCGCTACGGTCCATTCAAAATTACCAACATATGAGCCCAACATTTGAAGCAATAACTTTATAAGCTACACACACTCAAAACCCACATCAGTGGCTAACGATGGTCAAAGCATATCAAGCCCGCACTTAAATGAACACAATCTCAAATGTCCCATAAAAAACCTCCGTGCATAAGGAGCACATCATGAAGATCCTTGTATCCGTAAAACGAGTGGTAGACTACAACGTAAAGATCCGCGTAAAAGCAGATGGATCAGGTGTTGATTTGGCGAACGTAAAAATGTCGATGAACCCATTTGATGAAATTGCTGTAGAAGAAGCCATAAAACTCAAAGAAGCGGGCAAAGCCCAAGAAGTCATCGCAGTGACCATTGGCCCCGCCAAAGCGCAAGAAACCCTGCGCACAGCCCTTGCTATGGGTGCGGACCGCGCCATTCATATCACCACTGATGAAAATATAGAGCCTCTGGCGGCCGCCAAAATTCTCAAAACCATTGTTGAAGAAGAACAACCAAACCTGGTCTTCCTTGGCAAGCAAGCCATTGATGATGATTGTAACCAAACCGGCCAAATGCTAAGTGCCCTTTTAGACTGGCCCCAAGGCACCTTTGCCTACAAGCTAGAGCTAGAAGATGAAAAAGCCATCGTCACCCGTGAAATTGATGGAGGGCTACAAACCATAGCTCTAAACTTACCAGCTATCATCACCACGGATCTGCGCTTAAACGAGCCACGTTACGCCTCCTTGCCCAACATCATGAAGGCCAAGAAAAAACCATTAGATGAAAAAGCCTTAAGCGACCTCAATATAGACACCAGCCCACGTCAAACCGTTCAAACCACCACCGAACCGCCAGTTCGGCAAGCAGGCATAAAGGTTGAGTCAGTGGCAGAATTGGTCGAAAAATTAAAAAACGAAGCAGGAGTACTATAAATGGCGATCCTACTTATTGCAGAACATGATAATGCATCATTGAGCCCCTCTACTGCCAAAACCCTGACAGCAGCTATAGCCATTGGCCAAGATGTTGATATTCTCGTCGCTGGCCAAGACTGCCAAGCCGTAGCTGAAACGGCGGCAAAGCTATCAGGAGCACGCAAAGTCCTCATAACCCAAGCCCCTCAGTTACAAAAACAACTGGCCGAAGAAATGTCGGCGCTCATCGTGCCTTTAATGGCCAATTATGACGTTGCCATTGCACCAGCCACCACCACAGGCAAAAACTTCATGCCGCGCATTGCAGCCAAATTAGATGTAGGACAACTCTCTGACATAATCGGCGTCAAATCAGCTGATACATTTGAGCGGCCTATTTATGCCGGCAATGCCCTGCAAACCGTTCAAAGCAACGATAGCAAAAAAATAATCACCGTTCGAACCACAGCCTTTGAAGCCGCACAAGAAGGCGCAAGCGCCCCCATAGAGACAATTGAAGCGCCCAGCGCTGTAGGCACATCTCAATTTATCTCAGAAGAGCTCTCAGTATCAGATCGCCCAGAACTAACCTCAGCCAAAATCGTTATCTC
>JAJFHF010000257.1 GCA_021775775.1 Hyphomicrobiaceae bacterium
ACAATGCACAAGTACCAAGCAGCAAGCAAAAGACCAACAAAAAGAACAAAAACTTGAGGCTGCTCGCTGCGGCTTGTATGCACTGGCAGCTCCCAAAATTGTTGCTGATCATGGCAAGGCCTGCAACAAAAATAACGGTAACCCCTCAAAATTTCAACTCAAGCAATATTGTAAAAAAATTGGTTCCAAAGCGGCGATGGCTGAAAACAAGCAGCTCCTCAGAGAAACAAAATCATGTAAATTCAAAAGTGGCTATTGCAAAAAATACGCCGCTTCCATGGTTAAATATGCAAAGAAAAACATCAAACATAAATGCGGTTATCAATCCAGCCACTATGACAATAATAGCAAAGGTCACAATCAATGGTGCTTATCTGCGCCAACGAAGCTTTCCAAAAAAGCTTTAAAGGATGCACGAAAAGGAATTAGAGCCTGCACAACTGATCGGATTAAAGTGTTCGACAAACCTGGCGGCAAATGGACCCCTACCACCGGATATACTCGTTGGTTGTTAATCGATGTATGCGCCACGAAAAAAGGCAAATACTGCGGTAAAGCAAATGCTGACCTTTACTGCCGCTCAAAAGGTTATGCAAAATCGATTAGACACAAAACAAAGTCCGTAAATTTTGGCATAGGCAAGGCCAGCACATGGTGGCATGCCAGTAAACAAGCCTGCCACGGTAAATGCGGTGGTTTTACAAAAATTGTCTGCAAAGGCAAGCGATAGGGATGACTATAATGAAACATACATACATCATAACCATTGCTTTCTCATCATTGCTTTGCTGTTCCATAACCAGTGCTAAGGCCGAACCTTATTGTTTTAATGGACCCGGCCACAACACCCAAAAATATATTGGGGGGAACATATTAAGCTTCAACAAAGTAAAAGTGATTGCACAAAAAAAGGCGATTACAGATTGGGAAAAACGCGCCAGAAAACATTTGAACGAACCCGTTGCGAATTGGAAAAGTGCTACCGCTAAAAAAATCACTTTTAGAAAGCTTAATTCTACAATAGTGGCATCAGCCTATGGGCGCTATTGTATTACCTCAACAAAATCACCGCCCCATCGCAAAGCCAAATGCCCACCGAAAGATATCAAATGTAGAGTTGGTACAATAAAATATAAGGCAAAACGAAAATTTATTAACCCAGGCATAAAAAAAGGCTTAAACCCTCAGCCGGAACCACCAAGTCGTGTCATCATCCAACAGTAGATACATCAATTTTCAATGACTTCACAGTCTCTTAGAATAGAAAATATAAAATCATTACCCCATAACCCATGCTCATAACCCATGGCCCAGGCAATTCATACTGGGGCATGAGGTGCTGGTGCCTGGGATAATATCGTGTTGGTGATTGCACTTTTCCGTCCATCCACACGCCGTGTTTGAAGCGGCACAATTTTTGATGGATTTTTTGAAAAGGAAAGCTCCGTTTTGGAAAAAGGAAAGCCCTGTTGAGGGCGAATCCCACTGGGTTGATGCGCGTGAGGGTGATAAAGATGCGTCGGAGCGGTGGGATGATGGGTGAGAGTAATGGAGGGATGAGCGTGGCTGGCTGTTGATCCCTTTCGGAAGTACGAATTTATAGTTTTAAGATCTAGTGCAAGCACCTAATCTTGCTGAAGCCCACATAGGAGCTGAACTTGCCATTTAGCCCAAAAATTTGACAAAATTCATTAATCCACATACTATTTCTTATAGAGCTTGGCAAAAGTTCCTTATCGAGATGATTTTTTCTAAAAAATATCTGCCCTAGATGGCAATGAGTGTGGCGCACAAGACCGCACCTCTTTTCTGCAAATTTTAGCTTTATAATTTTTCGCCTTATGGCTTTGAAATGCGACCCTTGTATCGTACAGGGTGGATGCATAAACACGGCATTTTAATGTGTTTGCAATGTAGGCGGTATGACTATGACTGTCGTTGAATTTCCTAAGATTAAATCAAAAAAAAACCCAAAAGAACAAAAAACAGCAATCATCTATTGTGAAAATAATTTTGGTAAAATAGATGGCAAAACGGCCAATGGCTTGGTCAGGTATTCCGAAAAATATAAAATCTTGTCTGTAATAGATAGCACAAAAGCTGGGCTTGATGCCGGTAAGATATTGGATAACGTACCTAATAAGATTCCTGTGTGCGGTGATTTCACAAAAGCTTTAAGATTAACCAAGGATATACCAGATAGTTTCATCTACGGCATGGCACCATTGAGTGGTATGTTATCTGAGCAAGAACGTAGTATCATGCTTGAGGCTATAAAACTTGGAATGAATATTGTGAACGGTCTTCATCAATTTCTAAATGATGATCCTGAGTTTGTAGCGGCAAGTGTTGCTAATAATGTAAAAATTTTTGATGTACGAAAACCACGTGATAAAAAAGACTTAAAAGTATTCACAGGGCGCATCAAAGACGTCACATGTCCTCGTATTGCCGTGCTTGGTACTGATGGTGCGATCGGTAAGCGCACGACTGCCACCATATTAACCAAAACTCTGAATGACTATGGTATTAAAGCTGTGTTGGTTGGAACAGGTCAAACTGGCTTAATCCAGGGCGCGCGCTATGGCATTGCAATTGATGCCATCGCGCCCCAATTTTGCTCAGGTGAAATGGAAGCCGCTGTAATAGAAGCCTTTGAAGAAGAAAAGCCTGATGTCATTGTCATCGAAGGACAAGGTGCCCTTAGCCATCCGGCCTACCTGACGTCTGCTTATATTTTGAGAGGTAGTCGCCCTGATGGTGTCATATTGCAGCATGCGCCAAAACGCATTAACCTTTCTGATTATCCTGAAGAGACAATGCCAAGCGTGACCAGTGAGATCAATCTCATCGAAACTTTTTCCCAAACAAAGGTCATCGGGCTCACCATTAACCACGAAAATATGTCAAATCAGGAAATCAGCGAGTCTATTAAACTATATGAAGAAATTCTGGATATCCCTGCGACTGATGCTTTAACCCGCTCAAAAGAGCACCTGATAAATATGGTTCTCTTAGCTTTTCCCGCTCTTAATAAAAAGGTTCCGGTGATTGCTGTATGAGTGTGCGACTGGAAATCAACCTTCGCAAAATTCATCATAATGCTCATGTTTTGGTTGAACGCTTGGCGGTTTATGGCATTTCAGTAACAGGAATTGCAAAAGCAACACTCGGCTCCCCTGCAATTGCTGAAGTTTTTCTTGAAGCTGGCGTGACTATGCTCGGAGATTCCCGCATTGAAAACATTGAAAAAATGAAAAAAGCGAATATCAGTGCTCCTATGTCGCTCATTCGCTCCCCAATGCTTAGTCAAATTGAACGTACTGTAGAATTTTCTGATACAAGTTTTAATACTGAACTTGAAATTATTATAGCGCTTTCCAGGGCTGCAAAATTAGTGAACCGAACACATGGCATTGTTCTGATGGTCGAACTTGGGGATTTACGTGAAGGTATAATGCCTGATGATGTTGAGGATATGGTACGCTCAATAATTAAACTCCCAAATATAGAATTTAAAGGCATCGGCGCTAATCTGGCCTGTCGTAACGGTGTTTCTCCTGATGCCATAAACATGGCTGAGTTATCGGCATTAGCTGATTCAATTGATAATACATTTGGTATCGCAATGAGCATTGTTTCTGGTGGTAACTCTTCAAATTTAGAGTGGATTTTTAGTGAATTAACCGCAGGGCATATAGGGCGCATTAATAATCTGCGTTTAGGGGAGGCAATCCTGCTAGGTCGCAATCCTTTAGATAGGGAGCCAATTGAAGGCCTATATACGGATGTTTTCAAGCTTATTGGCGAAATTATTGAGTTTAAAGTCAAACCATCTCAGCCTTGGGGTGAAATTGCACATGCTGCATTTGGAACACCGTCACCCATTAGAAACCAAGGTGACATCTCACAAGCCTTATTGGCTATTGGTGAGCAAGATACAGACACAGAGGGACTAAGCCCACCACCTGGTTTTAAAGTGCTTGGTGCCAGTAGCGATCATATTATTTTAAATGCAAAAGAAAACCATCTAGCTATAGGGGATGAAATAGCATTTGGGGTGAACTACAGTGCTCTTTTACGCTCTATGACCTCACCCTTTGTTAGTAAAGTTATATGAGAGTATCTTGTTCAGAATTTCCGTTAGCTACTTACCAGAAAACAATATCTGCTACGACTGCTTCTGGTATTTTGCAAACCTTTAAAATCATTTAAACCCGCACAAAGACCATGAGCTCAATTCAACATGGGTTTGGAAATATTGCCTTTTAGCAAAGCAATCAAGATTAATTTCTGAGAGTGGGTCAAATTCGTTTCTGGGTCTCTTTTGGCATGACAGCCCCTGCCCCCTTTTTAAAGCCGCTCCGCTTCTGGTTGAGGGGCCGAAGCCACCACTTTGCGGTACATGTGCCAGGTGGCGTGGCCTAACACAGGCAGGATAATGGGGAGTGTGATCAAAAAGGTAATGACCGCGAGGAGAAAACAAAGGCCGATGGTGGCGGCCCAGACGATCATGGGGAGTAGGTTCATCATAACGGCGCGCACGCTTGTGGTCATGGCGGTGGCAAAGTCGACCTCTCGATCCATAAGCAGTGGGAACGAGATAACCGTGACTGAGAAGACGATGGTCGCGAAAATAGCGCCTACGAAGTTGCCTAATGCTAAGAATGAAAGCCCGCTAGAGGTGGTCATTAGCGCTTCTAGAAAGGTGTTAAACTCCATCTCTTTGAGGCCAAAGAAAAGCAGGTAGGTGATGGCCGCATAGTTGACCCAGATGAAAAAGGCAAAGCCGGTGACGAGTGCCATCCAGCCTAGCTCGCGTCCTTTTTGCTGCCAGATGGTGCCTAGCACCACGCGCCAAGACAGCGGTTCGCCCGTCTCTAAGCGGCGACTCACTTCATATGTACCAGCGGCAACAAAGGGGGCGATCATGGCAAAACCGATGGCGATTGGGTAAGCCAAATAAGGCATTGAGAGCCAGAACAACAGCAATAGGATGACCCAGCCAACCAGGGTCCACATTGTGCCTAAGAACAGACCGTATTTTGGGGCTTTGATAAAATCTCCCAGTCCTAGTTTTAAGCATTCTGGCCCTGTCCATAGACCAATGTGCCTTAGTTCAGGGATCTCCATAAACTTGCGTTTGCTTGGAGTTTGTTCTGTCGCTTTGTTCTCGCT
>JAJFHF010000258.1 GCA_021775775.1 Hyphomicrobiaceae bacterium
TTTTCTTCAAACACGTTTGTTAAACTGACTTTCCCACTGCCAGGGCGCAATGGTTTTTGTTGATCAGGGTGGGGTGCCCATCCCATTAGAAAAACAATCTCAAAGGTGGCTGTAATGCGCCCATCATTATCACTGAAATGCTCATGATATAGCTCATTTACCCGCTCAAATAGCGCGCGCGAAGAGATGCCTTTGTGTCTGTTTGTTAAATTGTTTGCGGCGCCCATTTGCTTTATCTCTTGCATAAGCTGCATAGCATTTGCATAGCGAACGGGTAACACATCACGATCTGTAACAGGCAAAGTGAAGCCTGCACGTTGTAAAAGATGGCCTAAATCTTTTACATCGACAAAGGGGGCCACTCTGGGACTTGCCCCGCCATATAGCTCTTCTTCAGCTGTTAAAAAACAATGACGTAATTCGGATAAGCTTTGAGACCCAAGGGTTGCGGCGATAAAAACGCCGTCAGGTTTCAGGCCATTGCGAATTTGTCGGAGTGTTCCTGGTAAATCATTTATCCATTGGAGGTTGAGGGCTGAAACAATTAAGTCAAAGCTTTCATTGGCAAAAGGAAACAGCTCTTCATCACAAATCGTGACCGGTTGGGGGGCTAATGCCGTGCATTCCTCAACAGTGTCAGTTGAGATAATATAATCAGTGGTTTTAAGCTCTCTAATTAATTGGCTTAACAGGCCTGTATGACAGCCATAATTTAAGACCATTGGAAAATTGCGCTTAATGAGAGTTATACGATCAACAATGTCATTTGCTGCATATTTGAGCAGATAGTCACAATTATTATTTTTTGTTTGTCTGAAAACGCGCTGTCTTCTCGCTTTTAGAAGGGGCCTGTCAAATAGGTTAACCGGTTGGGTCATAAGAGATTTGTCACCATTATTGTGTCGAAAAGATCTGATCAATCTATAGAAGGTAACTTTTCAATACAACGCTGCGTTGCATTTGTTTACTAAAATTTAAGACTAAAGGGAGAATGTTAACTTAAATTTTAGATTAGAGGTTAGCCCTTTAGTGAAGGTGTAAATTGGGCGAGGAGCGTATTTGTGATGGTTAATATAATAAACTTTGTTCCCCCTCAAAAGGGTAGTGATCAAAATAAACCTGATGTTGATGTAATTCCCTTAGAGAAAACACAGGCGCAGATCATTATTTTTTCTGGTGTACGGATTGAAAGAATCGAGTCAGAAGAAGGGGATGATTCTAATCGTTTGGAACAGTTTGAATTGTCGGCTAACGAACGTTTGATCAAATAATTTAAGTTTAATGTGCACGTACCCTATTTGTATGAAGTCTTTGAGGTTCCGTGAGCTTTGCACTCGAAGGTATAGGTTACCATCATGTTCATGACGCGGAAACAGAGTTTTTTCTTTATAAAAACATTTCCTGATAACCTAGCTTTTGTCCCTCATTTCTTCATTTTGATGGTTGTTTTTAGCCTTAGCGCTTGTTCTATTGAAGATGATTTTGGTCGCTCCTATACCCCTCATTTACAAGAAAATATTGGTGATGTTGTTGGGTCTATCCAAGAGAATACTGGCTTGCTTTCGCGCAATGCTGCTTATCATATACCGCTGACAGATCATGAACATACTCTTCGTCAAACTCTTGTGCATTTTCAAAAACCGTTTTTAAGTCAACGAACATTGAGAGAGCCTTTGAAGAGGCAAACAATTGCTAAGCACCGCTCACATGAGGGGTTTCGTTCTGATTTTTTACATGATATTGAATCTGATCAATTGTGGATAGGGCGTTTTGATAGAGCTGTCGAGGCTGTTATCGAGCATGACTTGCAACGGTATGAAGTTCTTTCCTCTTCCTATGAAGTTAGCGATAATGATGAGCGCTACATAAAGGTTCGGATTCGTGAAAATAGAGGTGTTGCGATGCGCGTGTTGCAGTTGTTGGACCGGCGTGTTTCTGATTATGATCAAGGGATTGATTATGGTCGCCTTCAATATCGTGAGAGAGATTTGTTGCCTTTGGTGCCAGCCATGGATGGTATGCGTTCGCAGATAGGTGTGCTGAAAAGTAAGTATGAGACCTATGTGTATCAAGGTGGCCCATCGAATGAATATTCTAATTACAAATAAATTCTTATAAATAATGGTGTGGTTTATAGAAGGCCATTAATGCTTGATGCGTTGGGCGGCTTTCAGTTGTTCGCATTTTGCTTGATTTAGAGTATCAAAAACCTGGGACTTTAAGACTTGATTATCTAAGGGGGCTCTGATCACTACAATTCCTTGATCCGTTGGTACCATGATTGGCAATGCATTTTCATTTTTTTTAACATCATCTGATCCGAGCAGCATTAGGCTCATTTCAGGTCGCAAAAGATCAAATCCGTCGGCTGCATAAAAATTTCTGCCCTCATCATCATAAATTGCGACGGACCAATATCCTCGTAAAATTTTAAAATTTACAAGAACGGGTGCTCTGGTTATATCATATCGGCAAATGGCATATTTAATATCTGGGGCATGAAATGCCCATAGTTGATTGCCTTCTTTTAAATCTTTAATAACTAACATTTCGTTTGCTTGGGTGAAATTGAGCATGCGCCGCCAAGCGTCATTTTCAGATAAATAAGGGATCGCTAACACCATGCTTATGTGAACGATTAAGGACAATAATAGGGTGGCGGCCGCCCAGGTTAACGTGTTGATGTTCATTAGCAAGACATCCGTTTGATTAAAGGCAAAGGTACATCATCTTCACTGGTCACTTGGTTCTCTGTCGCGTTTTTTCGGTAGAGCCGATAGACAAGAATGAAGGGGCCTAGTTTTGAGATTGGCAACCAATTTTCAGGTTGCGGCGTTTGAGAGGCATAGATGTTAAAGCCTCCTTGGAATCTTATCATGGCGCTTTCTGCATTAAAGCTATAGCGCTTTAGCGGATTTTCAAAAATTTTTCCATTATAATCATAGACAGCCAAGGTCCACCATTTTGCTTCAACAGTGGGGCTTTCAATTAAATATGTACAGCTGGTATGTAGCCGCCGGTGCGCATTGTCATATAGGGCATAATAAGTTTGTGCGATTTGAGGGGGGAGGGGTAATTGTCCGGTTTTTGCGATATAGGCTCGTGTGTAGGGGTCTGCATTAACATGACCTGAATTTTTCCAACTTTTCCAGGAGCCTTGGCGGTCGGTGGCCATCCCAGACCCGATGCTGAGGCTTAGAGAGGTTAGTCCTAAACCAAGAAAAATTGATACAATTACAAAAGCGACAAAGCGCATAAAAAAACTCATTGTATAAAGCTACCTTTGTTTTAATGGCTTTTATTGTTGCGCAAGTTGTCCTGGCTTATGAGGTGCTTCAGCCCGGGTTTCATCTTCTTGGATTACAAGTGGTCCAAAATTATCTTTTGCTTTGTGCATTAAAGCGTTCAAAGAATTTAATAATTTAAAAGTTCTGTCAGGCATGCGTTGATCTTTTATTTCATCATAAACGGCATTTGGATTGGTCTTTTTTAACAGAGCAATTCGTTTTGCTTCTTGCTCTTGAGCGGGATGAAGGGGGAGACCTGGAATTTGGGCGATGTTCAATGACTTATGGGCCTTGATCATATAATCATGCCAGGTTTGTGCTGGCAGGCTGCCGCCTGTCACTCTATTTGTTGGTTTGCTGTTATCATTGCCATACCAAACACCGGTGACGTATTGCCCTGTAAAGCCAAGGAAGAAGGCATCTTTATAATTTTGTCCCGTTCCCGTTTTACCTGCTGAGAAGGTGAAATCTAATATTGCTCGGCGCCCTGTGCCGCCTGAGACCACTTTGGCGAGCATTTGATTGAGCATGGATATATGTTTGATGTCAAAAATCTGTTCTGCTGGTGGTTCGTTTTTCTCTCGTGAGTAGATGGTTTTTCCTTTTGAATTACGGATTTCAACCACCGCAAAGGGGCGCACACGTTTGCCACCATTGGCAAAAGCTGCATAGCCGCCTGTGTGTTCAATTAAAGAGAGCTCGGCTGTTCCAATTGGCATGGTGCAATTTGGTTTGACGCCTTTTAAACCTAATTTTCGTGTATTGGCTGCAATTTTTTTATGCCCTACTTTTTTGGCAAGCCAAACAGGAATTGTATTAATTGATTTGGCCAGAGCCGTCTCGAGGGTGATGCCGCCACGGTATCGCCTATCGTAATTTTTGGGAGACCAGCCACGACAGCGTACAGGGTAATCGACAACCCGTGTGTTTGGTTTAAAGCCATTTTCTATGGCGGTTAAATAAACATAAGGTTTAAATGTTGATCCTGGTTGGCGTTTGGCGTGTACGGCGCGGTTAAATTGACTGTCACCATAGTCTTGTCCGCCTACCATGGAGCGCACGGCACCATCTGTTGTCATTGAAACAAGGGCGGCCTCAGATACTCGCCGTGGGCGTCTGGCTGGTAGTAAAACACCGGCCACTGCTTCTTCGGCATCTTTTTGTAACTCTAGGTCTATGGTTGTTTGTACGGTGAGTGTAAAATCACCTTTTTCTTTTGTTAGGCGCTGGGTCTCTTCGAAAGCCCAATCAAGAAAGAATTCAGGGGTGTTGAAATCGCCGTCTTGATTTACGGGTTGTGCCGGGTTTAGCCGGGCGCCGTGAACTTGGCCCTCAGTCATGAAGCCGGCTTCAACCATATTATCTAGTACTGTGTTGGCACGTGCGCGCGCCGCTGGTAGATTTGCGTGAGGAGAGTAGCGGGTTGGCGCTTTAAACAGGCCGGCCATCATTGCCGCTTCGGTCAATGAGACATCGCGCGCGGATTTGCCAAAATAAAGCTGAGAGGCTGCCTCAATCCCATGAGCGCCGCCGCCCATATAGGCGCGGTCTAGATAGAGTTTCATTATTTCTTTCTTGCCATAATGGTTTTCTAACCAGATGGCCAAAAAGGCTTCTTTAATTTTACGATCTAGGGTGCGTTCTGAAGAGAGAAATAGGATTTTGGCTAATTGTTGGGACAGGGAACTACCGCCTTGTACAACACCATTGGCGCGCAAGTTTTCAACAATCGCGCGCAGAGTTCCGATTACATCAATACCGAAGTGAGTGAAAAAACGCCGGTCTTCTGTTGCCAGTACGGCTTGAATGAGATGGTCTGGTAATTCGTCAATTGGCACGGCATCATCATGTAAAATCCCGCGATGGCCAATTTCATTGCCGTAACGATCAAGCATGGTTACGCTATATAAGCCAGTGGCAAGCCAGTCACCTTTTTCTATTAATTTAAAAGAGGGGATTGCTAGCGCGAGCAGTAACAAAAGTCCTGCGATGCCAAGGTTTAAGCCTTCAGACAAGAGGTTGTTTAGAAGTCTACGAAGACCTGTGAGATGAAATCTTGAGAAAAAACTTGAATATGAGCGCCAACAACGTTTTAGAAACTTCCAAATGCCAAAAACACCCGAATCTAGTTTTGAATCGAGAGAGAGAAGATTAATGGAGCGTTGTCGGTCTCCTTTTGTAAACATCCACTCTGGCACGGGGCT
>JAJFHF010000259.1 GCA_021775775.1 Hyphomicrobiaceae bacterium
CCACCAGCAAAGAGCAGCTCCAAACCAACTTTATAAAAACAGCACTGGCTATCAATTTTTTCAACAACGCAGCGCGCTTCCTCAATCGTTGGAAAATCAAGCGCAACAATAAGTGTGTCATCGCAAACAGGAGCATTCATCGATTATCATCCAGCAGCATGGAGTTTCGCGGTGTCATGCAAGGCTTTCATAGCCCCCAGCAACATGGCTTCTACTTGAGGGCTCTCTATAGTTCCATCAGCGCCCAAAACATCATTGCCTTTAGGAACAGCTACAGTATTGGGAATAACGTGCACTTGATAACCATTGGTCAACAGGCCAACCATAGATTGGATAACACGTATCCCCCCCATTGCCCCCATGCTGGTTGAGCCAACAGCATATATTTTATTATGCCAAGGGGTGCGCGGCGGGGTTGTATCTGAGCGAATGCGAGACACCCAATCCAGCGTATTTTTTAACAGCGGTGAGAAAGAAGAATTATATTCAGGGCTAGCAATAAAGACCCCATCTTGCACACTCAAAATATCCGCTAATTTTTTCGCAGGCTCTGGCACGCCTTGTTCTTTTTCCAAATCACCACAATAGAGCGGCATTGCAAAATCTTTAAGATCAAGAAACGTAATCTCAGCGCCAAGCTCTTTGGCTTGGGTGGCGGCAGCTTTTGCCAAACGTTTATTTAAAGAAGCTTCTCGCGTACTACCGGCAAAAAATAAAAGTTTCACACTCATAAAATCATGCTTTCAAATGAGGCATCGTCTGACGCCATTAAAAATTCAATCTTAATAACAAGGAGAGACTAGATCATTATTCATCCGGTTTATCAAAAAAATCTTTTGCTTTTTTAAAAAAGCCAGTTGAATCTGGATTGGTTTTATCATTTGAGGCTTTTTCAAAATCTTTCAATAAGTCTTTTTGTCGTCGTGACAGATTCTTGGGTGTTTCAACCTCCACCTGCACATACATATCACCCATGGCTTTAGAGCGCAAAACCGGCATGCCCTTACCCTTTAAACGGAATTGCTTGGATGTCTCCGTCCCTTCAGGGATTTTCATGCGGGTGCGTTCACCGCTCACAGTTGGTACTTCAATCTGTCCACCAAGCGCCGCTGTAATCATAGAAATGGGCACCTGACAAAAAATATCAGCGCCATCACGGCTACAAATTTCATGAGGAGCAATGGTCAAGAAAATATATAGGTCACCAGAGGGCCCACCGCGCAAACCAGCTTCACCCTCGCCTGCCAGACGAATGCGGGTACCATCTTCAACGCCAGCTGGTATATTCACACTTAACATCCGCTCTTTGGTCACCCGACCAGAGCCAGAACAATCACCACACGGATCAGAGATCACTTCTCCGCGTCCATGACAGTGAGAACAGGTGCGCTCAATGGTGAAAAATCCCTGGCTGGCTCGTACTTTACCAAGTCCCGCACAGGTCGAACAAACAACAGGCGAGGTGCCTTTTTTAGCGCCCGATCCATCACAAGAGTCACAATGGACTGAGCTTGGCACATTAATCTCAGCCGTCTTGCCTGAATAAGCGTCAGACAAGGAAATTTCCATATTGTAACGCAGATCAGAGCCACGCTCTTGGGAACTGCGCTGCTTTTGTCGTCGCCCGCCACCAGCACCGCCCATAAAATCGCCAAATAAATCATCAAAAATATCTGACATAGAGGCGCCAAAATCGCTGTCAAAACCAGCCCCGCCACCACTGCCATCAAAGGCTGCATGCCCAAATTGGTTGTAGGCGGCACGTTTTTGCTGATCTTTTAAGATCTCATATGCTTCATTGATTTCTTTAAATTTATGTTCTGCTTGATCATCACCCTGATTGCGATCGGGATGGAATTCTTTCGCTAGTTTGCGATAAGCAGATTTGAGAGCTTTATCATCAGCATCTCTGCCAACGCCTAAAACTTCATAATAATCGCGCTTTGCCATCTAGCATTGCCTCTAATTTATTTAGGTCTTTGAAATGGCTATCAAAACTTAACAAACCAAATAAAAACTAATTTGCCACAAAAAACCGGTCCGCTGGGTACGTCCCAGCGGATCGGTCAGGTAAAAATCACTTAAGCTGATTTTTTACCTTCTTCATCACCATCATCATCTTTGATTTCTTCGAAATCAGCGTCGACAATATCATCAACTTCAGGAGGATGGTCATCGCCAGGCTCATAACCATCATCTTCGCCCTCGTCAACATTGGCATCGCGGTACATAGCTTCGCCAAGTTTCATAGCCGTCTGCGCTAGCGATTCAGATTTAGCATTGATATCAGCAATGTCCTCGCCCTCAGTTGCTTCTTTCAAATCAGCCAAGGCCAGCTCAATCGCTTGCTTGTCGTCATCACCAACCTTATCGCCAAATTCCTTCAAGCTCTTTTCAGTAGAATTGATGCGCGCTTCGGCTTGGTTTTTAGCGTCAACCAATTCAGCGCGAATGCGATCATCTTCTGCATGGCTTTCGGCATCTTGTACCATCTGATCAATATCATCATCAGACAAGCCACCAGAGGCTTGAATGCGAATGGAGTGTTCTTTGCTCGTTGCTTTATCTTGCGCAGAAACATTCACAATACCATTGGCATCAATATCAAACGTAACCTCGATTTGCGGAATGCCGCTGGGCGCTGGCGGTATGCCAACAAGATTAAATTGACCAAGCAATTTATTGTCGCCTGCCATCTCACGTTCCCCTTGGAACACACGAATGGTCACAGCGTCTTGGTTGTCCTCAGCCGTTGAAAAAATCTGGCTTTTCTTGGTCGGAATCGTTGTGTTGCGATCGATGAGCCGTGTAAAGCGCCCACCTTTGGTCTCAATGCCCAAAGAAAGCGGTGTAACATCTAGCAACAACACATCTTTAACATCACCTTGCAAGACACCGCCCTGAATGGCTGCACCCATGGCAACAACTTCATCCGGGTTAACACCTTTATTAGGATCTTTACCAAAAAACTTCTTAACGGTCTCAGTAACTTTGGGCATACGTGTCATGCCGCCCACAAGGACTATCTCATCAATATCACCTGCTTTAAGCCCGGCATCTTTCAGCGCATTTTCCATAGGCTTAATAGTGCGATTCACAAGATCCTCAACAAGGCTTTCAAGTTTGGCCCGTGTAAGCTTCATAGTTAGGTGTTTTGGACCAGCTTGGTCAGCCGTGATAAAAGGTAAATTAATCTCGGTCTGCGTCGCAGACGAAAGTTCAATTTTGGCCTTTTCAGATGCTTCTTTAAGGCGTTGCAGGGCAAGTTTGTCGCTACGTAGATCAATTGAGTTTTCTTTTTTGAACTCATCGGCCAAATAATCAACAAGCCGCATATCAAAGTCTTCACCACCCAAGAAAGTATCACCATTGGTTGATTTCACTTCAAACACGCCATCACCGATCTCTAGGATCGAGACGTCAAATGTACCACCGCCCAAATCATAAACAGCAATGGTTGCGCCATCTTTTTTCTCTAAACCATAAGCCAGCGCGGCCGCTGTTGGTTCATTGATAATGCGTAAGACTTCCAAACCGGCAATTTTACCGGCGTCTTTAGTGGCTTGGCGTTGCGCATCATTAAAATAAGCCGGCACTGTAATCACAGCTTGCGTGACATCCGATCCCAAATAAGCTTCAGCAGTCTCTTTCATTTTTTGCAAAATAAATGCTGAGATTTGAGAGGGAGAATAGGTATCACTTTGAGCTTCAACCCAAGCGTCTCCATTGCCCGCTTTCACAATTTTATAGGGCACCAATTTTTGATCTTTTTTCACAGTCGGATCATTAAAGCGCCGGCCAATGAGCCGTTTGATCGCGAAAAGAGTGTTCTCTGGATTGGTCACAGCCTGCCGCTTCGCGGGCAAACCAACCAAACGTTCATTATCGTCAGTAAACGCCACCATTGACGGGGTCGTTCTAACACCTTCTGCATTTTCAATAACTTTCGGGGTCGCTCCATCCATAACTGATACACAGCTATTTGTGGTCCCCAAATCAATTCCAATAACTTTCGACATTTCTATTTGCCTTCATCTTTCACAAAAAAATCTAAGCCCTTTTTTAAGATCGCATTCTCTAAATTATTTAAGCGTCAATCACAAAACAACGGATCACACGAAAGCTTAAGGGCGATTTGCAGTACTTCTAATTTCATCGCGCCGCATAAATCTCAAAGAAGCACCATTTGGTTTTTTGTATATAGGTAGAACGGACACTTACAACAAGTATCGTTTACTAAATAAATGTGTGTAAAATTGGCTCTTAACACCACCAGAAATTAAGAGAAGAGAAAATAAACAATTTTTGGGTCAATGTACAAGCCTTTTATCAAAATCAACCAGTGAATAATACAGATAGTTTTATCTTCGCAGCAATCTGCCTAAAAATGGGAAATAAAATTCGATAAAAAAATCTTATTGAAACGCTGTTTAATTAAAAGTTTTTTAATGATTGGCACTCTGTTAACTATATTTAGTTAGAGTTTTATTCATTCATTACTTAACTCGACGATAAAGTTACTAGGAAAAATCATGGCATTTTTTACGTCTCAAACGAATGAGTTGCAAGCCAAACTCGATGCATTAAATCTCTCTCAAGCTGTTATTGAATTTGAGACTAGTGGCACTGTTATCACCGCTAATAATAACTTTCTTGGGGCTCTAGGCTATCAACTTAACGAAATTCAAGGGCAACATCATCGTCTTTTCGTAGATGAGAATGAGAAGAATTCTCCTGAATATAAGCAATTTTGGAGTGATCTTGCTGTAGGCAAATATCAATCAGGTGAATTTAAACGTCTCAATAAAGCTGGTGAAGAGATTTGGATACAAGCCTCTTACAATCCTTTATTTGATAAAAACGGCAATGTTTTTAAGATCGTAAAATTTGCTTCTGATATAACGGAGCAAAAATTAAAAAACTTTGATTCTGAAGGCCAGATTGCTGCCATTAGCCGTTCTCAAGCCGTGATTGAATTTGATACTGGTGGGAACATCATCACAGCCAATGATAATTTTTTAAACGCGCTTGGCTACTCCCTCAATGAGATCGTTGGCAAGCATCATTCTATGTTTGTCAAAAAAGAGGAAGCCAGCTCCACCCAGTACAAACAATTTTGGCAAGACCTTGCGAAAGGGAGTTATCAGTCAAATGAATATTGCCGCCTGAACAAACACGGAGATGAAATTTGGATACAAGCAAGTTACAATCCAATTTTTGATCAATCAGGTGCCGTAATAAAAGTAATAAAATTTGCAACTGACATCACACAAATGGTGAACGATCGCGATCATCGCGCGGAAATTCAAAAGATAATCGACGATGATATTAATGAAATCATGAGAGCAGTCTTAAGCACAAGCTCACAAGCGACAGAGGCGGCATCAGCTTCTTCACAAACATCGCAAAATGTGCAAGCAGTGGCTGGTGGTCTAGAAGAGTTAGATAGCTCGGTATCTGAAATAAACCAACAAGTGACGAACGCTCTTGAAATTTCAACCCAGGCGGTTGATCAAGCCGACAACACCAACACCATTGTTTCTGGCCTGGCTGATGCAGCCCAAAAAATCGGTGATGTTGTCAGTTTAATTTCTGAAATAGCAGAACAAACCAATCTGTTGGCTCTCAATGCAACCATCGAATCGGCCCGCGCAGGTGAGGCTGGTAAAGGTTTTGCTGTTGTGGCATCAGAGGTCAAGTCTCTTGCCGGTCAAACTGCCAAAGCCACAGAAGACATCAGCACTCAAATTTCACTGGTGCAAACCTCTACTGACGAAGCGGTGGGTGCCATTCAAACGATCACAGGAACCATAGGTAAGATCAACGAAATTTCTTCCATGATCTCCGCCGCCGTCGAAGAACAATCAGCGGTAACAGGGGGTATGTCAGCAAACATGCAAACAGCAGCTGACGCGGTGAATGAAATTACCAACGGTGTAAATGAGATCGCTCAATCTACAGAAATGGTGAATGTGGCGACCCAAAAGGTAAAAGAAAATTCAGCTCGCTTGGCGTAGAAACACAAAAAAATATCAAACTATGAAAAGCTAAGATATACTTTTGTGATGGAAGGTTTTTGTCATCATAAAGCTTATATCACGAAGCGCCAACAACTGGCGCTGCTTGATGATTTGTTAAAAATTATCAAAGCAGCGCCCTTTTATACCCCCACCATGCCAAAGACAGGACGGCCATTTTCAGTTCAAGAAACCAATTGCGGCCCCCTAGGGTGGGTCAGTGATAAAAAAGGATACCGCTACCAAGCCACGCATCCAGTAACCAACGCGCCATGGCCCCCCATTCCAAAGTCCATGCTTGATCTTTGGCAAACCCTGACCAGCCTATCCCAGCCCCCAGAGGCCTGCCTGATCAACCACTATAAAAACACGGCCAAAATGGGCTTGCATCAAGATAAAGATGAAGATGAATTTACAGCCCCTGTACTGTCTGTTTCTCTCGGCAATAGCGCGAAGTTTCGTCTAGGTGGTTTGAAACGAGCTGATAAAACACAAAGCATAGAGCTTAAATCTGGCGATGTGATCTTGTTAGGCGGGCCATCAAGACTAGCCTTTCATGGGATCGATCGTATCATAAAAGACAGCTCAACACTGATCACAGATCAAACAAATTTAGACGCTGGGCGTTTGAACATCACCATGCGTAGGGTTACCAAGTTGGCAAAGGTTTAAAACAAAACGATCATTTATATTTTTGATATATTTATGTCATGGCTTTGACAAGCTAATCAGTTATATCAAGCGCTAGATAAGCAATAACCAAAGGCAATTTTGACTATGTTGAATGAAGACCCCATTCATAACACTGCAAAAACCTCAAAAGGTTTCTTTGCCAGATCTCTCAAACTTAAACAAAAATCAAGCAAGTTTATTGATCGCTCAAAACAGGTAGCAGGATGGTTGAAAAAACAAAAACCGCCGCTTCAATCTTATGGCTGTCTGGGTAATTTAGAGGTGCGGCTTGCAACCCAAAAAAAAGAAATCAAAAAAGCGCAAGCGTTGCGCTATCAGGTTTTTTATCAAGAAATGTCTGCAAAGCCAGATGCCAAAACCAAATTAAAGCGCCGTGATGCTGACCCTTATGACAAGATATGTGATCATCTCTTGGTACTTGATCATCAAACAAATAACCAAAACCATCCCTTTGCACAAAAACCAAAAATCGTAGGCACCTATCGGATCCTAACCCAAGACAAAGCAAAAGCTCATGGTGGGTTTTACACCCAAAGCGAATATGACATTACCCCCCTCCTTAAGCGCAAAGCAGGCACTCATAAATTTATAGAGCTTGGCCGCTCGTGTGTGTTGAAATCTCATCGCGGCAAAAGATCTGTTGAGCTGTTATGGCATGGGCTATGGGCTTATATCAAACAGCAAAAAGCAGATGTGATTATCGGCTGCGCAAGCTTTGAAGGTACGAACCGCCAAGAGCACGCCCTGGCATTAAGTTTCCTCCATCATCACGCAAAAGCGCCAAAAGAGTGGCTAGTGAAAGCCAATGACCAGCACCATGTGAATATGAACATGATGGCCAAAGATGAGATCGATATGAAAAAGGCTTTAAAAGCCCTGCCGCCAATGATCAAAGGTTATTTGCGCCTAGGCGCTTATGTCGGTGACGGTGCGGTTATCGATCACCAATTCGGCACCACAGATATTTTTATTATTTTGCCAATTGAGATGATCGAACAACGTTATCTCAATCACTTCGGCTCTCACCAAAGCAGTCATAGTAAGTTACAGATGAATGCTGTCAGCAATTTAAACAAGGGGCTCCTAAGCGTTAAAGCGATGAACGCCTGAGTTTATCATTCAACGATTTATGCCTTCTGTGATACAGCCACGTTTCACTTGATATTTAACAGAGGCGATGTCCAAGAGTGAGCGGCGCACCCGCTCTGGTAATGGTTTCAGCAATTTTAGACACAGAGCCGTTGTGTTTATTTTTGCTAAATTGGTGCTCGACCCACCACTGCTATGTTGATAAAATTTCTCAACCCCTTTAGCGCCATCTCCTGAAAAAATCTCTTGTTCAACAATCTGACCACTGCTGCCTTTAATCGTTATGGTGATGTGCTCAACGTCCAATGTATATTCTCCATGCCTTCCATATTTTCTGGGCTCATCGAAACGCTGACTAACCGTCATTGTGAGATTTCCATAGTGATCTTTAAACCCTTGATCCAGGAGGATAAGCTGAAGCAGCAGGACCTCTCGTCCATAACCAGCATTATGTCTCCTGCGCACACCTTGTTCCTTGCCATGCTTCAGTTTAAGAAATTTTTCAACCGCCGCGAAGCGAGCTTCCAGAGAGTGAGCTGTGGCTAGGAAATCGCTCAGCACTTCAAGCTCAGTGGCATTCTTTACGAAATAAAGGGCCGTCAAATCAATCTGCGTATTTCTGGCGATATCAAGTTGTAACTTTGGATCTTTTAGGTGGCGCAGTATGTGGTTTGCTAATCGTACACGCTTTGTGCTTGAAGCAATTTGAAAGAGATGTTGTGGGTCAGTAATTTTCTCAGTAGCTGTAAGCGCCACTTTAAAGGAGGCATCAGATTTAGCGATATCCACCAGCGTTTCTTGATCGTGAATTTTTTCAAGAGCAGTAAGAGTTACATTAGATGATTGATCTGATTTAGCGATTTGTGCAAGCACAGCTGGATCGCTGATCCGTTTGAGTGCCGCTAGCACAACCTCTTTCCGACTGGCATCCTTCGCAATTTGTGCAAGCAAGCTTGGTTTCGTAACCAAGTCCACTGCCGCAACGCCATTTTTCCCCTCAATCGCAATTTTAGTAAGCACCGTTTGGTCAGTGATATTGCCAACAGCCGCTTTTACAAACTTTGGGTTACTGCTTCTGGTTGCTATTTTAAAGAGCAATGCTTTGCTTTTGACAACGCCAGCCTCAAGCCTTTCTTGAAGGATGTTTGCAGTGGTTCCTGGATAATAATCTCTCACGACAAACCGCGTGATGATGTCTTCGTCTGTAACTAGGCGCATCATATTGTCAAATTTATTCCAAACCGCTTCTTTTAAAGATGGATTATTAACCTGTACCCTTGCAGAAGAAAGCAGCATCTCTACGACTGTAATGTCGGTTAAATGTTTGACCGCCAGTTTGCGCATGTGACCTTTATTTTTGTGATGAAAGTTTGAATATACTACGATTCCATACAGTTTGCTTTGCATGTCTTTTGTGTTGAAAATAGCGGCTATGTGAGGGGAGCGAGGCTTCCATAAAGGGTGTTCCGCCAGGGTCAAGAGAGTGAGGGAATCGGTAATGCGGTTTAATGCTTTCAAACGTATTAAATGATTTTTATTTGTGGTTGCGATCAATGCCAATATTTTTTGATTGCTGGTGGTTTCAACATAGTTGGTTGTAGAGCCCAAAACATTTAGTACCTTGCTGCGCAAGGCAGGGTCTTCTTTGCCAGGGTAGTCAACCATTTGTTCAAGCTGTGTTATCGCTCCAATTTTCCCTAATTTTTCAATAGCGGCATTTTTGACATTTGTTTGTATGTCTTTGGTTTGTGCAATGGTTCTTAGTTCATCAAAGTTTTCGGTTTTCGACACTGTATCAAGGGTTGGCTTGCAAGCAGTAAGAGCCGCGATACAAAGAATAATGACGGCATGGCAGACAAAGGCGACAAGCTTTTTAACCATTTCAAAGTATCTCCCTAAACCAATTCAGCATGGCATTTAGAAATGTCTTGCAGTTTTGAAATAACGTCAACATTTCTGCTTTTTGAAAACTTTTCAGTACTATCCATCCACGGTGAAACTGTTTGATAATAGACAGTTTCAAAGTCCGTCTATTGAAGCAAACCCTTAAATGATAGGCAAGGGAGATTACGCAGCACCAAGTCACAGTCTAAAACGCGCAAAGAGCAGAGCATGTCCAACTAATTTTTATGACTGGCTCCATTTTTACAAACGAAGCCAAGATAAGCCCACTTATCGCTCACCCATTCTATTTTAATGATATTTAAGGTTATTGATTTAATTTGCGAAAAACGGGTTTCGAACAATCAACTGTTGAGCTTGAAAATTATGAATATGAATTTTAGTAAGTTACAGGGGGGGCTCATAGCAGTTTTGCTCTTGCTAGCTGTGTTCATCTATGGGGACCGGGTAACAACACTGATGAATTCAAAAAGCGAGACAGCAACAGTTGTTTCCTGCAAAAGCAAAGTTGTAAAATCTAGCTATTCGAAATCTTCGAGAAGAAAAACCAAGTGGAGCTATGCCCCGGTCGCGGTTAGTGAAACGGGCAACAAAGCAATAGGCACGAAATCTGTGCGTAAGAAATGGTGTAACCAACTCCTTTCTCGGCAAGTGACAATCTTTGTAAATGAAAATCCTGCCAAGAATAGAATAAATAGTTTCTTTCAATATTGGCTCTTGCCAACAGCGATGCTTTTTGCTGTCTTGTTTATCGCGGCCCTAAGCAAACCTGTTATTTGCGTTGCGATATTTTTTAGCTTCTTTGCATTCTCTGGCGCAATGGTTTTCCATGAATTTGGCTTAACAGATGGCTTACTTGGAGAGAGGAAAGTCTCAGCGCCGAAGAGATCTTCAACAGCTCTCAATGCCTGTATAAAAAAAGCGATGCAACGTGAAGAAGTAAATAGGGAAAGTGATCTCAAGAAGCTTGTTTGTGTGAACGCAGGGATCATTGACTTATCCCCTCTTAAAGATTTCACCCGGTTGGAAGTTCTATCACTGAAATCAAATAATTTGACCAGCTTGGAAGCCCTTCAACCTTTGAAAGCTCTGCGCAAACTTTCTATTCAGGGCAACAAGCAAATTAATTCGTTAAATGGACTTGAAATGATGGCCGCGCTTGAAGAACTCCGCGCTTACCGAATGCAACTGACCGATATAGAAGCCTTGCGAAACTTAAACGCTTTACGGGTGTTAGATGTCAGCGGCAATCAAATTGATAATATTTCTGCATTGCGCGAACTCGAACATATTGAAACAATAAACTTAAATAAAAATCCAATAAGCAACCTAGAGCCCTTGCAAAACAAACAAAGCTTGAAGGAGCTGTACTTCCTACAGTCCTATGTGACGGACATTACCCCCTTGTTTGAAAACACCAATCTTAAGACGGTAGGCGCGATTACCAAAGGGCCGGTTAGTTGTGACCAAATAAGACAACTAAGAGCCAAGCTTGCAAGGGACGCTAAGATATCCGCTCAAAAGACCTGCAATTGATGATGATGGTGGTTAACTGGCATTAAGTCCGAATTTGAATCTAATCGGTCGTCCATCTCACTTAGGTCGAAGGGCTGTAAAGCAGAATGATTTGGAATTTCCAGGACATCTTTAGGATCGATACTTTCAAAGCGATGTTCACACAGGTGTTGTACGCTTCATCTTTCAATGAACGTTTCGTTGTATGGCACACCTGCTTCGTGTATTTTTGACACAAGCCAAGAAACAGATATGCCCGTGTAATCCTGTAACTGAATAGAGTCCTGATCGCGAAAATGAATCCAATATTCTCTCTCATCCATTTCATCATGTTTCGAGACCGTCCTGAATTCTAACTCTTTGATGTTTGATAGTGGCGTTCTAAAGCCAATTTCTGGTCCATGGACATGATCTGGAACCTGCCACAACAATTCATCTTGCGTGAGACGGAAATGCCATTCTCCCGCCGTATCCAAAGACCTAAAAACAAATATTGCTGTTTTTACGAGATTGAAAATGCCGGTGCTAATTAAAATCAAACCACAAAAAGCCAAACCATTCCAGCTTTCAATAGCGTCAACCGAGACCTCCCATATGAAGGTATCGGGAATAAGCTTATAACCAAACCAAATAAAACCGATGGCTAAAACGGGAAAGATAATTGCACGTTCAATGTTGCGTCTTATCACAGACTTCCGAACGTCGAAAATTGGTTCTACAGTCATTGGCTCGCTCTTTTAGCAATTTAATATCAATCAAAACAGGCATCCCCTGAGTAAATCAGATGGAAAAGAAAGTCATCATTAATGTGAGTGATAAAAATCATGTGTAGGCAAAAGCGGTGGTAGCAGTCATTGGTGTCCTCACCTCAAAGGTGGTATCACCAGACTTGTTCTCTCCTAGCTTTCTTATTTGGTCACGTCACAGAATAAAAAATCTTTGGAGAATCACAATGATGTAGCCTGACACGCAGTATACGATCTCCCAAAACGCTTCAAAACGCAAGCGAGGTGCAGGTCAAAGAATATTCATTGTGATGGCTTAATTGTAGGAACTTAACATGACTGTTTTCAAATTGAAATCGCAGTGCGAAATTGAACGTGGGGGACAGTTATGAATAGTTTCCTTCATGGCACTTAGCACAGCGCCTAAGATCAGTCCGAGCGGAACTTAGTGAGCATAGAAAAACGGGTCGAAAAGAAAGGCCTCACCACGAAGCCCTCTATTTCAAATCTTGCTATACGAAGATGGGAGCGCTCTCTTTTCAGAAGCGCGGACATGACGCCAAAGGCGTCCGGCGCTAGCGCCGCGCTTCTCGCAGGGCCTCACCGCTAAAGCGGTGAGAATAGCCCGTGAGACAAATCAAGCCGCGCGCGGCATCTCACTCATCTGACAATGAGCAACAGCAATGGTCTCAATCGCCACTTTCCAATTTGCCAATTCACCGCGCGGTATAACACCATAAGCGCTCAAAGCATCACGCGCCGTTCCTCCCTTTTTAAAGAAATCAGCACAAATAGAGCGACCAAGTGAAAGAGCAAGTTCCCATTCGACATGATTTATATTTGCAGGACGTGACATAAAAGGCCTCCTTAAGAGAAAGTCATGGTTGAGACTTTACTAACTAAATTGATACGCGAATAAAAAGAGTGGTGGCAAGCATTCAGGATCGAAACGTACACGACGCAATACCAAGATGTGTGTACCCTTGGGGGGGTTGATTAGACCACTGAGATGCTTGCCACTGAGAAAGGGATTTTGGCATTGCAATACGCGCAATATCAAAAAGAACCTTTCCCATATTCGTTAACCGATTGATCGTCTCATATCTTTTTGTGTAACTTTCATTGCCTCTGGGGGACTGTTGAGACCCAGTTACGAAAAGAGATGATCGATCAAACGGTTTGAGCTGCTCTGCCACAGCTGGTCCTTGGGGTGTGAGGGGGGAAAGGACCATAACTTGAAAAACGAAGGGGTTCGTCTTTACAGGCAAAGCAGCTCGAAAAAATGAAAGAGTGGGTCTAAGTCCCCGTAAAAAGAAGGAAAAATCCAGAGCATCTAAAGAAACTTTAGATAAATGTTGATCAGTTGATCTCATAGCTCAAAACAACCTTTTTTCGTTTAAGGGTCAAAATAACCCACTCTTTAAAAAGGGGGACAGATTCACATGTCCAATCTTGTCATTTCATTCCCTATGACCAAACTCATCCGGTACGCTTAAACAAAAATCCGATAACTCAAACAAACCTGACGCAAAACTAACAGGACAAACTAAAATCGGTACGCTTTACTTTTTTCCGGTACTCAAAACA
>JAJFHF010000260.1 GCA_021775775.1 Hyphomicrobiaceae bacterium
GCCAATTCGCGCGTTGGCGCCAAGATCAATGCTTTGCACCGATGAGGCGCAGGCTTACTGCGTGTCTCTAACAATTTGTGCAGCAATGGCAATGCAAAGGCAGCAGTTTTGCCCCCGCCAGTATGCGCAATGCCCATCAAATCCGAACCTTCTAACAAAGGCGGAATAGACATAGATTGAATGGGTGTAGGTTCTGTAAAACCTTGTTTTTGAATGGATTTTAATAGGGGCGCAGCCAATTCAAGCGCATCAAATTCTGACAAACCAGTTCCTTTCACGGAAAATTAAACGTGATTATCTAATCACGTATTGGGTCCCGCAATAAACTCGTAAGTCTTAAATCAAGTCAAAGTAACTTACACTTTGGCCTAAAACCAGCCAAAGCCGTAATAGCGGAAAATCAATTATTTAAAGAAAAAGCGGGCGAAATAAATCAGCCCGTCACATAAGCTGCACAATTGTTGATTTCATAAGAAAAGTCAAGCAAACAAAGAATTTAAGCGCAAACCATCGTTAATCGATGATTCGCGCTTAAAATTTCGCACTTAAAAAGAAAGCTACTTAACCGGCGCGATATCCGGGTGGGTATTCTCTACAAAATGTTTTTCATTAACCGGCTTCATAAAGAAATTGGCGATCAACGCAATAAACAACAAACCAGCCATAGCGTACATCGTCGAATTATAGAGACTAGACGTTGGATCAACAGTTCCTTCAGGCACGAGCTCCATAAGTTTGCTCACCGTCACACTCTTGGCGGCCACCAAATCAGAAAGCTGAGACAAGGGCGCGCCAAAGGTCGCTTCAAATTTAGCCGGATCAACCTTTGCGGCCAAATTACTAATGGCTTCGCTTAAAGACTGTTGACGTAAATATGTGATAGCAAAAGGCCCAAGTACGCCAGCCGTTGACCAAGCCGTGAGCAAGCGTCCGTGAATACCGCCCACATGCAGCGTGCCAAACACATCAGCCAAATAAGCCGGAATGGTCGCAAATCCACCACCATACATTGTAAAGATAATCATTGTCGCCGCATAAAACATCACCAACCACATAACAGCCGGGTTAGCACTCACAGCACTAGCGGCAAAAGGAATGGACAAATAAAGGATCATGCCAAGCACAAAGAAAATAGTGTAGGTGTTCTTGCGCCCAACATAGTCAGACATTGAAGCCCAGAAAAACCGGCCACACATATTAAACACCGATATCATCAAAACATAAGTCCCCGCAAAACCGACAGTAACAATGTCAGGCAAAGTGGAACCAAAGATTTCAGTCATCATGGTTTTGGCAACTCCAATAACCCCAATGCCAGCCGTCACATTGAAACACAACATAACCCACAATTGCCAAAATTGCGGCGTGCGCAAAGCTTGATCAATATGCACGTTATCACTTGTGATCATCTGTTTGGCAGAAAGCTCAGCACTTGGCGGCACCCAACCTTCAGGTGTCCACCCTTCAGGAGGCACACGGTATGAGAAAGAGGCAATAATCATCACGATAAAATAAACAATCCCTAGCACCATAAATGTATCAGCTGCACCCGTATTGCCAGTTCCAACCACATAAACCCCGGCATCACCAGGAATAGCCATCTTTGCAGCTTCTTGCACAGTTGCCACAACCACTTCCACACTACCTTGTGCGGTCTCAGCAAACCGTTTGCCCTCTTTCGTGATCAATGTTACCGCATCAGCTGCGCCCAAATAGGTCGGTGCTTCATAAAAATGTTTCAACAGAAACGTTTTCAAAGGTGCCCCAATCATTGCACCCCCGCCAAAACCCATAATCGCCATACCCGTAGCCATTCCGCGCCGGTCAGGAAACCAGCGAAGCAAAGTAGAAACGGGGGAGACATAACCAAGCCCAAGCCCACAACCACCAAACACACCATAGCCCAAATAAACCAACCATAGCTGATGGGTTAAAATACCAAACGAGCCAATAAGAAATCCACCACCCCACAAAAATGCCGCTGTCACGCCAACACACCGTGGTCCAACTTCTTCCAGCCACTTACCAGCAATTGCCGCAGCCAACCCAAGAAACACAATCGCTACAGAGAAAATCCACACCACATCCGACAAGCTCCAATCATCGGCGGCACTGGTGACAACGCCAAGTTCTTTTGTCAGTGAGGGATTAAAAATTGACCAGGCATATACAGAACCAATGCAAAGATGGATAGCAATTGAAGCTGGCGGTACAAGCCAGCGATTATAACCTGGCTTTGCAACGATACGATCCTTCAATAAGAATCCGAAAATTCCATTATTAGGTGACATAATTTATCCACTCCCCAGAAGATCTAATTTATATATTCTTCTTTTTCGTTTTAAATAATAACGTAGGTTAAGACCTTATTGCTCTAAACAAACCCAATCAAGACAACCTTCAACCATTAATTCTAGCACAAGGCCTGTTTGTTTATTCATTCAAATCGCTTAAGGGGCAAGATAGATTAAAAATATCAGCACTCTAACTAATTCACTTGCTTCATGCATTCGATCATAGAAAAATCAATTTAAACAATTGGAACAAAAAAGATTTGCGGTCATATTTCACTAACAATGACCCTAATAACAAAGGCCTTTAACATGCCCTCATTTCTCTTAGACCAAACCCTAAAAGCAGACACATTTGAGATCACAAAATTAGACCTTTGTTACATCGGGCTAATGAATGACAAACGCTACCCCTGGCTGATCATGGTCCCCATGCGCTCAGACATCACCGAGATCATTGAGCTTCAACCATGCGACCAAATTCAATTAATAAAAGAAATCTCTAATGTCAGTGCCCACATGAAAGCTCTCTTCAAACCACACAAACTCAACATCGCAGCCTTGGGCAATGTTGTTCGCCAACTCCACATACATGTGGTCGCACGTCACCAAGAAGACAGCACCTGGCCGCAACCAATTTGGGGGCACGGAGAAAATGAACCTTATGGAAGTGAAAAAGAAGAGACAATAAACATGTTGAAAAGTACGATTAAAAAAGAATAAAGGGTAACGATTCGTAAAAGCTAACTTATCATAGGTCCGATTCATTTAACCATCCATTTTACCAAAGGTAATTAAGACAATGGCAACTGCAAAGAAAACGACAACAAAGAAAGCGCCAGCTAAAAAAGCTCCCGCTAAAAAGGCACCAGCTAAAGCAACTGCTGCGAAAAAAGCACCCGCGAAAAAAGCACCTGCTAAAAAAGCGCCCGCTAAAAAAGCCGCTGTGAAAAAAGCGCCAGCAAAAAAAGCGCCCGTTAAAAAAGCCGCTGTGAAAAAAGCACCAGCTAAAAAAGCACCTGCAAAAAAAGCACCCGCTAAAGCAACCGCAGCTAAAAAGGCTCCGGCGAAAAAAGCGCCTGCAAAAAAAACACCCGCTAAAAAAACCGCCGCTAAAAAGAAAAAATAAATTTGCTGGTCAACGGCTCTTAATTTTACCCTCAAATGGGCTGAGAAAAATGGCCTTTTTTCTTAGCCCATTTTGCTATCAAAACCATTTATGACAAACACCCTTCAAATCGAATCGCGCAACAAAAAACAATAACCGATCTGCAAAACCAAACAAACAGTCCTCTTTTCATGAGTATTTAAAATATATAGTTGCGAAAACCACACAAAAACAAGGCTCTATATTTAACATATTAAAAAAATTAATCTTTTAGATTCATTTGAGTAGCTAAGATTGCGAATCATTTCATTCATCTAATCTAAGGGAAATAATTATGGCTACTGCAACGAAACTAAAATCTCGAAAGACCACCACAACCAAAAAAGCACCGGCAAAAAAGGCCGTGGCTAAAAAAGCAGCTGTGAAAAAACCTGCAGCTAAAAAAGCAGCTGTAAAAAAACCTGCAGCTAAAAAAGCAGCTGTAAAAAAACCTGCAGCTAAAAAAGCAGCTGTGAAAAAACCTGCAGCTAAAAAAGCAGCTGTGAAAAAACCTGCAGCTAAAAAAGCAGCTGTAAAAAAACCTGCAGCTAAAAAAGCAGCTGTGAAAAAACCTGCAGCTAAAAAAGCAGCTGTAAAAAAACCTGCAGCTAAAAAAGCAGCTGTGAAAAAACCTGCAGCTAAAAAAGCAGCTGT
>JAJFHF010000027.1 GCA_021775775.1 Hyphomicrobiaceae bacterium
ATAAAATTGACCCTTTTTATCATCTTGAATTTCGCACTCTTCAATGGTCAACCCTGTGGAGCGCAAAAACCCCTCCAGCGCTTTCTCAGGGGCATCCACCCGTGGGCCCTTTCGTTCCTCGCGCACATCACAAGATTTAGCAGGCAACCCCGTGATCACCAAAACCAAACGGCGCGGGGTTTCATAATGCGAGACCTCATCAAAACTAAGGCCAGCCTCTTCAAGACCCTTGCTCATCAAACGAGCCAAATCTTCCCCAGCCCTTTTTTGCATACGCGAGGGAATTTCTTCACTAAATAATTCAAGCAAAAGTTCAGACATCAAGCCATCCAAAATCAAAGTAATAAAAAATTAAAACACATTACCGCCAAAGACATCACCACCTGTATAAAAATACAGCGGTAAAACCAACAAAGCACCAACAAACACAAGCAACAATAATAGAGGCCAGGTGAGCTCTATCATCCAACCGATTAAAAAGCTCAAAGCAGCACACAAAAATGCAAACAACAACCCAAACCCGATTACAAACCCAACATGAGCTAAGGCAATCGGTCCATCACTAGCGCCATAAAGATAAGCATATGCAACAAGAAAAATTCCCAATGCGGCCCCCAGAAGCGTCATCACCCCAGAGAAAACCCCAGGTTCGGGCAAATCATCAAAAACACCATAATCTTGATTTTCACTCATGAGTGGTCTCCTAATTTAGGACCAGTAATGTGGCGCTCTGGATCAAACATCACAACCCAGCCCCCCCAGCCTCAGTATCAAGCCAAGCGGCACAACACGCTTTGGATAACTCGCGCACGCGCAATATATAAGCTTGGCGCTCGGTCACAGAAATCACACCGCGCGCATCAAGCAAATTAAACAAATGGCTCGCTTTTATGCATTGATCATAAGCTGGCAAAACACAGCCATGCCCACCGCCAACACCTTTACCAGCGCCAGCTTCTAACAAAGCCCGGCATTCACCAGCTGCATCCTCAAAATGTTGAAACAGGTTTTTGGTATCTGCATATTCAAAATTATGCCGCGAATATTCCTGCTCAGCTTGCAAAAACACATCCCCATAAGAAACCTGAGTGTCGTCGCGCCCACCATTAAAATTCAGCTCATAAACATTATCAACCCCTTGGCAATACATCGCCAAACGCTCTAGTCCATAGGTCAGCTCCCCCATCACCGGCGAACAATCAAAACCGCCCACTTGTTGAAAATAGGTAAACTGAGACACCTCCATGCCATCGCACCAAACTTCCCAACCAAGCCCCCAAGCACCAAGGGTAGGGCTTTCCCAATCATCTTCCACAAACCGGATATCATGCGCCAACGGGTCGATCCCTATCGCTTCAAGGCTTTTTAAATAAAGCTCTTGTATATCGGGCGGTGAAGGTTTTAACACAGTTTGAAATTGGTAATAATGCTGCAATCGATTGGGGTTTTCACCATAGCGCCCATCAGTTGGCCGGCGCGAGGGTTGCACATAGGCAGCCGACCAAGGCTTTGGCCCTAGCGCCCGCAACACAGTCGCTGGATGAAATGTACCAGCCCCCACTTCCACATCATAAGGTTGTAAAATAACACACCCTTGTTGTGACCAATAAAGTTGCAACGTTAAGATCAAGTCTTGAAAGGACTTCGTTGGTTGCAAAGCATTTTGTTGTTGATTTGACGCGCCTAAATTGGAAGCACCTAAATTTGAAGCCATTGAAAACCTAAAGCCCCCTATATGTAAGTCTCAATAAATGATGCAGATCAACCATCCATCATTTCACCCATTAAAATGAAGATAATCCGATCAAGACCCCGTTTTAGCTGAACATACTGTCTATAGCTAGAGCGTATTTCAAAAAAGCACCTGCCACATTTAATAAAACAAAGAGCTAGGGTCAGAACCCCTTACAAGATTTAATAAAAACAACATACTTCGTCCTTCATTACCCTCAAACCAAATAAACCAAAGAACTGTTGCCAATTTACTCTTGGCTGATGGCAAGATCCCGCTTATTCTGAAAAAATATGGTTAATGACATATAATGACGAGCAAAAGCTAGCACTCCCTAAAAGTGCTATTAATGTACAAATGTGACATGAGTTATATGTCGGTTGTGAGTTGTGTGAGGGTTTAAAAGTGCAGACGATAGCTAAAGTGCGCAATATAAAGCGGCAAACACCACCAAGTCAGCTCTATAAACAAGCCAAAAACTCACATTTTAGCTTGTTTTTAATAACCCTCCTCGTCTGCGCACTCTTTATAATCCCAAGCACAAACGCCCAGAGCCAAGCTCCCACCCAAAAAGCACAAATCATTGACAGGGCTCATTTTTTCAAACAATTTCGCTCACAATTTTATCCCATTAAAGAAAAGGAAAAATACCTCATCGATCGTTATGAGCGTGTTTTCAACTATTGGGACGGCCAAGCCCACCTCAAAGATCTTCGCTGGCTGGCCTATATCCTAGCCACCACCTATCACGAAACCGGCCGTAGAATTCAAGCGGTGCGTGAATGTTTTGGCAAAACTGATGCCGCCTCCATTGCTTGTGTCACCCGCCTATACAGACGCGGCCGCATTAAACGCAATTACGCTGCCATAGATCGCAAAACCGGCAAAGCCTATTTTGGCCGCGGTCACGTACAATTAACATGGGCTTTTAACTACAAACGCATGGGCAAAGAATTGGGCTTGAAGGACCAGGTTTACTTCAACCCTGATCTCGCCCTTCATCGCGACACCTCAGTTGCCATCCTTGCTCAAGGCATGATCAAAGGCCTGTTTACCGGCAAACGTCTGTCTCAATATTTCAACAATTCAACCACAAATTGGGGCGGCGCGCGGCGCATCGTCAACGGTCTTGATAAATACAAACTGATCGGTGGCTATGGCAGAAAATTTCACGCAACACTACGCACCATTCCTTCAGGCATTCCTGTCGCAGAAAAAGATAAATGCACCTTGGCCACGGTCCCCCAAAGCTGTTTAAATAAATTAACCGCGCAACTCGCCACCTTAAACACCCAATATGATGACCTGAATAAGATTTATAAAAACGCACTCAAAGATAATCAATCATTAGAAACCAAAGTTACCGCCCAGCAACAAGAAATAGATAGCTTAAAAGCCCAAATCCCAGGCACAACAGACGCCCTTGCCACCTTGCAACAAAAATTCCAAAAGCTAGAAGCCCGCTTTGCCTTAGTTGAGACAGAAAACAACAACAACAAAACCAAAAACACGCAGCTAGTCGCAGCCAATGAAGACTTACAAACCAAACTAGATGATGCCATCACCACCGGCTCCACTGGCCAAGAGGGCGATCTGTTAAAATCACGACTAGAACAATTAGAACAAGACCAAAAAGCCCTAAACCAAAAACTATCTCAAGTCGCAAGCGATCAACAAAAACTAAACCAACTCAGCACTCAATTGAGCCAAAAACAAACCAATATTGACATTCAAACCCAAGACATTGAGATCTCACGGCAAGCATTGCAAACGCGTGAAACCAACCTACTGAGCGACACAGATCAACTCATCGCGCGCGAAAAAATTCACAATGAAGAAAGATTAGCACTCGTCGACCGAGAAGACCGCCTGAAACGAATAGAAGATGATTTAAATAATGAGAAACGCGCCTTTGAAGACCTTAAATCACAAAGCTGGTATTCACGGGCCTGGAATAAAGTCTCATCCACATGGAGGAAAGAATGAACCGCCCCTTAATCTGGCTATCCACAAAAAGCCCCCTATCAGCTCTTATCTGTGCAACTTTGTTCCTAACAAGCACACTGATGCTAACAAGCACACCGGCAAAAGCAGATCGCAATTTTTCAAAATTTGATATTGTCCTGAACAAATCCAGCGGTGCCGTGAATGTGGCTGGTTTAAAAACCAAAAACTATTTGCAAGAACTAGCTAAATCTACCTTCGTTTACCTGGATCTAAAAGTTCTGTTAGACGGCTCAGATGAAGATGCTGTTCTGCAATCCACAGAAGAAGCTGACCGGCGCACGTCAATCGATTGCCAACCAGGACGCTACGGCCCTTTGCCAATGGTCGATGGAATGGAATATTACCTTCCCACGTCATATGAAGGCAAGAAAATCAGCGCGACCTTCTATCCCGGCACACGCTCAAAATATACCTTTAATGATGTCGCTTGCACTTTTGACACCCGCATCCAGAAACGTGCAGTGTTTCATTTAAGAGGGTTTTTTGCTGTGGTCTCAAACACCTATGCAGATGGGGTTTCCTTTCAACTAAGACCAATTGCCCCCACCGCTGATGAGATCGGCAAAGTTTTGAACTAGGGTCTATTTTTCCACTCACGGCTATTTCAAGCGCGAAAAGCGCTTGAGCCTGCGAGGCGCGGCGCTCGCGCCGGACGCCTGTGGGCGTCATGTTCGCTCGCTAAGCTCGCTTCCTTCTTCGGGATGGGAGCTTTCCTGCATATGTTTTATAAATTTAAAAAATTTCCCATCGGAAGAAGGGAGTGCTCTTTTTCAGAGCACGTACATGGCGTAGCACGGCGCGAGCGCCGCGCCTCGCAAGGGCCTGCCGCTAAAGCGGCAGAATAGCCCGTGAGAGAAAACAAACAACCTTTATAAACCAAACCGAGACCACAACGCGCGTGTCTCTAGGGAAGAAATAGCTTGATCTGTCAAGGTCAAATCTCCACCTGTAATCGCTCCCATCACCCCTTGAGGGCTAGCACGACCAAACAATCCCTTTTTCTGCTTAATTAATTTTAATTCCACTTCAGGGCCAAACAGCTCATGCATTTTTGTCCGCACATCCGACAGCCCATCGATTAATCCCAACTCGTGCGCCTTCACGCCGGTCCAAAACTCACCGGTAAATAAATCATCAGATTTAAGCTTATCGCCGCGCCGCGACAACACCACATCTTTAAAGGTCTCATGAATATCTTTTTGTAACGCTTTAATGCGGGCAACATCTTCTGGGTTTTCCGGTTGGAAAGAATCCAGTGACATCTTCTTTTCACCAGCTGTATAAACCCGGCGATCAACACCTAATTTCTCAATCGCCTTATCAAAACCAAACCCAGCAGCGATCACGCCAATCGATCCAATAATAGAACTAGGGTCGGCGTAAATTTCATCACCCGCCAGGGCAATAAAATACCCTCCAGACGCTGCAACATCTTCTGCAAAAACATAAATCTTTTTATCATGTTCCAGCGCCAACGCCCGTAGCCTTTTAAAAATCAACATCGATTGTACAGGAGAGCCACCTGGTGAGTTAATCACGACAGCAATCGCCTTGGCCTTTTTGTCCTCAAAGGCCCGCTCAATCACATCTGCACAATTGGCCAGGTTAATACCAGGATTAAGCGGTGTTGCCATCCCAATCGGCCCCATAAATCGCAAAACAGGCACAACAGGCGGTTTCGCAAACAAGCGTCTAATCCAGGATTTTTTTGTCTTTTTCTTTGATCTTTTCGACATAAACGACCTTCACTGTAAAATTTTGGCAACTCTATTCAAAAAACGATTTTCACTTATTGCAATGACTTAAGACCACAAGCAGAAAATTACAAGTGTTTCAAACCATCTAACCCTTTTGGCGAGGTGCAAAGCTCTTGCACTTGCGGGTGATATCCCCCTTCATCATCATGCAAAACCAAACCTTGCAACAACGTCAAAGGCGCACGTGATCCCTTCACGCCTTGTACAATCACCCGGTTGGCCGGGACGCAAGCTTTGGGAAATAATGGCAACACCTTTATGGCACCAAAACGACGCGACAGCACAGATAATATTTCATCTAGCTTTTCTGCCCTATGGATCATTGAAATCACGCCCTTTGGTGCCGCCATCGCCGTTAAAAACCGCACCCAGTCTTCCAACGTCTCTGCCATGGCCCGCTTTGCTCGTCGGCGCAAGGGATTGCTCGACAAACGCATTTCGCGCTCATCATAAAAGGGGGGGTTAGCCACCACATAATCATAAGAATTACGTTTTAAGCCAAGCAGTTCCAACTTTGTAACCGGATCACAAAGGTCCCCTAAATGAACAACAACCCGATCAGATAAATCATTTCTCACCACATTGCGCAGGGCAATGGCCGCATTAACATCCTCAATTTCGATAGCTTCAACCCGCGCCTCGATGCACCGACAGGCAATGGCTAGACTAACAACCCCAGCCCCGCATCCAGCTTCCAACACGCGCATAGGCCCATTATCAGCCACAGAGGCAGCCAACAAGACCGCATCAATACCAGAGCGAAATCCTTTTTTAGGTTGATAAATTTTAAGGGCCCCACCAAGAAACAAATCGTCGCTCAACTGATCATCATCAATATCAGGTAAGGCATGCTCGCTCTCTTGAGCTGAACTAAGATTTTCAGTTTCTCTTTTTAGCATTGCCCAAGCAGACTCATAATCATCATCATGAACCATAATGCGTCGCGGTAAAATACCAATAGAGCCCTCTATGATACTCATATTGGCATCAAAGAGTGCAAATTCTACACCTTCTTGTCGGAGTAATTCCTGAGCATAACTCAACCAAACAATATCATTACTAGTGACAAGCTCTTTCATAAAGCAAAGGATACCCTTTCAACCACAGTCGTAAAACCCATCTATAACACTAATTTGAACACAACTGCGTCCAAGAGACGCAGATCGAAGCAGCAAAAGCTTGACCTACCCCCTTAAGGGTTGATTATACTTAAGCAGAAATACAAAGAAACAAAATAATAACCCGCAACTAAAGCCGGTCTTAGCCAAAAATAACCAAAACCAAAAATATAACAATTTATGATCAAGCCCTAAAAATTATTTTGATAAAAGCGTATATGATTTTAGCCATTAAACTGCTAAAAAATAAACAGCAGATATCATACACACAGCATTACAAACCTTAAAAATGCAATTGACTTTAAAACTTAAGACTTGGGAGCAAAATTTGACCGTCCAAAATTTAACAGCCTCAAATTTGGCGGAAACTGAGACCATCAAAGATCCGTACAACCCAAGCCCGTCCTTAACAAATTTGCTTGATCTAACAGCAACTGATATGGGGCGGATCAACGAACTCATTTTAAAAAAAGCTCATTCATCAGTGGATATGATCCCACAACTCGCCACACACCTAATTGAGTCTGGCGGCAAACGAATTCGCCCCATGCTCACTTGTGCAACGGCTAGGCTTTGTGCTTATGAAGGGCTCAATCATATCCCCCTTGCCACCTCCATAGAATTCTTACACACAGCCACCTTGCTACATGATGATGTTGTTGATGAAAGCGACATGCGCCGCGGTAAAAAAGCAGCCCGCCTATTATGGGGCAACCAAGCAAGCGTTCTTGTCGGAGATTACCTGTTAGGCCAAAGTTTTAAAATAATGGTCGGTGTCGGCTCCCTTGAAGCCCTAAAAATTCTCTCTCACGCTTCAGCTGTTATCGCCGAAGGTGAGGTCATGCAATTGGCCACAGCCGGCAATCCCCAAAGCTCACAAGATGAGTATATGGAAATGATTGACGCGAAAACAGCAGCCCTTTTTGTGGCCGCCGCAGAATTAGGCGCCGTCGTAGCTGAACGCCCAGACAAAGAGCGCCAAGCTTTAAAACAATTCGGTAAAAATCTTGGCATTACCTTTCAGCTCATCGATGACGCCCTTGATTACCACGGTGAAAGTGCAAGCCTTGGCAAAGACATCGGCGATGATTTCCGCGACGGGAAAATCACCCTGCCAGTAATCCTTGCCTATCAAGCAGGCACGAAAGACGAGCAAGCCTTTTGGCAACGCACCTTAGGTGAAGGCACCATAGAACCCAAAGATCTAGACACCGCAATAGAGCTTATCAATAAATATAATACAATTCAGACAACCATTGAACGCGCTCATCACTATGGAGAAGCGGCAAAAAAAGCTCTTAGCATCTTTCCCGCCACCCCTTGGAAACATGCCCTATTGGATGTGGTCGAATTTTGCGTCAAGCGCGGCAATTAATACGCAAAACCAAACCCCAAAACCAAAAAATAGCGGCCTGAGATCAAACCGCTATTTTTTTCTAAGAGAGTTATAAACTGACGATTATTTTGCGTCTTTTTTAGCTTTAGCTTCAACATCAGCTTTAGCATCAGTCTTTACGTCAGCTTTAGCATCAGTTTTAACGTCAGCAGCCTTTGTCTCAGCTTTTTCAGCTGTTTTTTCGACTTCAGCTTTCACTTCAGATTTTGCTTCAGTTTTAGCAGCTTTTTTTGCATCAGCAGGCGCTTCCACAACAGCTTTTTCTACTTTTTTCATAGCAGGTTTATCTTCAGCAAGAGCAGGAGAGGCAAGGCCAGCAGCCAAACATCCAGTCGCAAAAAGAGACATAAGTTTATTCATATAAAAGATCTCCCGATATTCTTCATAACGAAATATTATGAAGCAATCGAAATTTGATATCACAAATAGGGCAAAATAATGATTTTTTTCCACCTTTAGTCTAAGTTTTAAACAGTTTCATAAGGAAATATTGATAATCATCCAAAATACATGAAGCTCAAATATAAAATTTTAAAAAATCCCTTTGCTCAATTCTATATTTTTGCTGATCAACCATCGTTTCCTTACTCAAAATATCCACGACACCTTCAGCACATAAATGAAGCTATTTTGAATCAGCAAAGTTTTGATATCGCCTCATCGCAAAGATCCCAAAAAATGGCCCCAAAGCCATCAAAACAATCGTAGTTGGCCACCCAAAAATCAACGCAGCAACAGGCGTTACCTGGACTGTAAAAATAGTCAAAGTAAATCCCAAAGCAATCTGTAATGTCAACAAACTGCCAGAAAGCTCCCCAGGAGCATCATCGGCAACAAGAGCCGAGAATTGAGCAGAATCAGGGATGATCGTAATCCCCCAGATCACAGCAAAAAAAATGGTGAGCCAAACAGGCCCCCCAAAACTCAATGCGGTGCCAAGCGCGGCGCCCCCACTCAGCAACATCGCATAAATCGTAATGTTCGC
>JAJFHF010000261.1 GCA_021775775.1 Hyphomicrobiaceae bacterium
AAACATCCAAACATGCCTTTAATCACGCGCACAAAGTTTAAAACCGGCGTTAATTTCCCCCAGTCTAAACCGATGACCAAACCGCTGTCCTAACAGCCTGGCAGAACAAGCTTGAAATGTGCTTCAATAAGGCCCATTGTATCACCATTCCGAGGGGTGCTAAAAAAGCAGCTGAGAGAGTTAAGACTAACTCAACCCTTGAAACCTGATCCGGGTCATGCCGGCGGAGGGACGGAAAAAAAGTCAGCCTCATGGGGCCAGTGTTTGTCAAGTGCGTTTGTCAAGTGTTTGTCAAGTGTGTTTGTCAAGACGTTCTAAAAAGCACGGTGGCACATACCCATAGCTGTAAGACTTTAAGATTAGACCTCATGCAAACGATAGCTTTCGTTCTGCAGTCTAAAATTAAAATCGAAACACCGCTCCACCACCCAAGTGATCCACCCTTGGTGCCAATTTAAACGCACCACGAACAATGATCACAGCACGTGAAAAAAGGAGTTCGATTTGGAAATTTCAATTTTGTTTGCCAAAATAATAGGACTTTATTGTTTGATTTTTTCTCTATCAGCTCTATTGAACTTTCAAAGGATACCTCTCTTGGTACAAGACTTCGCCAAAAGTGAGGGGCTGTTTTATTTGGCGGCAATCATCGCTTTGATTATTGGCATCATCGTCACGATCCTACATCCGATTATCACACCTGATTGGCGCTCACTGATCACTTTGTTTGGTTGGCTCTCATTCTTAACTGGCATTCTTCATTTGCTTGTGCCCGAGCTCGCTTTGCATATCTTTCGCATAATGACTGGCTATCGTCTTCTATTTTTATCTTTTAATGTTGCCATGTTGGTTTCTTCCTTAATTTTGTTGAATGAGGGATTTGGCATTGGCATTAGATTTCAATAATTTTTTTTAATTTAAGGTTTTAAAACAATACCTTAAGAACATGTGTCTTACTAAAAAAGGGTCCTAAATCATGAATTTGCACACCGACAAAATTGTTAGCCCAGAGGTAACAACAGGGCCACTACCTGCATCAAAGAAAGTTTATATATCGCCAAAAGAGGCCCCAGATCTTGAGGTGCCGGTGAGAGAGATTATGCTCGCAAAGGACGCCGGGGAACCAAATGTGCGCGTTTATGACCCGTCCGGTCCCTACACAGATGATGGCGTGCAGATCAATGTTGAGACCGGCCTACAGCGCTATAAAGAAAAATGGGTGCAAGAGCGCGGCGGCGTGGAACGTGTTGAAGGCCGCGCCATTAAACCAGAAGATAATGGTAATGTTGAAGGCGCGCACTTGGCCCGTCAATTCCCTGTCTCTTATGGCCCACTGGTTGGCCAAGAAGGCAAGCCCATAACCCAACTAGAATATGCCCGCGCTGGGATCATCACCAAAGAAATGATTTATGTAGCAACCAGAGAAAATCTTGGCCGCGAAAAAGCCCTGCCGAACGCAAGAGAACAGTTAGACCAAGGCGAACAGTTCGGTGCCAGCCTACCCGAGCACATCACGCCAGAGTTTGTCCGTGATGAAATCGCCAGAGGCCGCGCCATCATCCCGTGCAACATCAATCACGCAGAGCTAGAGCCAATGATCATTGGCCGCAACTTCCTGACCAAAATTAACGCCAACATTGGCAACAGCGCGGTTACCTCTTCCATTGAAGAAGAAGTTGAAAAAATGGTCTGGTCCATTCGGTGGGGCGCTGACACGGTAATGGATCTCTCCACAGGCCGCAACATTCACAACACCAGAGAATGGATTATCCGCAACGCCCCCGTGCCCATCGGCACAGTGCCGATTTACCAAGCCCTAGAAAAGGTCAATGGCGACCCGGTTAAACTTGATTGGGAGGTCTACAAAGACACCTTGCAAGAGCAAGCCGAGCAGGGGGTCGATTATTTCACCATCCATGCCGGTGTGCGCCTTGGTTACATTCACCTAACGGCCGATCGTGTCACGGGCATTGTCTCGCGCGGTGGCTCCATCATGGCCAAATGGTGCTTGGCCCACCACAAAGAAAGCTTCCTCTATGAGCGCTTTGGTGACATTTGCGATTTGATGCGCAAATATGATGTGAGCTTTTCTCTAGGTGATGGCTTGCGCCCCGGCTCCATTGCAGACGCCAATGACGCCGCTCAGTTCGCAGAGCTGGAAACATTAGGCGAGTTAACCAAAGTCGCCTGGGACAAGGGCTGTCAGGTCATGATTGAAGGCCCGGGCCATGTGCCAATGCAAAAAATCAAGGTCAACATCGACAAACAATTGAAAGAGTGTGGCGAAGCCCCCTTTTACACATTAGGCCCGCTAACAACCGACATCGCACCTGGCTATGATCACATTACGTCAGGCATTGGCGCCGCGATGATTGGCTGGTTCGGCACCGCGATGTTGTGTTACGTTACCCCCAAAGAGCACCTAGGTCTCCCCAACCGCGACGACGTGAAAGTGGGTGTGATCACCTATAAAATCGCAGCGCACGCCTCTGATTTGGCCAAAGGACACCCGGCCGCTCAAATCCGTGATGATGCCTTGTCGCGCGCGCGCTTTGATTTTAGATGGGACGACCAGTTCAACCTCTCCCTCGACCCCGACACAGCCCGCTCTTATCATGATGAGACAATGCCAAAAGACGCGCATAAAGTGGCACATTTTTGTTCCATGTGCGGGCCAAAATTCTGCTCCATGAAAATCACTCAAGATGTGCGCGATTATGCAGCCAAACTGAATGATAAAGAAACAGGCATGCAAGAAATGAGCGTGAAGTTTAAGGAACTGGGCTCGGAAGTTTATCTGGATGCTGAAAAGGTCAAGGAAAGTAATCAGGATCTTTAATTGCATTAGAAATTAAAAAAAGTAAAAGCCAGGCCTTGTGCCTGGCTTTTTATTTGGTGCATATTTTAAATATGAAGCGATTGCTCACAGAAGACTACGTCAATCAAGTAACACCGCCCAACAAAGGGGAGCACTGGATTGCGGATACAAAGGTAAAAAAATTTGGGTTGAGACTTTGGGCAACAAAGTCAGGCGGTTCAAAAGCTTTTTGTCTACGGCTTGGCCCTAGAAAACGACTCACTTTTGATCCCTATTCTTCCATGTTTTATAGATTTCACGTTTTACGCGGAGGGGAATTAAAACTAGGTGATTTTCTCTCCTATGCACGGGAATGGGCCGGAAAAGAAATCGAAAACCGCAAAAGCTCTCCAACCGATAAAGTAAAACTTTATCTAGAAGATCAGGATCAAAGAGACTATTTCAAAAAGCAGGTCAGTCAGCTCACTTTGGAAGAGGCAGCGCTTAGTTTGTTAAAGGGGATGGAAGTGGCAGATCGCTCAGAGACATATAGAGATCAGTTAGATCATCTTTTCCACAACTGGCAGGCGGATGAAATCAAGAAAAAACAGGTAACTGAAATTTCAGCAAAAGAGTTAGCAGATGCCCTTGTTGATCGAAAATACACCTGGGCTAACATCCGCACTTTAAAAGCATTCATCAATCAGATTTACAAACAAGCTTCAATATTTGGTATTTATCGATCCGATAACAAATATAATCTAGGTAGAGCAGTAAGGAAAGCATTCAAGGAAAAATTTGATGTCAAATATCCAGAACTTAGAGATCTGAAACCAGATGTGTATCAGGAGATATTCAGACGTTTGGAAGAAAACACGGCTCAATGGCAGCAGGCTTATTGCTTAAGGCTCTATTTTGAGTTTGGGACTCCTTTAACCAGGCTTATGGCTGCCCGTTGGGATCAAGTTCTCGACGATCAATGGTATCCCTACCTTCCTCACGAGAAACAACTTTGGTTTCAATCGAGGGAGACCATAGATGATGATGTAAAATTACTTTTAAGTCGTTTATCTGATTTCATAAAGCGCGATTTTGAGGAAAGTGGCTACTGGTTTCCATCACTATATGCGCAATCTAAACCTTACATTACTACAGTATCCCGCTTATGGAAGAGCACGCTCAAGGAAATGGGCATTGAGTATTACCCATTACACGAATTTGCAAGATCATACCGCAAACCACATCGACCGAGTTATTACAGTACATACGTAAGAGAGCATGAAGATTGGTCGCAGAGAGATAGAAAAATGGCAATAATGTCCAAATTGTATGACAAATGAAAAAAATAATATAGTAAATTCAGTTTCTTATAAAAAGTTCGAGTCACCTCCAAAAACTTGATCCCTTGCAAAGTCCATTTCTCAGCGCTATCCAGATGACCGAACGGCCGTTCTCTTCATGCAAGCCTATCCCTAAGGAGAAAGAGAATGAAACATCTATCAAAAGCAGAAATCGCAATCATCAAAGCGCGGATTCTGCGCGGTGACAAATACTCAGAAATTGGTTCTGACTACCGTCTTAACATCGGTCGGCTGTCAGACTTAAAGTATGGTCGGCACTATCCAGAAATTGCCCCTGCTGATTTATCGAAAAGCTAAAACGATAAAATGAGAAAAATAAGCAAATGTAAGTGCCACAATACTTAACCCCAAAAGGCGCTATCATCATAAATGATGTGGTGCCTTTTATTTTCATTCGGTCATGAAAATGGTTTGTATTAAAAAAACTGGCAATAAAGTCTAAAATAAGCCAATAACGAGTCACATAAAATTTTTTTTACCAGGTAACAAAACTGATGACAAAAACCACCGGGCCAAAAATTCCCTTTCAGATGGAGATGACCTTCACCCATGGTGAACCTCGTGAAATCTGGGCGGGTGTGCAACGCATCGTGGCCCCAAATAGTGGGCCGCTCACCCAAAATGGCACCAACACTTATCTCCTTGGCACCACCAGTTTTGCCGTGATCGATCCTGGCCCCGATGATCAAACTCATCTGGATGCAATATTGAACACCTTGGCGGGAAGGCCTCTCACCCATATTTTTGTCAGCCACACTCACAAAGACCACTCTCCACTAGCAAAACCTTTACAAGAAAAAACCGGCGCTCTCATTTTAGCGCATGCCCAAATTTCTAAAGACCGAGGAACCCGCGTAAAATCGAGCGAACCGTTAAGGCAAGATTTCGTTGATTTAGACTTCGCCCCAGATCACGCTTTATCTGATGGAGACATCATTGAAGGCAAAGAGTGGGCCCTCAAA
>JAJFHF010000262.1 GCA_021775775.1 Hyphomicrobiaceae bacterium
CACGCACGGCCTTGGTGACTCATAAGTTTGAAACTGTTGGTGAGATGTCGTGTAATCCTGCGATTGGAGGGCTTGGAAAGGGTCATTTGGTGCGGGAGATTGATGCCCTTGATGGGTTGATGGGCAAAGTGGCGGATGAAGCTGGTATTCAATTTCGGGTGCTTAATCGATCGAAGGGGCCAGCTGTTCAAGGTCCTCGCTGTCAGGCGGACAGGGTTCTGTATCGGTGTGCTATGCAAGACGCAATCCGTACTCAAGATAATTTAGAGGTGGTGGAAAGCGCGGTTGATGATTTGTTGCTTAAGGGGGGACGTTGCATTGGGATTGTTACTGCTTGTGGGCGTGAGATTTTGGCGGGTGCCGTTGTGCTCACCACGGGGACTTTTTTGCGAGGGATTATCCACCAGGGCGCGAAACGAACGCCGGCTGGACGTATAGGTGAGAAGCCAGCCATAAAACTGGCTGAACGGCTGTATGATACGGGTTTGCAAATGGGCCGGTTGAAAACGGGGACCCCAGCGCGGCTCTATAAGGACAGCATTAAGTGGGATGTTTTGGAAGAACAGCCAGGTGATGACCCTGCTGAGCTGTTTTCTTTTATGAATTCTAAGATCACAACCCCGCAAATTAGCTGTCATATTACCCATACCAATGATGAGACGCATCGGATTATTAGTGATAATCTGGATCAAGCACCGATTTATACAGGACAGATTGAAAGTGTTGGGCCACGCTATTGCCCATCTATTGAAGATAAGGTGGTACGGTTTAAGGAACGTAATGCGCATCAGGTATTTTTAGAGCCTGAAGGGCTCACTAGTGACCTGATCTACCCCAATGGCTTATCAACATCGCTGCCAGAGCCTGTGCAAGAGGCGTTTTTAAAGAGCATGGTGGGGTTGGAAGATGTGCGGATTGCTCAGGCTGGGTATGCCATTGAATATGATTATGTTGATCCGCGCGAGCTTTCTCAATCTTTAGAAGTTAAGCGGATCCCTGGTTTGTTTTTAGCTGGACAAATTAATGGAACCACGGGCTATGAAGAGGCTGGCGCTCAAGGGTTGATTGCTGGCGCCAATGGGGCTTTGTTGGCAAGTGGCTGCGAAGACAATCTCAAGATTAGCCGGGCGGATGGTTATATTGGGGTGATGATTGATGATTTGGTTTCGCGCGGGGTTAGCGAACCATACCGAATGTTTACATCACGGGCTGAATATCGCTTGCGGCTACGCGCTGACAATGCAGATCAACGTTTGACACCTGTTGGAGAACGGTTTGGGTTGGTTGGCAGTGAGCGGGCTGCACTGTTTCACGTGAAACAATCAGCAATCCAAGATGGCATTGCTTTGTTTCAAGATCGTAGTGTGACCCCCAATGAAGCGGCGCAACATGGCCTTTCAATTAAAAAAGATGGACGGCGGCGCACAGCGTTTGAATTGCTGTCTTATAAGGATGTCACCTTTGAACAAGTGACTGCCATTTGGCCTGAGCTTGGGGAGCTGGACGCTGCTAGTCTCAAGCAGATTGAGATTGAGGCCCGATATGCGGTTTATCTAGAACGTCAAGAGGCTGATGTGGCGGCTTTGCGCAAAGATGAAACGCTTAGCATACCGTCTGGGTTTGATTATGGGGGGATCTCTGGGCTTTCAACTGAGTTGCAAACAAAGCTGGAGCAGCATAATCCTGAGACCTTGGCTCAGGCGGCGCGGATTGATGGGATGACGCCTGCGGCATTGATGTTGATATTGGCCCACATTAAACGGGGTGGTAAAGCTGGTAGAGCTGGAAAAGCTGTTGGAACGCAAAAGACAGCTTGATCTCTCCTTGCCTTTCTTTCAATGATTCACGTGAAACAACTGGGATAGTGCAAGGCGATTTTTATGGGCCATCAAGATAATTTTGAAATGATGAAGAGGGTTCTAGCTGGACGTCTTGATGTTTCACGTGAAACACAGGCCCGCTTGGAGGCTTATTCTCAGCTGTTGCTGCAATGGCAAAAGGTGCAGAATTTGGTGGCCCCTAATACACTTGGTGAGGTGTGGAGCCGGCATTTTGCTGATAGCGCCCAGTTACAGCCCTTGTTGGGCGACTCACGGGTTTTGGTGGATTTGGGAAGTGGGGCTGGCTTTCCTGGCCTGGTTTTGGCCATTTTGAACGCTGAAAGGCCCGATTTTAAGGTGCATTTGGTCGAAGCCAATGGGAGAAAATGCGCTTTTCTCAAGGATGTAGCGCGGGCCACCGGCGTGGATGTGGAAATACACAATTGCAGAATTGAAGATTTTGCAAATAAGAGTACGATCCATTCTATAGATGTGGTTACGGCGCGTGCGCTTAAACCTCTTCATAGCTTGTTAGATTTGGGACATTTTGCATTTTATTGCGAACAAGCCCCGTTGCAAAAAGCGGCTTTTGGATTGTTCTTGAAAGGGCAATCGTTTGAACAAGAGATTGAAGAGGCGTTATCGAGTTGGTCATTTGAAGCGGAATGCTTTGAAAGCTGTACTGATAAAGATGGGCGAATTGTCAAAGTTACTCAAATTAAACCAAGGTCAAAAGTTTAGGTGATCTGAGCTGGCTGTATCAGCTTTGTTTTTAACCTGTCTTATCCGGCCTTATTAAAGGAGTGTTCTGGTGAACGGACTTTCTTCGTCCTCAGCTACTGATCCGCAATATGTGCGGGTGATGGCGCTGGCCAACCAAAAGGGCGGTGTTGGCAAGACGACCACAGCGATCAATTTAGGGACCGCTTTGGCAGCGGTTGGTGAGCGAGTCATCATTATCGATATTGACCCGCAAGGGAATGCAAGCACAGGTCTTGGTATTGAAGAGGACCAGCGCTCTGTTTCAATTTGTGATGTGTTGCGCCGGGAAGCTTTGTTGACCCAGGCAACCGTGCAAACGCGGGTGCCTGGTTTGGCGGTGGTACCGGCCACGCAAGATTTGGCAGGGCTAGAAGCTGAGCTTGCCAGCCTTCCGGATCGTGCGTTTCGATTGCGCGAAGCCATTGACCGATTGCAACAATCTGAAGCTGGCAAACCGGCGGATGAGCGGATTTCTTATGTGCTCATTGATTGCCCCCCTAGCCTTAATATTTTGACGATCAATTCAATGGCGGCGGCGCAATCTATTTTATGTCCTGTGCAGTGTGAGTTTTTTGCACTGGAGGGCATTGTGCAGCTGTCTCAATCGATTGAAGAAGTGCGGGCTAAGTTGAATCCGTCTTTGTATATTCAAGGGGTTGTGCTGACCATGCATGATGGGCGCACGAACTTGTCGAATGAGGTGGCCTCTGAAGTGCGTAATTTCTTTGGCGATAAGGTTTATAATTCTGTGATCCCGCGCAATATTCGCATTGCTGAAGCGCCTAGCTTTGGGCAACCAATTTTGCTTTACGATCACAAATCTTCTGGAGCGCATTCATATATTAAGTTGGCCTCCGAGATTATTGAGCGCGAAAAGAAATATATGGCAGCTTAAGGCGACTATGGATGCTTGTTTTATGTTCACTGTTTGTTCGAATTTTTGTATCCGGAATAAACAGCTTTAAATAGATAAATAAACGCCGGGCTTTGGTTTGGTGTTAAGTGACTTTAAGAAGAAAGGCAGCCTTTATGTCTGCAAATGTTCAAAAAAATCGATTGGGTCGGGGCATCGCGTCTTTAATTGGAGATGTCGCAGCAGGTGATACGCCAGCTGCTTTGCCGATAGAGGGTGAACAGCGGGTTGTGCCGATTGAAGAGGTGCGCCCTTCTGCTTTAAATCCAAGAAAAGATTTTACGCCCAAAGACTTGGAAGATTTGGCAAATTCCATCCGGACCAAAGGCTTGGTGCAACCGTTAATTGTACGCCCGTCTGGTACGTTGGAATCTGGTTATGAGATTGTGGCCGGTGAGCGGCGCTGGCGGGCCGCACAGCAAGCTGAGCTGCGCTCGGTCCCTGTCATTGTTCGCGATTTAACCGATCGGCAATTGTTGGAAATTGCTATTATTGAGAACGTGCAACGGGCTGATTTAAATGCGGTTGAAGAAGCTCTTGGGTATAATGAATTGATGGAACGGTTTCAATATACGCAAGATGAGCTATCGAATGTGATCGGCAAATCGCGCTCTCACGTGGCGAATATGTTGCGCTTGTTGAAGTTGCCAAAAGAGATCCAGGCGTTTGTGCGCTCAGGGGAGATTTCTGCTGGTCATGCGCGTGCGCTTGTTGGGGTGAACAATCCGCAAGCGCTCGTCAAAGAGATCATTGCGAAGGGTTTAAGTGTTCGTGATGTAGAAGCGCTTGTACAGGCACGTTTGAAGGGGCTTTCTGGTAAAAGTAATAAACGTGAAAAAGATTCTGATACCATTGCGTTTGAAAAAGAGCTGACGGATTCGCTGGGTTTAAAGTGCCAAGTGAAGCTGGGCTCTGGAGAGAATGGTGAGTTGCGTATTCGCTATACGACGTTTGAGCAGTTGGATGAGATTCGTAATCGGTTGTTAAAAAAGGGCGTTGCTTAAAGCAACACCCTTTTTTAATTTTGATAAAAGACTAAAAACAAACTTTTGAGTTTCAAGATTTGAAGCTGTGTTTGTGAGGCTGCTATTGGGTATTATTGGCCATTTTGTTGAGCCCTGTCTATGTTGTGTGCCTTATGCCTTTGCGCTCGGTCTTGATGAGACCTCTTTATGCCAACGCCGGACATTTGGGAATTGTTCTCCAAATTTATCCTCGGGGCCCATTTCAATCCAGCCACCAAAATCAACGGCGCATAAGCCTGTGATGTCAGCCGCGCTATAGGTATCGCCTGCCAGAAATTGGTTGTTTGATAATTGTCCATCAATTTTTTGAAAAAAGCGGTTGACCCGTGCTTTGCCGCGTTCAACAAGGGCGGCATTTTGTGGGATTTTTTCTGCACTGCCTGGTAGGCCGCGATCTGCAAATTCTGGATGGGTGTTTCTAAAAACTTCACCGACAGCCATGATGCCTTCTTCATTGGCTCTGTTTTCCCAGCAGGTGATTTGAGCACTGCTCATCGGATCAGTTCCAAACAAAGGAGGGTCGGGATGGAGGGCTTCAAAATAGCGGCAAATGGCCATGCATTCACCGATGGTTGTGCCGTCATCTAATTCTAAGAGTGGGACCATGGCTTGTGGGAATTTATCGCGGTAATCTTGCTTTAAAACAAAGCCCTCTCCGACTTCGACAAGGGGAATGTGCAAGCCTTTTTCTGCTAAGTAAATATGAACACGGCGCGGGTTTGGGGCGATGTGCCAATCATAAATTTTCATTTATTAAGCCTCCTGTTGGATCAAGGTCTTGGCCTTTTTGTTTGTTGCAGACCTTTTTTGAAACTGACCTGTAGGTAGATTATAGCGGTTTGAGGAGGGATTTGTATAGATTTTGACTGGAGACTTTGTAGTTTTGACCAAAAGAATGATATTTTGGCCTGTTTTCGTAAAGACTGTAATTTGATGTCCAGTTTTTGTTTTGCCACAGACCTTTGGTATGATGGAGGGATATTTATTTCGTATTGGAGAGACTTTATGTTGGATGCTTTGTCTTTGACTGATTATTTGGCCTTGATGTTTGGCGTTTATTTAATCGCTGCTGGTGTGGGTTTGATGCTTGATGGTGAGACTTATGTAGGTATGCTCCAAGAGTTTCGAGATAATGCAGCGCTTGGATATCTTGTTGGGATCATGGCTTTTAGCATCGGTGTGGTATTGGTACGCTTGCATAATGATTGGGGTAGTTGGGTTAGTTGTTTGGTGTCTGTAGTTGGTTGGGTAAGCTTGATTGAAGGGGTGCTTCTTCTTGCGTTTCGGCGTCAGTTTTTGAACTTGTTTTTAAAAGTTGTCATCAACCGTTCTTTGGTTATGGGTTTTTCAATCGTTTGTTTTTTACTTGGTGCTTTGCTGCTTGCCTCAGTGCTTTTATAAGGCCGTTTATCTAAAATAAAGCCATAAAAACGATTATAGATCTTTCAGCTTTTCTTGTAGTTGTGATAGTTGCTGTTTGATGTCATCGATCTCATCGTCTTTTGTGGTTTCTTTGTTTTTAACCGGTTTTCGTTTTGTCGATTGCTTTTTTGGGGGGACGGGCTGGTCTTCTTCTTGATTATCTTGCGCGTTGTTTTGGCTCCAGGCGCCCATCATCTGATTGAGAAATGTTGATTGTAGTTTTTGCCATTCTTCTAAGCCGTCAACCGGTAGGGCTAACGGTGGAATAGCCCCTGGCATATTTTCTTGAAAACTATTTAACACATCTTGTTGTTGTTGTTTGAGCATTTCAAATGATTGAGATAGAAACTCAGGAATAACACTATGGGCTTGGTTTTCATATGAGCGAACCAGATCCATCAAAATATTAATTGGTAAAACATTCTCGCCACGTGTTTCATAATCGGTGATGATTTGTAGGAGATATTGTCGGGTTAAATCGTCGCCAGTTTTACGATCTATAATTTGTATATCACTGCCATCACGAATGAAACGGGCCACCTCTTCTAGGGTAACGTAATCACTGGTTTGTGTGTTATAGAGCCGACGACTGGCATAGCGTTTGATTAAGATGGTTTCACGCACATTTGTCATGATTTTTACTTTCGTCTCCAGTGAGGTATTTTGATTGCTGCATCGTGGCAAAGAATTGCTGCAGGTGCAAATGGTTTGTTTTTTCTCTCACACGGGCGTTTTTTTCGCCTATGGCGAAAAAGCTCTTTCGAGGGGGGTGCTTGTGCCGGGCTAGGCCATGTCGCTGTGCTTGAAAAGGGCTAGGCTCTTCCTTCGTAATGGAGACCTTTTTGAAAAAAACATAAAAAAATGGGCAGACCTTTGTGGTGATTTAAAAAAACACCAGGTCTGCCCAGGTATAATCCTTGGGAGGAAAGACTTTAATTAAGCAGCTTTTCTAGAAGCTTTTTTAACAGCTGTTTTGGTTTTTTCTTGCACGTCTTTACCAGCGTTCATTAAAAGTTCGATGGTTTCGATTTGTGCTTTTTGTGCGACTTCAGCAAAAGCTGCTACGCGCTGCGTGCTTGCTTTGCTTTGCTGTGATGTAAACTCAGTGATAACTTTTGCATAATCAGCTGGGTCTTTTTGAGTTTTTGTTACATCTTCAAGTTTGGCCAATGTTTCTTTTGTCCATGCTTGTGTTAGCTCTGCATTTTTTTCAGCTGCTTCGATTGCAATTTTGCTGAATTTGTTTGTGAATTCAGTTGAGTTTTTTACAACGTCATTAAATCCTGAAAACTCTGATGTTGAAAAAAGATTTTCAAAAGCTTTTGTGAAATCTGCTGGTTGAAATTTGTTCATTTTAATTCTCCTAGGTAATGGTTGTTAAATGCTGCGGTTGCACAGTTTATAGCTGCTGCGCTGCAGAATGTCTAGGAAAAAATGCGGCGATGCAGCATTTATTTTTAAAATTCAACAATATCAATTGGTTAGTTTTTAATTTTCAATCATTTAGGGATAATTTGATTGTTTTATCCTTAGTTTTTTAAAATTAGGATGTTTTCTTTTGTTTACTTATTTTCATTCAGATTATTTATGGAAATATAGATGTCGATCTTCCAGCCTGAGAGGTTTTGTATGCGTTCGGCTCTTGTTTTATGTCGGTTATTAAGAATAGATGGACTCTAGCTTTTCAAGTTGGACTCTATACTGACTGGTTAGTTATCGAAATTTTGGAAAATGTTACAATTCTGCACCATCAAAACTTTTATACTTTAGTGTAATTATTTGTCACATATTCAGAGTGCCTCTCTTTATTCCATAATTACTCCGGGCTGTTTCTTTTTGTACCAGGAAGCTGTCTTTTGGTTTTTAAGCCGTAATTTGTAAATTTGAGGGGAGATAACTATGTTTAATGTACTAACTCGTTTTGCAGCTGTTGCCATGATGGTGGGCTGCTTCACGTTGGGCGTGGGTCCAATTTCGAAAGCCCAGGCTAGTGATTTTATGACGAATGAAGTTTCTGATGCTGTTAATCTTGGTAATTGGATGATTCGTGTGCGCGGATTGGCAATTTTGCCTGATACAGATTCTAATGTTGCTGGTCTTGATGTTGATGACAGGTTTGCACCAGAAATTGATATTACCTATTTCTTTACCAACAATATCGCTGTTGAGCTTGTTGCTGCTTATACATCTCACAATGTTGAGTTGAATAGTGCTGAAATTGGTGAAGTGGATATCGTACCGCCGCACCTAATGTTGCAATATCACTTCAATGAAACAAACGGTTTCAAACCTTATGTGGGTGTTGGTGTTGCTTTTGCTCTGATTGTTGGTGATGAAGCTAATGGCGGTGGCAAATTTGGTTTTGATGATGAATTTGGTTTTTCACTTCAAGTTGGTTTTGATTATCGTCTGAAAGACAATATTTATTTGAATGTTGATGTGAAGAAAACATGGCTTGAACTTGAAGGCAATGGCGGCCTTGAAGTTGATCTTGATCCTCTATTGATCGGTGTTGGTCTTGGTTTCCGTTTCTAATATTTAACAATAAAAAACCTCCCAATCGTTTTTTATTTAAGCTGCGGGCTTTTTTAAAGCCCGCAGTTTTTTGTTTTTCAGCTTTCAGCTTTTAATGGCCTTGATAGTAAGGTGTTTATGGCTTCATCAACACTGATTGAATTTGTGATGATGGCGGTGATTGCATCTGATATAGGCATTTGTATTTGGCGATCTTTGGCGATTGCGGATACAGCTTTGGCGGTGTAGACACCTTCACTTACCCCATTTCTGGATGTTAAAATGTCATCTAGGCTGATGCCTTGGCCTAGTTCTATGCCCAAAGACATATTGCGTGATTGAGGGCTTGAACAGGTGAGAACCAGATCGCCTAAACCTGAAAGACCGTTTATGGTTTTTGGGTTTGCGCCAAAACTGGTGGCAAAGCGGCTTAATTCTGCAAAGCCTCTGGAGATGAGACTAGCGTGGGCGCTTGCGCCTAGTTGTTTGCCAACTACAATGCCAGCGGCTATGGCCAAAACGTTTTTAACAGCCCCACCAATTTGCACACCAATAAGGTCATCTGACCAATAGGGTCTTAGGGCCTTATGGCTTAAAGTTTTGCTTAAATCTTTTGAGAGGCTTTCATCTTTTGTGGCCAATGTAACCGCGGTTGGTAGGCCTTTGGCGACATCGGCCGCGAAACTTGGACCAGATAGGATTGCTGGTGTGGCATTTGGTATGGTTTCACTTAACACTTCGCTCATGAATTTTGATGTTGTTGTTTCAATGCCTTTCGCGCAAATGATCACCGGGGTTTGGTCTTTTACAAAGGGAGCTATGTTGATTGCACTTTGCCGAACAAATTGAGCCGGGGTTACCATTAGCAAAACATCATTCTCAGCTGCCTGTTTAAGGTTGGCTGTGGCGGTTAGATTTGGTTCAAGTTTGATGCCTTTAAGGTAGTGTGTGTTTTCATGAGCTTGATTGATCGTGTCCACGGTTTCAACTTCTCTGGCCCAAAGGGTTACCTTGCGACCGGCTAGACAGGCTGATTGAGCCAGTGCTGTACCCCAGGCACCGGCGCCTATCACGCCAATGGTTTTATATGTGCTCATAGCAAATACCTCATGCTTTTGGCCCTGATTTTCCAGAGCCTAATATTGGGGCTGATCGTTCATCGAGGGGCCAACGGGATCTGGGCGGTGTTGATAGCGGGTCTTGGTGACCGGTGCTTAAGTGCTCAGCGGCTGCCCACGCGATCATGGCAGCGTTGTCGGTGCAAAGATCAAAGGGGGGGATGACCAAGGGGTGTCCTTTGGTTGTGCTTACCTGTTCTAGTTTTATGCGTAGCGCTTTGTTGGCGGCCACGCCGCCGGCCACGACGATTGGAAAGTCGGGTTCTGGATTAAAGCGGTTTTTAACACTGGCAATGCCAAGGTTTAAGCGATCAATGACAGAAATGATTAAGGCTTGTTGGAAGGAAGCACAAAGATCTTTGATATCTTGATCACTTAAGGGTTGTTTTTTTTGGGCCTGTTGGCGCAGGGCTGTTTTTAAACCTGAGAACGAAAAGTTTGGCTCTTTGTTGCCCTTTAAAGGTCTGGGGAGTGCAAATCGATCGGGGTCACCACCTTTTGCCCATTGTTCAACTTGGGGCCCACCTGGGTAGCCAAGGCCGAGTAGTTTTGCCGTTTTGTCAAAGGCCTCGCCAAGGGCATCGTCGATGGTACCGCCGATACGGGTATAATTTCCGACGTCTTGAACCCAAATTTGCTGGGTGTGCCCGCCAGAGAGTAAGAGTAAGAGATAGGGTGGTTTTTGGCCATGGGTGAGGCCAACGGTGAGGGCGTGTCCTTCAAGATGATTGACGGCAATAAAGGGGCATTGCTTCACCGCGGCGATGGCTTTGGCGGTCATCATGCCAACCAAAAGGCCGCCAATGAGGCCAGGTCCAGCGGTGGCGCCAATGCCGTCTATCTCATCAAGGGTGATATTGGCATCAGCCAGTGCGGCTGTGATGATCGTGGTGAGTGTGTCTGCGTGGGCGCGCGCGGCAATTTCAGGCACAACCCCGCCAAAGGCAGCGTGTTCTTTTAATTGGGTGCGCACGATGTTTGATAAGATCTCACCATGATAGGTGTCGTTTCCATCAACGTGACGGCGTACAACACTGGCGGCTGTTTCATCACAACTGGTTTCAATACCAAGGAGGGTTAAGGTTTTTGTACTCATGCCATTTTTGCTCATGCCAATTTTACTCATGCTTTGGCATAGCACCGATGTGCTGTGATTCAAGTTTTTTATGGTTTTGGATCTTGTGAGAGATGAAAAAAGCTATAAAAACAAAAAAAGAATGGGATTGTTGGGTTTGGTAGACTAACTATAAAGTTTAAGTAGATTGTCTTTGATAGATTATGGAGTGGTTATGAGCGTTAGGAATTCGCTTACTATTGGCACAAGAGGAAGCCCGTTGGCATTGGCTCAAGCGCATGAAACACGCGATTTGCTGGTGCATGAGTGTGGCTTTTCAAAAGATCAGATTAAAATTGAGGTGATTTCAACTCAAGGGGATCGCATTCAAGATCGAGCCTTGCGTGAGTTTGGTGGCAAGGGGCTGTTTACAAAAGAGATTGAAGCTGCCTTACTTGATGGCTCAATTGATTTGGCGGTTCATTCCATGAAGGATGTGCAGACACGATTGCCTGAGGGGTTACATATAGCAGCGATGCTTGTGCGCGAAGATGTGCGTGATGGGTTCATCAGCCCTGTTGCTGGTGATATCGGAGACTTGCCACAAGGGGCTGTGGTTGGTACCTCTAGTTTGCGCCGCCAAGCTCAGGTGAGAGAGATGCGGCCTGATCTGGAAGTGATTACATTTCGAGGGTCTGTGCAAACGCGGCTTGAAAAATTAGCGCGCGGCGAGGTGGCGGCGACATTTCTGGCAGTGGCTGGATTAAACCGGCTTGGATTACAAGATAAAATCACAAAAGAGATTGAGCCTGATGTGATGTTGCCAGCTGTGGCTCAAGGGGCCATTGGGCTCGAGTGCCGGGTGGGGGATGAGCGTGTTGAGGCTTTGCTTGCGCCTTTGAATGACCCTGGAACTGTCAGTTCTGTTGCAGTTGAGCGCGCTTTTTTAACGCGTCTTGATGGGTCTTGCCGCACACCGATTGCGGGTTTGGCTCTTTTGAATAATGATGAGATTCATTTTTGGGGTCAAATTTTAGCACCCGATGGGTCGCAGTCATTTTCAGAGTGCGCGCGCGGACCGGCGAGTGAGGCTGCAAGCATTGGCATTAAAGTTGCGGAAATTTTAATTGAAAGAGCTGGGCCTGAGTTTATGGCAAGTTTGGTTTAGGTCATGATTTGGATAACAAGGGCGCAAGAAGATGCCAAGACCATGGCACAGGTTTTGTTGTTGGAAGGGTTTGCTTGTACTTGTTTTCCTTTGCTTGAGGTGAGTTTGCGCGAAGCTGATTTTTCGCCTTTTTTATCTTCTCCCCCTTTTGGCTTGGTGGCGACGAGCCGGAATGGATTAAAGGGGGCTGTAGCTAGTGGGTTGCCAGACCAGTGGTTAAAACTGCCATTGTTTGTGGTGGGGCGCTCATCACAGGCGCTGGCGAAAGAGCTCGGGTTTTTAGATATCAGGGTGCCTCATAAACTTGAGGAGGGGGCTCGCGGTTTGGTTTCCTTGATTTGCCAAGAGGAAATCTGTGGCCAATCTTTGTTGCATATTCGTGGATGCAAAGTTGCATTTGATTTAAAAAATGCCCTTAAAGAACATGACATTTGCCTTAAAGAGGCTGTGACCTATCAGATAAATGAATGTCAGATGTTATCTGATGATATAAGTGAGCTGTTAAAGGCTGGTGTCATCGACCGGGTTGTTTTGATGTCACCGCGAACAGCGCAGATTTATGGACGCTTAATGAAAAAAGCTAACCTCATTGGAGCCATGCAAACGATAGAGCATGTTTGTCTTTCAAAGGATGTGGTAAAGGCTGTGACTGGTGAGTTAGCTGAATTTGCCCCCCAAAAGATCAATGTGGCTGATATGCCCAGCCAAGAGGCCATAATGAAGCTGCTTGTTTCGTCTTAAATTGGGTTTGCTTGTTATATCTAAATCATATTCCAAGCTATCACGTCTTAGTGAGCCTAAAGGTAAAAAAGATAGAAATAATGATATGTTGGTGACGATTGGTTTATATTTAGGTCGTATTTTTAGGATTGGATCTTATATATAAATTAGATCTATATTTTAGGAGCTTGTTAAAGTAAGAGATTTGTTCTTTGCTTTTTGAGGGTTGGGAGTTATTTGATGGCGAGGCGTACTCAAAACAATGATGGGAAGTCTACAAAACGACCCAAGCAAACGCTTGATCTTGATGCAAAAGATGTGAGTGAGCCGGTAAAAGATGGGCTTTTGAATGATAAGACAGAGGCTAAAGCTGAGGCAAAGACATCTGACCAGGACTCAAAAAATGCACAAAATGAGCCTAAAATGAATAAATCATCAGAAAAAAAAGCAAATATTGGGAAAAAAGATGCTGGAGATACCGCGTCGCTAGATGATGGTGTTTCTTCTCAGGCATCTGAGGGTGATGAAAAAGTGGCTGAGGGATCTTTTTTTAAAACATTGGTTGCCGCTTTATTAGGGGCTTTGTTGGCTTTGGTTGGCCAGCAATTTGTTCCTAAATTGGTAACTCGGGGTGATGTGGGTAATGTTGTCACGGTTCAGCAGCTTCAAGAAAAAATTCAGGCGTTAGAGAGCCAGATAAGTTTGGGACCTAAAGATGATTTTGATTTGCTTGGTCAACGGATGGACCAAGTTGAAAAAAATCAGAACGATGATGCCTTGGCAGGTTTCTCTGAGCGGTTAGGGAAATTAGAAGGTTCATTATCTGATTTGGCAAAGACGGCCAAAGCGGGAGATGAACGGATTGAAGGGGTGGCAGCTCTTGTCACCAAAATGAATGGGCTTGAGACGAAAGTTGGTAAAGAACTTGGAGAAGTACGGACGCGGTTTGCGAACCAGTTGCGCGGTGAGGTGACCAAACTTTCACGTGTTGTTGCAACTCAAGAATCGCTCACTCAGATTGAAGGGGTTAAATTAACAGCTACAACTCTTGGCAAGCGGTTGGCTGTAATAGAGGCACGCTCAAACCAATTGATTACAGATTTGAGTTCTTTGAGCACAAAGCTTGAGGGTGTTCGCTCCCAAAGCGTATCACGTGAGGCCTTACAAAAAGAAATTGAAAGTTTAAAAACCAATATTGCTGGTTTGGATGGCCAGGTTGGCGCTTTAAAGAAATTTGAAAGTGATGCCCATGAAATGGCGCGACGCAGTGCATTGGCATTGGCATTTGCAAATTTAAAACAAACGATGGAGCGTGGTTCTGGTTTTGCTAATGAGTTGGCTGCTGTGAAGCGGCTGTCTGGCACTAGCGACGATTTGGCAAATGATTTTGCTCAGTTGGATCGGTTATCGAATGAGGGGTTGAGTAGCGAACAAACTTTAATAGCTGGCTTTTCTGATCTTGCAACGGAGGCCATTGCAGCAACGAACCAAACGCCAGATGCAAGTGCCTGGGATAAAATGGTTGGGAAAGCGCGCGGGGCTTTGCGGTTTCGGCGCACTGGTGATGTTCAAGGTGAGACAACTGAGGCCGTTTTGGCGCGTATGGAGTATAAATTTAAAGCGGGGCATTCGGAAGATGTTTTGACCCAAGCCAACGCTTTAGATCCTCGTGCCCAACAGGTTATGGCCCCTTGGCTGACAAAAATAAAGGCACGGTTGATCGTTGAGCAAGCTATGATTAAGCTCGAAGATCAATTGCTCACGTCTTTGCAACCGCGAGAGTTTTAAAGCATGTTTCGTATTTTCTTTTTCATTTTAAGTATTGGCGCTCTCTCATATGGGTTGTCGTTTTTGGCTGATATGGATGGTAAGTTGATTATCCAATGGCCTGGTGGCGAAATTCAACCTACAATGTTGCAAGCGATGCTTGGGCTTACTGCCATTGTGCTTGTTCTTGTTGTGGCGTGGTCTTTATTTCGGATGATCATGAACTCACCTGAGGCTTTGTCGCTTTATTTTTCTCGTAAAAAGCAAGAAAAAGGATTGGCCGCTTTAAGTGGTGGGCTGATCGCTCTGGGTTCTGGTGATAAATCTTCTGCGCGGCGTTTGGCAGGCCAAGCGCGCAAGGCTTTGCCCAATGACCCAATGACCCAAATGTTGCGCGCGCAAGCAGCCCAGATGGAAGGCGATACGGCTCAGGCTACAAAACTATATGAAAGCATGCTGGCAACGAGTGATACTGAGATCATGGGATTGCGAGGGCTTTATTTGTTGGCGCTCGAACAAAAGGCGTTTGTTGCAGCCGAACAATATGCAGCGCGCGCGGTTAAACGGCGCCAAGATTTGCAATGGGCTGTGCTTGGGTTGTTTGATTTGCAATCTAAACGTGAAAACTGGCGCGGTGGTTTAGAGACCTTAAAAGTCGCGCAAGATCACCGTCATTTGGATGCCAAAGTGGCGAAAAAATATCGGGCTGTGTTGTTAACAGCGATGGCGCTGGATTTAGAAGATAGCCAGATGGACGAAGCGTTGGGATTTGCAACGCAAGCTGTGCAACTGGCACCAACATTTGTACCAGCGGCGGTGGTTGCGGGGCGGATTAATGCCAGTAAGGGGCAGACAAATACAGCCTTAAAAATCATACGTAAATGTTGGAAGACAAGCCCGCACCCTGATTTGGCGGTGGTTAGTGCTTATGCACGCCCTGGTGATAGTGTGCAGGACCGTTTAAACCGGATCCAATCTTTAGCTAACATGACGCCTGGTCACAAAGAAGGGGCTATGGCCGTGGCGCAAGCGGCATATGAGGCCAAAGATTGGGCTTTGGCGCGCACCAGCCTTGGCGCTTTGGTGCGCGGGCGCCCGACATATAATGTGTGCACGTTGATGGCTCGTATTGAGGCACAAGAGAGTGGCAATAAGGGCTTGGTTCGTGAATGGTTGGCGCGCGCTGTACAAGCGCCGCTCGATCCGCAATGGGTGGCTGATGGGGTGGTTCGTGACGAATGGGCGCCTATTTCTCCTGTTAGTGGCAAATTGGATGCGTTTGTTTGGCAGGTTCCAGATGATCATGATGACAAGGATGATGAGGCATATTCTCTTAAGCAAATGATTGCTGGTTTGCTTACGGCTGAGGGGCTTGATCATGAAGATGTTGTTGATGGTAAGACAGGAGATTATGAAGATAATTTGCCTGTTATCGTTGAACGTGATGTTGGTGAAGATACTGAACCAGAAGAAGATGATGGTTTAACTGATGAAGAAGATGATCAGAACGCAAGTGATGATGAAATTGAAGTGATTGTGCCTGAGATTATTGAGTCTGAAGATGCTGGCACTTCATCTGAAAAGCCTGTTGAGCCTAAAGTTGAGAAGAAATTATCTCGTAAAGCTAAAAAACGCCAGAGACGAACAAAGATTTTTGTCGCCCCGCCGGCTCCAGATGACCCTGGTCCTGAACGTAAGGGTGGCAGGGGGCGTTCTTCGAAAGGGGGGCGCTCGGCTCGGTATTAGGTCGAGTTCTTACTATCTACAGTTTATCTTGGTTTGTGGTACACCCATTGGATAATCGCCATTTGTGGGCGCCAGCCATGAAAGTTGCTAGCGTGGTTTCCAATTGGGTCAGCTTGTTGGTGAGAATGCCGGGACAGTGCACCTCCATGGGTTTGATAGGCTTTAATTAAAATTGCCTCACCTTCAATGCTCACCGTGTTTGCGACCAGGCGGCCACCTGGCTTTAAGGCTTTGAGCGCTTTGTCTAACAGGGTTGGCACTGTGATGCCACCACCAATAAATATCGCATCTGGGTTGGTTGGTTGTTCAATTGCCACTTGTTTTAGCTGTTTTGTTTGAAAAGAAGCTGGTGCCTCTCCTTTTATAATTTGCAAATGGGGAACGCCTAAATTGTCCGCGTTGTGTTTGCACGTTTGGGCACGCTTGTTGTTTTTCTCGAAAGCTATGGCGTTGGTGTTTGGGGTAGAGCGTAGCCATTCTATGGCGATGGAGCCATTACCGGTGCCTATATCCCATAAAAGTTCACCAGTGGAAGGGCGCAAATGAGCCAGAGTGATGGCGCGCATATGTTGTTTGGTGAGCTGGCCATCATGCTCAAAGGCTTCATCTGGTAGACCTGGATTGTGTGTGAGGGTGGTAGAGGTTGGCTCTTTTTCTAGGCCAATCGCTAAGCTGTTGAGGGCGGCAAATTTGCGGGGTTTACTGGTGAGAGCCTTGGCGGTGGTTTTTGTTATGCTTTCATTTTGATCTCCTAGATTTTCTAGGATGGTTAGTTTTGAGGGGCCATAGGCGTGGGTTTTTAAAAAGTTTGCAATTTTGTTTGGATGCTCACTAGTGGCGCTTAAGAGAATGAGATTTTTGCCAGGTTCTAAATAGCGTGCAATGGCTTCTATTGGTTGGCTGCAGAGGGAAAGGCTTTGGGTTGTGGCGCTGGGCCAGTGCATTTTAGCGGCTATGAGGGTGATGATTGAGGGGGCTGGTATGATGTGCATTTCGTGGGCATCAAGGGTATTTGAAAAATGCTCACCTATGCCCCAGCATAGAGGATCGCCGGTTGCAATTATGACAGTGTTTTTTGGGCGTTGTTTTTTTAAACGCTCTAGGCGTGGTTGCATGGGGCTTGGCCAAAGCTCTCTTTTGGCAGCTTTGGTTTTGTCTTTTGGGATCAGGCTGAGTTGGCGCTTGCTGCCCAAGATTAGCTTTGCAGTTTTAAGTGCTGTTTTGGCATTGTGGTTGAGCAGATCATAACCTTCTTGGCCAATGCCGATGATGGTCAGCCAGTTTTGAGAGGGGGAGATGGGTTTGCTCATAGATTTATCTCATTTATAGGGAGGGTTGTTTCAAGCCAAGTGAGCGCTTCTTTTGTGGTTGATACACATGGCCCGTTAGGTTTTTCAGGACGCTCGATCATAATAACGGGTAAATTAAGCGCGCGTGCAACCTCTAATTTTGCATAAGCTTTGTCGCCGCCACTGTTTTTGGTGACGATAGCTTTTATGTTGTGTTGTTTGATCAAGGCCTCTTCCTCTTTATAGGTAAAGGGGCCTTTGGCATAAATGAATTTGAAATTGTCTGGCCATGCCTCGGTAGGGTGTTGCGTGATGCGATCTGATTTTACGGGATCTGAAGATTTTGGTGGCTCAATGGCGCGGGTTAGAAAAGTGAGATCAGAGCGCTCTAGGAACTGGTTCAGCTCAAGGCGGCCAATGGTGAGGAAGATGGGGGAATGGTCTGGTTTTAAACAAGTGGCAGCCGCTTGCATGGTTGGCACTTCGATCCAGTGATCATTTGATGTTTTTTGCCACGGGGCGCGCCATAGATGCACAATGGGGCATGGGGCTGATGCAGCTGCAAGATGGGCATTGGCGCTGATTTTTGTGGCAAAGGGATGGGTTGCGTCAATAATGGCGTCAATGTTGTTGGTTGTTAAATAGCTAGTAAGGCCGTTTGCGCCGCCAAAGCCACCGGTTCTGTAGAGGCCGATGGGTTTTCTTGGCAGAGACGTGCGCCCTGCAAGGGAGCTTGTGACCTTGAAGTGAGGGTGATCGTTTAGTTTTTCTGCCAGCTCAAAGGCCTCGCTTGAGCCTCCTAAGAGGAGTATATGTTTGTGCATGGCTCTTTGATAAATGAAATTGTATATTTTGCAATGGTTTGCTAGCACTTACCTTTCATGTGTCACCGTGATGGATAGAGCTTGGTAGGTAATTATAGTGGTTGATGATGTGAGTTTGAAAAAGAACATAAAAGCCCCCCGCGGGTTGGTGATTGGCGCGCCCCATAGTGGCTCGGGCAAAACAAGCTTAACGATTGGGTTGTTGCGCGCGTTTGCGCGGCGCGGCGTACAAATCGCGCCGGCTAAAATTGGGCCAGATTATATTGATCCACAATTTCATCAGGTGGCAGCCGGTGTCCCCTCGCTTAATCTTGATGGTTGGGCGATGCGAGAAGAGCAACTATCAAACCTTGGGCAGGTGCTAGCATCACGCAGTGACTTTACCCTTATTGAAGGTGTGATGGGGTTGTTTGATGGGGCTGTAAAGCGCGGGGTTTTGGGGCATGGGGCAACAGCTGATATTGCGCGGTTTTTTGATTTGCCAGTTGTGCTTGTGGTTGATTGTGCGGGGATGGGTCAATCGGTTGCTGCGCTGGTAAAAGGATTTGCGACGTTTGATCCGTCGATCAAGTTGGTCGGTGTGATTTTGAATAAGCTAGGCTCTTTGCGTCATGTGACTATGATGGAGGGTGCTTTGAATGAAATTGGTGTGAAGGTTTTGGGCGCTGTTCCGCGTCTTGATGAGATGGTGTTGCCGTCGCGCCATTTGGGGTTGGTGCAGGCGCGCGAGTCGCGCGATATTGAACAAAAAATAGAGTTGATCGCTGATCATGTTGAACGCCATGTGGCGCTTGATGAGATTTTGGCGGTCAGCGGTGGGTTTGGTGGTGATCAATCTCATGCTTTGCCAGATGATGACTCTATTGGCATTGCGCCGTTGGGTCAGCATATTGCGGTGGCGCGTGATGATGCGTTTGCTTTTTTCTATCCCCATGTGCAACGGGCTTGGGAGCGGGCGCAAGTTCAACTTAGTTTTTTCTCGCCCTTGGCAGATGAGATGCCTGATGAGGGGGCCGATGCAATTTATTTACCGGGCGGTTATCCTGAGCTTTATGCGGGCCAGCTTGCTGGTAATGAGCGGTTTATGGCTGGTTTGCAAAGAGGTGCAAAAAAAGGGAAAAAACTTTATGGTGAATGCGGGGGCTATATGGTTTTGGGGCGTGGCTTGATTGATAAACAGGGCGCGCGCCATAAGATGGCCGGCTTGCTTGATTTGGAGACGAGTTTTGAGACACGCAAATTACATTTGGGCTATCGACATGTGGTGCGCGCTGGTGATGGGCAGGTGTTTCGCGGGCATGAGTTTCACTATGCTAGCATTTTAGGAGAAGAGGGTGACCCGCTTTTTAGGGATGTTGAGGGAGAGGGACGGCATGGTTTGCAGGCTGGTTCAGTATCAGGGTCGTTTGTGCATCTGATTGATGGGGTGCCAATTTAAAGTTCTGTTGTTGGTGTGATGATGAGCGCCTAATTTTCTGACTTTCAAAGTTTCACTTTATTTTATTACGATTGGTTCAAAAGGATTTTTAAAATCATGAAAAACTGGAATGTTTATCTCTCAGGTGAAATTCATACTGATTGGCGAGAGCAAATTGAA
>JAJFHF010000263.1 GCA_021775775.1 Hyphomicrobiaceae bacterium
AGCGTTAGGCCCATAAATTCAACGTCTTTAGGTTCACCTAACTGATCAACAGGTTTAAAAGCAGCATTTGTTTTCTCAGCCACTTCAAGCCGAGCAACCTTCACCTGCAGCATCTTTTCACTACCCTGGCGCATCACCTTCACATCAACAGTTTTATCCACTGGTGTCAGCGCGACAATCTTTGGTAACTCACGCGATGATTTTACCTTGTGACCATCAAACTCAACAATAATATCACTAACTTCCAAACCCGCCTGCTCAGCAGGGCCACCTTTGGTAACCCGCGCAACCAACGCACCCTCAGCACTAGCCAGTCCAAAACCTTCAGCAATATCAGGCGTTACTTTTTGAATCAAAACACCAAGCCAACCGCGCCGTGTCTCACCATATTTTTGCAATTGCTCAATAACATTCACAACAGTGTCAGAAGGCACAGAAAAACCAATACCAATTGAACCACCAGATGGAGAGATAATCGCGGTGTTCACACCAATCACCTGCCCATACATATTAAACAACGGTCCACCAGAATTACCCCGATTAATCGCTGCATCCGTTTGGATAAATTCATCATATGGACCAGAATTAATATCTCTGTTTTTCGCAGAGACAATACCAACAGTCACAGTGCCACCAAGTCCAAAAGGATTGCCAATCGCCATCACCCAGTCACCAACCCGAGACCGTTCAGAAGAACCAAAACCAACGGCTTTTAATGGCTTTTTAGGGGTTACTTTCAACAAGGCAAGATCTGTCTTGGCATCAACACCAATAACTTTATCAACTTTCAGTTTCGTGCCATCAACAAAATTAATATAAATCTCATCCGCGCCTTTGATCACATGGTTATTCGTTACAATCAAACCTGCAGGATCAATAACAAACCCTGAACCAAGCGAGCTCACCCGGCGTTGTTTATTTTTAGGAGCACCATTCTCACCAAAAAAATCTTTAAAGAATTTTTCGAACGGCAAACCTTTTTGACCAGGAGGCTGATTGCGCCGACGCACGCGGCTCTTTACTTTTTGAGAGGTAGAAATATTCACCACACTATCTTGCAATTGCGCAGCCAGATCCGCCAAAGTTCCACTTTGCGTATCAGTTTCACGCGCCTGTAGCGGAGAAAACATCAAACAAGTCAGAAGGAAAAAGGCAATCCCCAAATATATCAAACCGTCACGTAATACCGTCGGCAAAACAGAAGTTTGAGATAACACGTCAGCCTTTGCCACTTGATCACGCTGGCGCGAAAATCTTGTTTGTAGAGGTCTATTTGGTGTTTTAAACCCCATAGTCTGGCGATAGAACGTGCATGCCATTACAATAATCTCCTAAGAAGTACGCCCCAAATAGAAGGGAAAGGGGCAAATAAATAAAATAAATTTTATATGACCTTATTTATATAGGGTGCAAATATCAACTTACCAGCGTAGAAATCTCAATTTATTGTTATTTTGGTCTTTAGACTACGGTAATTCTAAGGCTTTTATAGCTCAATCCATCACAAAGAAGAAAATCGTCAAGTTGAAATAAAACGTCATTTCTTTTATTCCAAAAAAGCTCATCCACCCAGACGGGTGTTGTACACAAACCAAACCAGAGCAACCCCCAAGGCCATAGACCCGGCTCCAATGAGACGCAAATTGTTTGGATTCCGCTCACTAAGCTCTTTAATAACCTGAGCGATTTGTGTTGGGAATAGGCTCCAAAGCAGCCCTTCTAAAACAAAGGCAAAGCCAATCCCCATCACAAAATCAAGCATATCCATAGGTCAAACAAACCTTATTCGCCAGCAGCTGGTTTTTCACCATCAGATCTTTTGAAATATTTAAAAAACTCAGAATTAGGTGAAAGCACCAACCGTGTATCACCAGATTTGAACCCCTTTTCATAGGCTTGCATGGAGCGATAGAATCCAAAAAACTTAGGGTCTTGACTAAACGCTTCAGCAAAAACCCGATTTCGAATGGCATCACCTTCACCGCGCAAAATCTCTGATTTTTTGGTCGCGTCAGCTTCAATTTCTACCACTTGACGGTTGGCCTGCGCCCGTATCGTCCGGGCAATCTCTTCACCTTCAGCGCGCCAACTGGCCGCTTCTTGTTGGCGTTCACGCTGCATACGAGTATAAACGTTGTTGCGCAATTGATTGGGCAAATCAGCACGCTTCAAACGCACATCAATCACATCAACCCCAAACGGCACCGTTTGGCTATGCACCAGCTCGGTTACCTTTTGTAACAACTCTTCACGCTTATCACGCACCACATCATTCAGACTAGCGCTTGAAAAAACCTGCCGAACAGAAGCGTTAACAAAATTAGAAAGGCGACTATCGAACTGCAAACGCGTGCCAATGTTTTGATAAAACTTCAAAGGTTCCGTGATCCGATAACGAGCAAACGCATCAACAATAATCCGCTTTTTACCAGCGATTAAAATCTCACGCGAAGGCACATCGACCTCCAAAAGCTTTTTATCAAAAAACACCACATTTTGTACAAATGGATATTTCCAATTTAAGCCAGGCTTATCAATCACCCGATCAACCGCACCAAGTTGCAAAACCATGGCACGTTCAGTTTGATGCACGGTGAACAATGAAAAATACGCCACAACACCAGCTAAAATTCCTACAACCAGCAAGAAGCTCAAAAACTTATTCATCTTAATTTTCCTTTACTTCTTACGTTGGATTTCATTAAGCGGTAAATATGGCACAACATTATTTCCACTCGAACCATTGCTATCCAAAATAATTTTATCAGTCCCAGAAAGGACCCGTTCCATCATCTCTAAATAGAGCCGCTCTCGCGTGATATCTGGCGCCTTACTATATTCAACATAAATTTTCTTAAAGCGCTCCGCTTCACCTTCAGCTTCAGCCACAATACGGCTTTTATACGCCTCTGCCGCTTCAACAATTGTCGAAGCTTCACCGCGCGCTTCAGGCACAACTTTATTAATGTAAGCTTTGGCTTCTTGCTCAAGCCGGCTTTTGTCTTGTTTCGCCGCCTCCACATCATTCACCGCATCAACCACCTGTTTAGGCACGTCGGGCTTACCGATTAAAACCACCAATATGTTAATGCCTGAATCATACCCATCCAAGGTCTCTTGCATCAAGTTTTGAACTTCATCTTGGTTTTTTTCAAACGTTTCATTCAAAACATCATTCAGAGTAATCTTGCCTACAACCTGACGCATAGCGCTTTCAGCCACTTCGCGCACAGTTTTTGCAGGATTTTCCACTTGAAAGAGATATTTTTTGGCGTCTTTAATATTCCACTGAATAGAGAACTGCACATCAACAATATTATTGTCACCTGTGAGCATCAAACTTGCATTATTGTCTTCAGCAGAAACCCCGCCACGAAACCCACCCTGGCGGTTAAAATCACGTCCACCGCCCACAGAAATCTGCTGCGCAAATTGAGGTTTAACCAAATAGACTTGTTCAACCGGGTTTGGCAAACGAATATGAATGCCTTCCGTTAATGTACGGTCATACTTACCAAATTGAGTAACAATCCCCACTTGGTCAGGATCAACTTTAACCGTAAAGGCAAAGAAGCCAACAGCCGCCAAAACCCCAGCTAACAATAAATAAAACAAAGGCCCACCAAAGCCTCCACCAGATTTACTCCCACCAGGCATAGCTCGTTTCAAACGATCTTGGCTTTTTTTAAATAATTCTTCGATGTCAGGTTGTTGGCCGCCGCCCCCTTTAGAACGAGGCCCCCAAGGACCATCGCCCCCACTACCTTTCCAACCACCACTATTGCCGTTCTGACCACTCCAGGGCATATTCAATCCTTATATACGTTCGATAGTAAGTTAAAGTTTCAGTCTGAAAAGGCAAGTTTCAATCTCTTACCCACGCTATCTATAATAAAGTTATAGCTTATCTACAAAAACACTCATTGTGTAATGTAAGAGCTATAAAAAAAATTTAAAGCCACTACAAAAACAATTAGTAAGGCTAAATCTGACTTACGTTATAAAAGCCAGGCTAAAAAGATGCAATGCTTACTCAAAAGAAATTTAACAAAGGTCAACTTTGTTGACCACAATCACAATCGCATAAAAAAGGGCCCTATAAAGGAGCCCTATTATCACAACAAGTTGCCTTGTTTTTCTAAAAATACAAAACCAAACCCACCAGACGATCAAAATGAAAAGTCTGAATTCAGATAGATTTAAGTCTTATACCCCAATCTAAAACCACCCCAATGCTTACCCTTAACAAAAATCGGGGCAGACATATCCTTCATGACAACAAAGTTCCCCCCACCCATATCGCGCAAGTAAGTTTGTAACAAAACATCTTTCTGATTTTCCGCTGCCCGCAAGCCAGCACGGTCATTCATGATCCGGCGATTACGACAATGCGCTGCATTCCACAAAGGATCATCCCCTTGTGGATGTGAAAATTGCTTATTATGAGTTGGCGTATACCCCTTATCATCTAAACTAACCCCATAAATGATCTTAGCATCACGACCAATCACCTCTTCTTGCAGATCCATTAAAACCTGGTCCGCAAGGTCCGTGTAGCGCGTTACATATTGAACAGGATCAGATCCAGCAACTTCTTGGTAATCCCGATCCATCAGGTCATCAACGCCAAAGTCACCTTTATCAATGGCCACTTCAAACTGACTTCCAATATTTGCGGCCGTCGTTTGAACCAAATCCATCATATACTTCTCATCAATGTCTGCACCGTGACGCGCAGTCATAGTCACCAAATCATCTCCGCTGTCACAAACATCACTCATTTGATGAGAGACTTTCTTTAAAGCCTCACCAGCCTCATCATTGTTCTTTTCAACAACACCTGCAGCATCTAAAATCTCATCACATACACCCAAAACAGAGCCCATACGCTCTTTAATCTCATCTGTAGTATTATCAACCTCTTTCAAGCTCTCACTTGAGCCAGCCAAAAGCTCTGTAACAGAACAAGCTTGGTCTTCTACATCCTGCGCCATTTTGGCCGCAGAAGTACTGCGTGCAGTTAATTGATTAAAACCAGTCCTGATCTCTCCTAAAGTCTCTTCTATCTGAGTGGTTGCCTCCGTTGTAGAAGAAGCCAGGGCTTTCACTTCATTTGCAACAACACTAAAACCTCGGCCAGCTTCTCCCGCTCTTGCCGCTTCAATCGTTGCGTTCAAAGCAAGTAAATTTGTTTGTTTTGCAATCCCATGGATAACACCAGTTATATTGCCAACATTTTCAAGAGAACCATTCATAGATGATAATTGTTCAGCAATTTCATCAACAGCTTCAATTAAAATATGAATAGATGAGACGGTGTCAGAAACAGTATCGCGAGATGCTAGCATTTCATGATTAGCACCGCGTGCGATTTCACTAGAATTAGAAATTTCTGAAGCAATCTGAGTATTAACATCTTTTAAGGTATTAACTTGTTGAACAAAAGCACTAAAATCAGACCGATCAATTTCAGCTTGTTGAACAATCTGATCAATCACCCCAGAAGCTTGGGCAATATTAAGTCCTAACTGAGAAGTCTCAGACCCTAATTTATTAAATACCGCATTAATCTCATCATCGCTCTCAAATTGATCAAGAGCCCCAATTTCCCGATCATCACTCTCTGCCTGATCCAGGTTAGCCAAAAGTGCACCCATAAATTCCCCCTTCACAATCAGCAAATAATAGCTTGTAAGGGAGAAACAAAACTCTCTCCAAACAACCCCCGTAAGTGTTTAGGTTAAGAGCTAAGTCGTTAACAAAACCTCAAAAGAAAAAGCCCCGGTAAGCAAAAAATATAGACCTAAGTACAAGCTTGAAAATCAAAAAAATTAAGGTGTATAGCCAATCCGAAAACCACCCCAATGACGCCCACCAATGACAATCGGTGCACTAATATCCTTCATCGGCACAAACACCCCACCGCCCATATCACGGCGGTACGTCTGTAATAACAAAGGTTCTTTATTTTGACCGGCTCTCTTTGCGGCGCGATCAGGAAAATAGCGGTGATTACGACAATTCGCCATATTCCAAATCGGATCATCACCCTGTGGCTTGGATACCGCTAAAATATTCGCTGTAATATAGGCTGTATCATCAATCATTGCACACCATGCGATCCGGTCATCTCCGGCCACAACCTCTTCAATGACCGGTTGAATATGTGCGTCAATAAATTTGGAGTGTTTGGCTAAATGTTGAAGAGGATTAGTCCCTGGGATTTCATCATGGTTTCGCTCAAACAACTCATCTAAAGTAACAAGGCCTTTCTCAACGCCATCACTAATTATTGCACTGACTTTTTCTTGCGCATAAACAGCAAAATTTATAACGTCTCGTTCTGACTTATTACTACCATTCAGGGCCGTCCTTAACACCATTTTATCTGTATCATCAGCCACAGAGCGCATAGTCTTTGCAGACACATTCAACTTTTCAGTAGAGTCTTCAAGATTATGAGAAACATTATCAGAGATAGTTACAAACTCCTGACAGGCATCACTAACCACACCCATTTGTTGATCAATAATCCCTGTTTTTCGATCAATTGTGGTCATTGCTTCTGAAACATTATCTAAAATTGCTCCAAATGTCTCAGTCTTCTCTCCTACATTCAACGCAGTAGATGAAGTTTCTTGACTGGTCACCTTTAGAGACTCAAATCCATTTTTAATCTCCGCGAGCGTTTCTTCAATTTGCGTGGTCGCATTAGAGGTTGAGCTTGCTAGCCCCTTAACTTCATTCGCTACAACACTAAACCCTTTGCCCGCTTCCCCGGCGCGCGCCGCTTCAATCGTTGCATTCAAAGCCAATAAATTGGTCTGTTTGGCAATACTATTAATAACACTAATAATACCCCCCACATTCTCAATAGCATTGCTCAATTGCTCCATACGGTCTTCACTATTTTTAACCGCATCAATCATGCGCTTAATTTCTTCACCCGCTTCATCAACAGTTGAGCGCGATCCGTGAATTTTTTCATTAGCCTCAGTGGCAACAGTGGTTGCTTCGGATATATTGATGGAAATTTCTTTTGTGGTTTCTTGCAGCATATTCAGCTCACCAACAAAAGCAGAAAACTGCTCTCTATCTTGGGTTGACACGTCTGCAATTTCCCCAAGAACATCAGCTGTAACAGCGATATCTAACCCTAATTTACTTAGTTTTTCCCCCAAATGATTTCCGTCACTCTCACGAACATCATTTGATGAAGGCTCTGTATATTCCATATCAGGAACAATTGAAACCGCGTCAACAGCCATAAATATAACCTCATAGAAAAAACAATCAGTCTAAGCACTATTTCTATAAATACCGACAATTATTAAACAATATATTAACCAAGAAAAACCCAGCACTCCTCCAAAAGATCTAAATATTGCTTAAATCAGGCAAATTTACTTGATTAGACCAAGCAATTTCTTAATTTAATTTACAGCGCTGCGTGAAAGCACTTAAATTTTCAAGTATGAATTCTATTTGATTTTTTGATAAATTTTGAAACTGTGATCAAACTCATTCAGCTCATCACGTTCACAAAATTCTGAGGGGCCCTCATCCCATAAAGCCTCATCTAGTTCAGGAAAAAAAGCATCCCCTCCTAGGTCACACTCAACAAGAGAATAATAAATTCGGTTAGCAAAGGGCAAACTTTCTTTATATATTTGCTCCCCTCCTATCACCATAATTTCAGTAACGCCCAGCGTTTGCGCACGCGTGCGCCCCAAAATCAACGCCTCTTCAACAGAATGAACGACAAACAAACCAGGCATCTCAAAAGACTTATTTCTGGTAATAATAATATTATCACGCCCGGGCAAAGGTTTACCAATAGAGGCAAACGTTTTGCGCCCCATAATAATAGGCTTACCCATGGTCAATTTTCGAAATCGCTTCATATCAGCTGGTAGTCGCCACAAGAGCTGATTATCTTTGCCAATCACTCTATTTTTACTAGCTGCAACAATCAGAGAAATATCCATAATCCCCCCCTAAACGGCAATCGGTGCTTTAATTGAAGGGTCAGGATCATAACCAACAAGCTGAAAATCATCATAGGTAAAAGCAAATAAATCTCTCACCTGCGAATTTATCTTCATCTCAGGCAAAACCTTAGGCACCCGGCCCAATTGGGTCTTGGTTTGCTCCAAATGATTAAGATACAAATGGGCATCACCCAGCGTATGGACAAAATCTCCCGGTTTTAAGCCCGTTACTTGCGCCATCATCATTGTCAGCAACGCATAAGAAGCGATATTAAACGGCACACCCAGAAAAATATCGGCCGAACGCTGATAAAGTTGACAAGACAACCGCCCCTCAGCCACATAAAATTGAAACAAACAATGACAAGGTGGCAGCGCCATTTCATCCACTTCAGCCGGGTTCCAAGCACTCACAATATGGCGCCGCGATGATGGATTCGTCTTTATAGCCTCCACCAACAACGCAATCTGATCAATTTTTTGCCCATCACCAGCTGGCCAAGACCGCCATTGAGAACCATAAACCGGTCCAAGATCACCATTCTCATCAGCCCATTCATCCCAAATAGAAACCCCATTGGCTTTTAAATAAGCAATGTTGGTCTCCCCCTTCAAAAACCACAACAGTTCATGAATGATTGATTTTAAATGCAATTTCTTCGTTGTTAAAACCGGAAAGCCTTGTGACAAGTCAAACCGCATCTGATGACCAAATACACTTTTGGTCCCCGTACCGGTTCGATCTGCGCGCTCAATGCCATTTTGTGACACATGCTCAAGTAGATTTAAATATTGTCTCATAAGCACAGTTTTGCGCTAGATTCCCGCCCCGGTCTAGCCTCAATTCAACAAGAAGCTGGGCAAAAACACAATTATCCAAAGAAACAGTGCAATTCGCTTACCCTTTTGACATTAAAGCCCTTTTTTTTGCCACGCGAGTGCACTATATTAAAACTGCGGGAGAATTCCCGCTATGGCGATAAATGGACATCATAATAAACCATTCGGACCCGGGGGCGGTACCCGGCGCCTCCACCAAAAGCTCATAATAACACTCAAGAGCAAAGAAGATACGGCTCAGATTGAGTGGAAGAAGCAAAACAAATTACAAACACACTAGTGTGTGGGCTTTTGATGGGGGCGAAATAGGATCGACGAGGGTGTAAAAGGTGATCTTTTGCTCGGCATGGTACCACCGTATCGGACCATTATAGTAGTTGCAAATGACAACTATGCTCCAGTTGCTCAAGCTGCTTAGTAAGCGGTGATGTGCACTGAAATAAAGCCCTAAACGATTAAGCCCGATTAGGCGCGGTTTGGAGAGCACCGGGCAACAGAAGCTCTCCACTTTATTAAGGGCAATAATTACCAAGTACCCCCAAACAACAAAATCCATTAGCATGATAAAAGATATTGGCGTAAACTATACCAACTCAACACTAAGACGCTCAGAAAAAAATTAACATATTTAGCAAATTCAAGAGATCCAAACACACCATGAATGGCCCTACCATCAATTATGAACAACTTGCCAAAGAAGCCCTGCGCTCAGTTGTAAAAACGGTATTATCAAATGTTTTAAAGGATGGCCTACCTGGTGATCACCACTTTTATATTTCATTCCATACAACCGCGCCCGGCGTCAAAATATCGAGCCGCATCAGCGCCCAATATCCCAAAGAAATGACCATCGTACTCCAGCATCAATTTTGGGATCTCAAAGTTGAAGACGAACATTTTGAGGTTAGACTTTCCTTTTCCAACATCCCAGAATTATTGATCATCCCATACACAGCCGTCAAAGTCTTCTTTGACCCCTCTGTCCCCTATGGCCTGCAATTTGATCAATCCGCAAAACCTGAAACTGTTGAAGATCAAAGCAATTTCTTAGATGACAATTGGCATATCCCCACCGAAAATAGCGGTCAAGACTTGCAAGATACGGGACAAACACGAACCACACCACTCAACGACAAACAAGGGAAAGGCAGCGATTCAATTGATATCACAACACCTGCCACAGCGCCCGATAACATATCTGTATATGAACCAGAACCAGGCCAAAGTTCAAAAGACACCATCAGTGAAAAAGATAACAAAACAGATAGCGAAAACCCTGACATAAAAGATGACAATCCAGACGCTGATAGCGCCCAAATTGTCTCACTAGATGCATTTCGAAAAAAATAAACGTCTGTTTCTCTCTCTCACGGGCTGTTTTTTCGCTGAAGAAGCGAAAAGCCCTCCGAGGGGCGGCGCTCGCGCCGGACGCCCCTGGCGTCATGTCCGCTCGCAAGCTCGCTCCCTTCTTCGGTCAGAGTCTCTTATGAATTCACATAACACGCTCTAACAATCTTCCAATACGAAGAAGGAGTGTCGCCTTACTTTAGGCGACAGGACATGGCGCAGCCCGGCGCGTTGCGCCGCCCCTTGGAGGCTCAAGCGCTTTTTGCGCTTGAAATAGCCGTGAGAGAAAACAAGAGAAAACTGAGCAAATCTCAAGACCATCCTTTTCAACTCAAATATCTAAGAGTACCGTGAAACGAATCACAAACAAACGCCAATCCATGCCGGTAATAGATCAACCAAAACGCAAAGCGGCGCGGTGAAGAGGAGAATATTGT
>JAJFHF010000264.1 GCA_021775775.1 Hyphomicrobiaceae bacterium
ACACCAGCAAAGATCGCATCACTCTGTAAGGATGTATCACCAATTTCACGCAGATCAAAAATGGCCAATGAGGCTGCGCCTAAAATAGCGGGAATAGAAAGCAACATGGCAAAACGGGCAGCTTCCGTTCGTTTAAAACCAAGATAGCGCGCGGCAGACATCGTCACCCCTGAGCGCGAAGTGCCGGGGATCAAGGCCAACACTTGGGCAAACCCGATCGTGAACGTATCGCGCCAGGTGGTGTCTTCAACAGTTCTCTTGGTTGGTGAATAGGCATCACACACCCATAAAACCAGGCCAAAAATAATACTAGCCCACGCAATGACCTCTGTGGTGCGCAATTGTTTATAAATGCCGGTTTTATGCAGAATATATCCAAAAATCATCAAAGGAATGCTGGCCACAATCAGATAAATGAGTAACTTGGTATCTTTTGTCATCTGGCCGCGGACCAAATCCCAGGCGCCGTACCAAAGATTGAGAATATCGCGCCAAAAATAAATCAATATGGCAAACAGGCTACCAAAATGCACCGCAACATCTATCAGGGGGCCCTGATCTTCCCATTTGGTCAAAAGATGCACCAAATTCAGGTGCCCAGAAGAACTTACAGGCCAAAACTCAGTTAGCCCTTGAATGATCGACAATATAAGCAGTTGTTCAATTGGCAAGAGGATATCTCCACTGATATAGTTTAGAAAAAGGGTGTACCCCTGTAAAAATAGTGTAAAGGTCTGTTTTTCGACACGAAAATTGAGTATTCCATCTAAATCTTAAACACAAGTCAAAAGATTAGGAAAATCTAAAAATGAAGGACTGCCAATAAATGGCACAATTAATCCATTTCACTCTCTGTCCATTTTCCCGCATGGCCCGTGTTCTACTCAATGAGTATGGCATAGAAGCGTCTTTAGCGGAGGAAAAACCATGGGAGTGGCGTCCACAATTCCTAGCTGTTAATCCAGCTGGCAATCTCCCTGTATTGTTAATCGATCATGTGGCCATCTCGGGCATATACCCGCTCACTGAATATTTATTGGAACAATCCTTTGACGATGAGGAAGGTAATCCTCCAGAGCTTATGCCAGAAGAACCCTACCCGCGTGCAGAAACCCGCCGCATGGTTGATTGGTTTCATCAAAAATTTTACCATGAAGTGTGGAGCTATGTCGCTTACGAGCGCATCGAAAACCCACTTACCCGCACCGCGCCGCCCAATCCAGATACCATTCGCGCCGCCATGGTCAATATGCGCAACCACATGTCTTATTTGAGTAAAGTTCTAGAAGAGCGCTATTGGGTGGGCGGTGATTATCTCTCAATTGCCGATATAGCCTGTGCCTGTCATTTGTCTTGTCTTGATCATTTAGGCGATATCCCGTGGACAAATTACCCCATTGTTAAAAACTGGTATGCCCGCATCAAATCGCGCCCTTCATTCCGTCCGCTCTTGCATGACACCTTCCCCTCAATTGTTCCCCCGGCCCACTATACAGACCTGGATTTTTAAAAGCCTTTAAAAGAGATGACACAAGAACTCCTAAAATTTGCACTGATTGAAAAGGCCAAGCAAGAAGGGTTTGATCAAGTCGGCATCACAAACCCGGCCCTGCCAGAGCGCAACAAAACCGCTTTGCAAGAATTTTTAAAAGCTCAATGGCACGGTGATATGAGCTGGATGGAAGAAAAGCAACAACGCCGCCAAGACCCAGCCACTCTCTGGCCGCAGGTAAAATCCTTAATTATACTGTCCATGAATTATGGCCCAGATGAGAACCCACTAAGTGAGCTAGAGCGCACGTCAAACGGGGTCATCTCCGTTTATGCCAAGGGCAAAGATTACCATGATGTGGTGAAGAAAAAACTCAAAAACATAGCCCGCTGGCTGGTTAGCGAGACAGGAGAACAGGTTAAAGTTTTTGTAGATACAGCCCCGGTGATGGAAAAGCCCCTGGCCATGCGCGCTGGGATTGGTTGGCAAGGCAAGCACACCAATTTGGTGAGCCAAGACATCGGCTCGTGGGGGTTTATCGGCTCAATATTTACGACCCATTCATTTGCGCCTGATGAGCCCGAGCGCGATCATTGCGGTTCATGTCAAAAGTGCTTGGACATTTGTCCGACCAATGCTTTTGATGAGCCCTATCGCCTTGAGGCACGGCGCTGCATAAGTTATCTCACCATTGAGCATAAAGGCATGATCCCAATAGAGTTTCGCCGCGCAATGGGCAACCGCATTTATGGCTGTGATGATTGTTTGGCCATTTGCCCGTGGAATAAATTTGCCAAAACCGCAAGCGAGCAACGGTTTCATGCGCGCACGGATACAGACAATCCACCTTTGAATGTTTTATTATCAATGGATGATCTTGCATTCAGGGAACGCTTCAAAGGCACCCCGATCAAACGCACGGGACGTGATAATTTTATCCGCAATTGTTTAATGGCAGCTGGCAATTCAAACGACCAAACCTTAAAAAGACCAGTGCTCACAATTTTACAAAACAAAACGGAGCCTCCCATGGTTCGTGCCAGTGCGATCTGGGCTTATAAACAATTGGCCAGTGAGCAAGAATGGCATGACCTAGAAACAAATGAGATGGCAACGGAAAACAATCAAGATGTGCTGAACGAATGGCACCAGCTTCAAGGGGACAAACAATGAACAATAACAACACATGTCTGTATCTAGGCGCTGGCTATACAGCCAAATGCATGATGCAACAAATGCGCGCAGAAAACCTGCCTCAAGCTAAAACCATGTGGGGCACCACCCGGACCGGTCGCAATTTGGAAAATATAAAGGAAGCGGGCGCGCAACCGATTTTGTTTGAAGGTACACAGCATAAGAAAGATGTCGGCGAAGTCATAAGCCAAGCCAATAACATGCTCATTTCCATTAGCCCAAAAGAAGAGGGCGACCTGGTTTTGAAGCATTACGAGCAAGATATCAAAGCTAACAAAAACCTCCACTGGGTTGGCTATCTCTCAACCGTGGGTGTCTATGGCAATCATGATGGCGATTGGGTCACAGAGGAGAGCGCCACAAACCCCAGCTCTGAACGCTCCCAATGGCGAAAAAAGGCTGAAAATCAATGGTTCCAATTGCACAAAGAGATAAATTTACCCGTTCATATTTTCAGACTACCGGGTATTTACGGCCCGGGCCGCGGGCCCCAGAACAAACTAAAAGCAGGCACAGCCCGGCGCATTGATAAAAAGGGCCAGGTCTTTAACCGCGCTCACGTCGATGACATAGCAGCAACCTTGATCGCGTCGATGCAAAACCCTAATCCCGGCGCGATCTATAACATCGCCGATGATGAACCCGC
>JAJFHF010000265.1 GCA_021775775.1 Hyphomicrobiaceae bacterium
AGGGTGCCAATTTGATTGACTTTTACAAGAATGGAATTGGCTGTGCCTTTTTCAATGCCGGTCTTGAGGCGGGCTGGGTTGGTGACGAACAAATCATCACCCACGAGTTGGCACTTGTCTCCTAAGCGATCCGTCATAGCCTTCCAGCCATCCCAATCATCTTCAGCTAGACCATCTTCGATTGAAATAATAGGGAAATTTGACATAAGGTTTTCGTAATAATCAATCATGCCGCCGGCGTCGAGGATTTTGCCTTCGCCTTTGAGATTGTATTTTCCATCTTTGAAAAATTCAGTTGATGCTGAATCGAGAGCAATAAAAATATCTTCTCCTGCTTTAAAGCCAGCGGCTTCAATTGCTTTGCTGATAAATTCTAGTGCTTCTTGAGATGACGCCAGGCCGGGGGCAAAGCCGCCTTCATCACCAACATTGGTGTTATGGCCAGCGTCTTGAAGGGCTTTTTTTAGTTTGTGAAACACTTCTGCGCCCATGCGCACTGCTTCGCTTATGGACGGCGCGGAGACCGGCATGATCATAAATTCTTGAATGTCAATTGGGTTGTCAGCATGTTCGCCGCCATTGATGATGTTCATCATAGGGACAGGAAGGGTATGAGCTCCCGCGCCTCCTAAATATCGATATAGGTGTAAGTTAGCTGCTTGAGCGGCAGCTTTTGCCACAGCTAAAGATGTACCCAGAATAGCATTGGCACCAAGGCGGCTTTTATTTTGAGTGCCATCTAGTTCGCACATGACCTGGTCAATACGGCGCTGATCTTCAGCCTCTAAGCCTTGCAAGCAATCAAACAGCTCTCCATTGACAGCTTCAACGGCATTAAGCACGCCTTTGCCACCATAACGATCATCGCCATCGCGCAACTCATGGGCTTCATGTGCCCCCGTTGAGGCACCAGATGGGACGCCAGCGCGGCCGCCAGAGCCGTCTTCTAGCATCACATCAACTTCAATTGTTGGGTTGCCTCGGCTGTCTAGAATTTCACGGGCAATGATATCAACAATAGCGGTCATTAAATTAGCCTTTCGAAAGAGGTGTATTAACTTTAAGTTTTGATCGAAAAAATATAATTTCTTTGTTGGGCGGGTTTTAACCTACTTGATCAACCAGGGAAAGAGAGATCTTTAAAAAAAGCACTGATTTGGGGGCTTTTACTTATATCACACACATGTTAGGGGTCAGCTTCAAATTTTGGGGTAGGTTAAAAGGCCCCCTTTCGGGTGGGGTTTTGATTTTGTTGAACACCAAAGGGAACAACTCTTATGACAAATGGTAGAGCGCTGAGCAAGAAGCGGGCTTTGGTTTTGTTCTCTGGGGGGCAAGATTCTTCCACTTGTCTGGCTTTTGCTTTGTCCCAATATGACTATGTTGAAACGGTTGGATTTAATTATGGTCAGCGTAATGATGTTGAGCTTCGTTGCCGTTTGGATGTGCGCGATCAACTTAAAGCGCAGTTTTCTGATTGGGGGAGCAAATTGGGGCCTGATCAAGTGCTTGACCTGACAACTTTTTCAAATTTGTCATCTAGTGCGTTGACCGATGAGACCCAAGAAATTACCACCGCAGATAACGGGCTGCCAACAACATTTGTACCTGGGCGCAATTTATTCTTTTTTCACTATGCAGGGGTGATTGGCTACAATCGTAACTTAGGTGTTCTTGTTGGCGGGATGTGCCAAACAGATTATTCTGGTTATCCTGACTGCCGTGATGATACCTTGAAACAACTGAACAAAACGCTCAATCTTGGCATGGATACGAACTTTGAAATTTACACCCCTTTGATGTGGTCAACCAAAGCTGAGAGCTGGTCTATGGCACACAAATTGGGCGGGGAGCGCCTTGTTGAGATTATCCAACGATCGACCCATACCTGCTATAAGGGTGTTCGTGAAACTTTGTATGAGTGGGGGTATGGGTGTGATGACTGCCCGGCTTGCCACTTACGGGCCAATGGGTATAAAGACTGGCAAAGCTCTCTTGGTGGCTGATGAGCGCTTGCCTTAACTTGTTTTTTAATTTTTGGATTGCGAATGTATTCAGTAAAAGAGATTTTTTATACCCTACAAGGAGAAGGCACACATTCTGGGCGCCCTGCTGTATTTGTGCGTTTTGCTGGCTGCAATTTATGGTCTGGGCGCGAACAAGACCGGCAAAGCGCGGTTTGTTCCTTTTGCGATACGGATTTTGTTGGCACCAATGGTGTGAATGGGGGGCAGTTTGCAAGCCCCCAGGACTTGGCAATAAAGGCGGCTGAAATTGGTCAGTTGTTACAGCCCGTTGAGGGCAAAGATCAAACGGCTAGCCCCAATAGCCCCAAAGGCATGCCGTTATTGGTTGTTCTCACAGGCGGTGAGCCTTTGTTGCAGGTGGATGAGCCTTTGATTGCCGCTCTTAAGCGGGTTGGATTTTATGTCGCGGTTGAGAGTAATGGCACCATTAGCGCTCCGCCCTCTCTTGATTGGATTTGCATTAGCCCCAAAATTGGCTCGCAAATTGTTCAACGAGCGGGCAATGAATTGAAGGTGGTTTTTGGCCAAAAGGGGCTTGATTTACCTTCTTTTTTGGATTGGGACTTTGAACATTTTTATTTACAACCTATGGATGGTGAGGATATTGATCACCTAACGGGCGAAACAATTGCGTATTGCAAAGCGCACCCGCAATGGAAGCTGAGCCTACAAAGTCATAAAATCTTGGATATACCTTAAAATTTAAAACAGTGTTTTCTAACATAGATTGAAATAGTTTTATTTATGCGCATTTTTAAAGAATTCAAATTTGAAGCCGCTCATTTTTTACCTGGCAGTGAACCAGGTTCGCCTAATGGGCGGATCCATGGGCATTCCTTTCGGGTCAAAGTCACTCTTGATGGATTGCCCAAAGCACAAACGGGCATCATTTTTCATCTTGGTCAAGTCGAAGAGATTTTAAAGAGCGTTCAAGATAAGCTTGACCACCGGTTTTTAAATGAAGATGTAGATGGGCTCGACTTACCAACGTTAGAACATTTGTCTATGTGGATTTGGACACAGCTAACCCCTCACCTACCAGGACTTTATGAAGTGGCTGTTATGCGTGATAGTTGTGGTGAAGGCTGCATTTATAGAGGATCTCAACATAGCCAATCATGAGTGATATTGAAAAACATGTAACCCAATTGGGGCAGTCATCTGAACTCCCATCAAATCCATTAGAGGCAACTTTAGACAAAGTCCCTAACCCGCAAGCTGATACAGCTTATGTGGCGCGCTTTACCTGTCCGGAATTTACATCACTTTGCCCTGTCACGGGACAGCCAGATTTTGCGCATCTGATGATTGATTATGTACCCAAAGAGTGGCTGGTTGAATCTAAATCTTTGAAACTTTATTTAAGCTCATTTCGCAATCACGGGGCTTTTCATGAAGATTGCACGGTGGCTATCGGCAAACGTATAGCTGATTTGTTAGACCCACATTTTTTACGCATCGGTGGCTATTGGTACCCGCGCGGGGGCATGCCAATTGATGTGTTTTGGCAAATGGGCACCTGCCCTGATAAGGTTTGGTTGCCAGATCAAAATGTTCCTTCTTATCGCGGTCGGGGTTAAAAATATGGTTGATTTAATACTCACCAATGGTGATAGCGCCTCTGATTTGTTAATGCGCGCTGGTAAAGACGGACAGGTGGCGCCGTGGCGCGATAGTTTGCATGAGGGGCCATTAAGTGCCCTTAGTATGGATGGGAGCGATTACGATCATTTTCAAACCATCCGATCACACTATTGGAGCGATCGCGGTGTGGGGGATTTAGATAGTTTAAAGGCCAGTTATGTTGCCCGCGATAAGCTGATTGCCAATCATGAGCACTATGATCGTATTGAGTTGTGGTTTGAGCATGACCTTTATGATCAATTGCAACTGATTGAAATTTTAACGCGGTTATATCATCTCGGGCGCTTTGAAAATGTGTATCTGGTCCAAGCTGAGACTTATCTGGGCATGCAAAC
>JAJFHF010000266.1 GCA_021775775.1 Hyphomicrobiaceae bacterium
CTCGTTTAAAATGGTACAGGGTATTGCTGGTAGATTTTTTCAATTTCTTGTAAGACGTCTTTGCTGAGTTCACAATTGATGGCACCGATGTTTGTTGTGAGTTGCTCTAGTGAGGTGGCGCCGATGATTGGGCTGGTCACAAATGGGCGGGTTAGGCAAAAGGCGATGGCCATTTGGTTGGGATCTAGGTCATTGGCTTTGGCGACTTCAACATAAAGTTTGGTTGCCTTCTCGACATTATCAGTTAGGCGATAGCCATATCTGGTTTGAGACAATTCATCATATGTGAGGCGCGCCCCTTTTGGTTTGGCGTTGCCGAGATATTTGCCTGATAAAACCCCCATTGCCAAAGGGGACCAGGGCAGATAGCTCAGACCTTCAATCATGCAAATTTCTGAGATGTTAAGATCGTCGCGGCGTCGCATAAGACTGTACTCATTTTGCAAGCTGGCGGGTTTTGGGGCATTTGCTTTTTCCGCTAGTTCACAATATTGGACTGTCCCCCAGGCGGTTTCATTGGATAGGCCCCAGTGGCGGATTTTGCCGGCTTTGATTAACTGGTCTAGGGTCTCTAGAACTTCCATCTGGTTGGCAAGGAGGGCGGTCTTGTCGGTTTTTGTGGGTGTATAGCCCCAGTCACGGTTAAAATGATAGGTTGGGCGATTTGAGGGCCAATGAAGCTGATACAAATCAATATAATCTGTTTTGAGCCGCGTTAAACTATCATCCACTGCTTTTAGGATGTTGGGGCGATCAATGAGGTTGTTTTTGCGAATGTAGGGGAGTTCGGGCGATATTTTGCTGGCCAAGATCACTTCATCGCGCCGGCCGTTTTTCTCAAACCAATTGCCTATGATGGTCTCGGTAGTCCCATAGGTTTCTTTGGTGGGGGGCACGGCATACATCTCGGAGGTGTCCCAAAAGGTCACGCCTTGCTCTAGGGCGTAATCCATTTGTGCGTGGCCTTCTTCTTGATTGTTGTGATTGCCCCATGTCATGGTGCCAAGACAGATTTGGCTGATTTTCAAGTCCGTCGTGCCAAGGGTTGTGTATTTCATTGGTTTCTCCCGATTGAGCCGTATTTGGAGGTGTGCGATTAAGCAGGTTTATCTTCTGTTGTCTTTGCCGCAATCATATCAGCTTCATGGCTGGTTTTGCTTTGTACTTCGATGAACAGATGTTTGATTTCTGGATGTTTGGTTTTGATTTCTTTTTCTAAATCAGAGATCTTTTTCTCGACTTCGAAAGATTTGATATCATCTTGGAAATCCAAGCTTAATGCCAAAAGAATATCATACGGCCCCATATGCATTGAACGAATTTCATTCACATATAAAATTGATTGTGGGTCTTTGATGATTGCTTCAATCGAGCTGATGAGCGCAGGGTTGGCCGCTTCGCCAATGAGAAGTCCCTTGGTTTCATAAGCCAATAAAATAGCAGTGGCGGCAAGGATTACCCCAATGACGATTGAGGCGACGCCATCTGCCCAAACAACACCATATTGGCTGGCAAGAAAAATACCAACAAAGGCAACCATAAGACCTAACATTGCTGCTGTGTCTTCAAAAAGGACAGTGAAAACAGTTGGATCTTTGGAATGGCGCACGGCTTGAAAGAGACCATGATCGCCCTTAACTTTGACAAACTCTTTATAAGCGATGTACCAAGCGACGCCTTCAAAAACCATGGCAAGACTTAACACAATGTAGTTAATGTAGGGGCTGCTAATTTCTCCTGGGTTGTGTAATTTATGGATGCCTTCATAGATGGATATACCTGAGCCGACGGCAAAAATGAGAATGGCGACAACAAAGGCCCAAAAATAAATCTCCATGCCATAGCCAAAGGGGTGGCGCTCATCTTTTGGTTTGTTTGAACGTTTGATGCCATAGAGCAAGAGACCTTGGTTGCCGGTATCGACGACAGAGTGAATGGCTTCTGAGAGCATAGCGGATGAACCGGTGTAAGAGCTCGCAATAAACTTAGTAATGGCGATTAAACCATTGCCAAGAAGTGCTGCATATATGACTTTTTTTGAGCCGTGCGCCGCCATTTTTAGATCCTTTTTTATTGTCATTTCCAGTGTTTTACTGGGTTTGGGTGACATCTTTGTAATATATTTAAAAACTGGTCTCAATTTATATGAGGAATATCCCCAAAGAAAGGGATTATTCGTCCTAAAATGGCTGGTATGAGTGAATGGAACAGGGTATAGCTAGTGAGGTTTTTGTCCTGTTTCTCTTCGTTTTTTATAAGTTTAGAGGTCATTGGCTAACATACGATTATTATAACTTAGATATGGAATTGCGCAATTGAGCGATAAAGATAATATTGATGAGGGTGGATCAGCACCAGATATCCGCCCGATCCTCATAACAGATGAAATGCGCCGGTCTTATCTTGACTATGCCATGAGCGTGATTGTTTCACGTGCTCTGCCTGATGTGCGTGATGGTCTTAAGCCCGTTCACCGCCGGATCCTTTATTCGATGCATGAAAGTAGCTATGAGTGGAATAAACCCTATCGCAAATCAGCGCGTGTTGTTGGTGATGTGATGGGTAAATATCACCCTCACGGTGATAGCGCGATTTATGATGCTTTGGTGCGTATGGCGCAAGATTTTTCACTGCGTTTGCCGCTCATTGATGGACAGGGTAATTTTGGCTCTGTTGATGGTGATCGTGCAGCAGCCATGCGTTATACCGAATGTAGGCTTAAAAAGGTTGCTCATTATTTACTTGATGATATTGACAAAGATACCGTTGATTTCCAAGACAACTATGACGCCTCTGAATCTGAACCGCAGGTGTTGCCGGCTAAATTTCCTAACCTTTTGGTGAATGGGGCTGGCGGTATTGCCGTTGGTATGGCGACGAATATTCCGCCGCACAATCTGTCTGAAGTGATTGATGGGTGTATTGCTTATCTTGAAGACCCTGAGATTGAAATTGAACAGTTGCAAGACCATATACCGGGGCCAGACTTTCCGACAGGTGGGATGATTTTGGGGCGCTCTGGCATTCGCTCGGCCTATTTGAAAGGCAAGGGCTCGGTTGTGATGCGCGGGCGTGCCACAACGGAAGAGATTCGAAAAGATCGTTTTGCCTTGGTGATTACTGAAATTCCTTATCAGGTGAACAAAGCCTCGATGATTGAGAAAATTGCGGAACTTGTTCGTGATAAACGCATTGAAGGCATTGCCGATATTCGTGATGAGTCTGATCGTGATGGTATGCGGGTTGTGATCGAATTAAAGCGTGATGCGGTGCCTGATGTGGTGCTTAATCAGGTCTATCGTTACTCACCTTTGCAAAGTAGTTTTGGTTGTAATTTGGTGGCGCTGAATAGCGGCAAACCAGAGTTGCTTAATCTACTTGATTTTATTCGTGCCTTTACAGATTTTCGCCAAGAGGTGGTTTCGCGGCGCACGAAGTTTTTGCTTAATAAAGCACGCGATCGGGCGCATGTGTTGGTTGGTTTGGCCATTGCTGTGGCAAACATTGATGAGATCATTCATTTGATCCGTCATGCGCCAAATCCGCAAACGGCCCGTGAGCAATTGATGGCACGTGATTGGCCAGCAAAAGATATTGCCCCGTTGGTTGAGCTGATTGCAGACCCGCGCCACAAAGTTTCTGACACAGGGACCTATAAATTATCAGAAGCACAATCTCGCGCCATTTTGGATTTGCGGTTGCAGCGCTTGACTGCTCTTGGTCGTGATGAGCTATCTGATGAGTTGCACAAACTTGGTGAAACCATCAAAGATTATTTGGCCATTTTAGGCTCTCGCGAGCGGATGATTGACATTGTCAAGACAGAACTCACTGATATACAATCAGAATTTGGTACGCCGCGGCGCACTGAGATTCTTGATTATGATGGTGATGTTGATGATGAAGATTTGATTGCCAAAGAGGATATGGTGGTTACCGTTTCTCACAAAGGTTATATTAAACGGGTGCCTTTATCGACTTATCGTGCTCAACGGCGCGGCGGCAAAGGGCGTTCTGGGATGGCCACGCGTGATGAGGATTTTGTTGCCAAGATCTTTGTCGCCAATACGCATACACCGATCTTGTTCTTTTCCTCGCGTGGGATGGTTTACAAGATGAAAGTGTGGCGTTTGCCTCAAGCGGCGCCACAATCGCGCGGTAAAGCTCTTATCAATCTGTTGCCTCTCGAGCAAGATGAACGCATTACAACCATCATGCCGTTGCCTGAAGATGAAACTTCGTGGGCACAGTTGCATGTGATGTTTGCAACGCAATCTGGCAATGTTAGGCGTAATGATCTGTCTGACTTTGTTGAAGTTCGTCAGAATGGTAAGATTGCCATGAAGCTTGATGAGGGCGATCAGATTATTGGCGTGGATATTTGCACGGACAATAATGATGTGCTGTTGACTAGCGTTAAGGGCCAAGCCATTCGTTTTCCTGTTACTGATGTGCGGGTGTTTGCAGGGCGTAGCTCTACTGGTGTACGCGGCATTCGGTTGGCAAAAGATGATCAGCTTATTTCCATGACAATCTTGCATCACATTGATGCCAG